>CALFRN010000051.1 GCA_937919085.1 uncultured Reyranella sp.
AAGATCATCGAGATCTCATTGCCGCGAACGCTGCGCATCTCTTCTTCGCTGATCTGGAGCAGATCGCGGCCGGCGAGTTTCACCGACCCCGAGACGATGCGGCCTGGCGGGTCAGGAATGAGCCGCATCAGCGACAGCGCCGTCATGCTCTTGCCGCAACCCGATTCGCCGACAATGCCCAGAGTCTCGCCGGAAGCCACCTTGAAGTTTACGTTGTCGACGGCCTTGACGATCCCTTGGCGGGTGTAGAACCAAGTGCTCAGGTCTTCGACTTCCAGAAGATCGCTCACGTGCGCTCCCGAGGGTCGAGAATGTCGCGCAACGCGTCGCCAAGCAGGTTGGTGCCGAACACGGCGAGACTGATGGCAATACCGGGAAATACCACCAGCCAGGGAGCCGTTCGTACGTATTCTGCAGCTGATTCGGAAAGCATACGCCCCCAGGAGGGATAGGGCTCGGGAATGCCGAGACCGAGGAAAGAAAGAGAGGCTTCGGTCAAAATGGCGGAACCGAGCTGCGCCGTTCCCAAGACGATCAGCGGCGCCAGCGTGTTGGGCAGGACATGGCGCACGGCAATACGCATCTCACCCATGCCGACGGCGCGCGCCGCCTCGACGAATGGTTGCTCACGAAGCGACAAAGTGCTCGAGCGAACGACGCGAGCCACCGTCGGCACCAGTGGAATGGCGATCGCTATAATGGTGTTTTCCAACGACGGGCCGAGAGCTGCAGCCATGACCAGCGCCATCACCAGAAGTGGAAGCGACTGCATGATGTCCATGAGGCGTTGCGTCGCGAGGTCGAACCAGCCACCGAGATATCCAGACATCAGCCCGATCGCGACGCCCAGAACGCCACCGAGCAGCGTCGCACCCATCCCGACCGCCAGCGAGATACGTGCGCCGTGGACGATGCGGCTGAACATGTCGCGGCCCATGAAGTCGGCGCCCAGCCAAAAGCCCTCTCCGGGGGCCGCAAGTGAGGCCCGGGAGTTGGTCGCGGTGGGGTCGAATGGAGCGATGAAGTCGGCGAAGACTGCCGTCAAAATGAAAACGAGAACGAGGATCGCGCCCACCCCACCCAGCGGATAGCGGCGTGCCAGAAACAGTACCTGGCCCCAGCGGCTCGAGACGTTGGCGCCGGCCCGGTTGAGTTCGGCATCGTGGTCAATGATGGCCATGGATGCCTCAGTCTGCGTACTTGATGCGGGGGTCGAGGACCATGTAGGCCATGTCGACCAGAAAATTGACCACGATCACCACCAGGGCGATCAGCATCACCAGATTCTGAACGATCGGATAATCGCGCCACAGGATGGCTTCGACCAAGAACCGCGCAACGCCGGGGATATTGAACACTGTTTCGGTAACGATCAGCCCGCCGATCAGGAATGCAGCTTCGATACCGATGATGGTGACTACCGGCAGAAGTGCATTGCGCAGCGCATGATTATAGTTGACGGACGTCAGTGATGCCCCCTTGGAGCGCGCGGTGCGAATGTAATCCTGGCGCAGCACCTCGAGCATCGAGGACCGGGTCAGGCGCATGATCAGCGAGGAGGCGCGGAAGCCGACTGCGGCCGCCGGAATGCTGAGCAGCAGCATCTCGTCGAAGAAACCTCGCGGATCGTTGGAGTAGATCGGTATCATGCCGAACCACTGCACCGAGGCCATCAGGATCAACAGGCCCAGCCAGAAGGACGGTAGTGAGAGGCCGCTGAGGCTCACTACCCGCAGGAAGTAGTCAAACCCGGTATTTTGACGAACCGCACTGATCACGCCCAACGGGACGCCGAGGATCACCGAAAAGAACAGCGCGAGGCCGGCCAGCTTGGCGGTAATCGGAATACGCGGCGCGATCTCCTCGATCGCCGGCCGCTCGGAAATGAAGGCGAAGCCCAAATCGCCGCGCACCAGACCGCCGATCCAATGCAGATACTGATCGAAGATCGGCCGATCCAGCCCGAGGTCGTGGACAATCCTGGCCTTCTCGTCAGGATCGACGATACCCGCCGAGTCCACCAGGATGTCGGCAACGTTGCCCGGCACCAGGCGCAACATCACGAAGATGAGCACCGACATGCCGAACAGCGTCAACGCCATCAGCAGGAACCGTCGCGTCAGATAGGCGCCCATCGCTACTGGTTCCCGCTAAATCCAACCGCCTACTTATCCAGCCAGACGTCTTCGAAGCGCCAGTTGTTGTAGATGCTGTTGCCCTGAAGCACGAGCCCCTTGACTGCAGGTTGCCAGCAGGTGTTGGCGACATTGTGGAGGATAGTCGGCCGCGCCGCATCCTTGGTCAGCTGCTTCTCGATTTCAGCGACGATCTTCTTGCGCTTGGCGACATCGGTTTCCGCCGACTGCTGATCGATGAGCTTCTCGACTTCGGCGTTTTGGTAGCCGGTATAGTTCCGCGACGACTTGTGGTGAAAGTTCTCATAGAACATCACGTCCGGATCGTCGACGCCGGCTCCGGTCAGGTTCAGGCCGATCTGGTAATCCTTGCGCTGAATCTTGGTGAACCAGACGGTCGTGTCGATTGGCTCGAGTTCGCCGTCGATGTAGATTTGCTTGAGTTGGTCGATCAGGATGACCGCCGGGTCGCGATAGATCGCAATGTTGCGGGTCGCGACCTTGACCTTGAGCGTGTTGTCCGGCCCGTATCCCAGGCTCTTCATGATCTCCTGCGCCTCGGCGCGGCTCTTCGCGACATCCGGGTCATAGCCGGGCAGCTTCACCAGCTCCTCGCTCGATATGCCCCAGACGCCGGTGGGCGGCGGCAGCAAAGCGGCACCGGCGACATCGTTGCCCTGGGAAAGGATATCGCTGAACGGCTTGCGGTCGAGCGCCAACACCAAGGCCTTGCGGATCTTGGGATTGTCGAATGGCGGTGAATCGCGGTTGACGATGATGTTCGATCGCACATTGGTCGGGCGGGCCTCGCAAACCGCATTCGGCGCCTGGCCCTTCACGTCCTTGAGCAGCGGGAAGGTGATATCCGAATCGAACGTCAGGTCGTACTCGCCGGCGACGAAACCCAGCACACGCGTGCTGCGGTTGGGCACGATCTTGAAGTCGATCGCGTCGAGGTAGGGGCGGCCCTTTTTCCAGTAATCAGGATTACGTACCAGTTTGATCGATTCATTGCGCTTGAAGCTGTCAACCTTGAACGGTCCCGTGCCGATCGGCTTGGAACGCAGGTCACGGCCATTCGCGTGGCAGGCATAAACAGGAGAGTAACCTGCCGCCAGGAACGAGAGGAACGACGGCTGCGGACGATTGAGGTTGAAGGTCACCTCGTTGTCGTTGGCAACCGTGATGTCCTTGAGGTTGAGATACCAGACCTGACGCGGGTTCTTCCGGATAAGGTCCTTTTGCGCCTCCGCAGGATGACCCGACAGCGCGTCCCATGTGCACTTCACGTCCTTGGCCGTGAACGGCTTGCCGTCATGCCACTTCACGCCCT
>CALFRN010000052.1 GCA_937919085.1 uncultured Reyranella sp.
CGGCGCCGCTTCTGCTGCTCTGCGACCATGCCAGCAAGACCGTCCCCAAGGCATTGGGGGGACTCGGCATTCCCGAAGGCGAACTGGCCCGCCACATCGGCTGGGATATCGGCGGACTCGATGCGGCGATCGAGCTGGCTTCGCGGCTCGACGCGCCGCTCGTCGCATCGGGATATTCCCGGCTGGTGATCGACTGCAACCGCTGGCCGGGGGGTGAGGGATCGATACCCGAAGTAAGCGATGGTACCTCGGTGCCGGCGAATCGTGACCTGACGAGGGCGCAAATCGATGCGCGCGCAGAGGCATGCTTCTGGCCCTATCACCGCGAGGTCGATCGCCAGCTCGACCGGATGACCGCAGGTGGGCGGTCCGTGGCCCTGCTGGTCATGCACAGCTTCACGCCCGAGATGAATGGCTTTCGCCGCCCCTGGCATGTCGGCGTGCTGTGGGACGACGATGCGCGCCTGCCGGAGCCGCTGCTGGCCGAATTGCGGCGCGATCCGTCGCTGGTGGTGGGCGACAACGAGCCCTATTCGGCGCGCGCATCCTACGAATACACGCTTGCCGCTCATGCGCGCTCCCGCCGGATGCCGCACTGTTCGCTGGAAGTGCGCCAGGATCTGATCGATACGCCGGAAGAGGCCCGGATCTGGGGGCGGCGGCTGGCACCCGCGATCCGGGCCGCCGTTGCGGCGGCACTGGCCTGAGCCTATATCCCGGCATCAGGTTCCAAGGCCCCAGGAGTTTGCCATGGATGACAAGACCCGCACCGATCTCGAGGCCGCCGCCTTCCGCCGGCTGGTCGCGCACCTGCAGGAACGCACCGACGTTCAGAATATCGACATGATGAATCTGGCCGGCTTCTGCCGCAATTGCCTGTCGCGCTGGTATCGCGAGGAGGCAGGCAAGCAGGGCATCGAAATTCCCGACCCGAAGGCCCGCGAGATCGTCTACGGCATGGCCTACGACGAATGGAAGGCCAAGCACCAGAAGGAGGCCTCGGGCGACCAGAAGAAGGCCTTCGACAAGGGACAGCACAAGCACGGCTAGGTTCTGCGGGTACCGTCCCCGTTATCCCCGTCTTTCATCGCATCAGCGTCATTGAGCCGATGCCGTGTGCGCTTCTATGGTCCGTCCGACTGGACCGTGGGAGTTGAGGACATGCCGGACGGAAGCGCTGTTTCCAAAAAGACCAAGGCCGGGCCGATTTCGGCCGACCGGCTGAAGAGCTTCGTCGAGCGGATCGAGAAGCTCGAGGAAGAGCGCAAGGCCATCGGCGGCGACATTAAGGACGTCTATTCGGAAGCGAAGGGCGTCGGCTACGACGTCAAGACCATGCGCAAGGTCGTGTCGCTCCGTCAGATGGACGCGGCCGACCGGGCCGAGCAGGAGACGCTGCTCGACGTCTACAAGCACGCGCTCGGGATAGTCTGAGACCCGACGAGGGGCCTATCCCCGCCGGCCGATTTTTTGGTCCGCTTTCATAAAATCCGGCAGTGCTTTTCCGGACGCTCATCGGGCGAAGCAGCGGGCGGCGGTGGCACAGTTCGTCAGGGAGCGATCGCGGTGCCAGATCAGGAGCTTGGTGCCGGTTCGTGGCACAGTTCCCTGGACACCGTGTCGCACAACGAGGTGTGCCAAAAAGCGGCTAGAACCAGATGTTCATCGGCAGGCCATGGCGGTCGCGCTCGCGGGCCGGACCGAGCCGCGTCGCCGTGCCCTGGGCGATCAGCAGCGCCGTCCGGCAAACCGCCATGGCGTCGAGCACGTCGTCTCGCACCGCGCCAGATAGAGGTTCCGGCTTCCACTTGAAGCCGTGCCGGGCGAGCAGCTTGTGACGCTCCGCGAAGCCTTCGGGCTTTCGCTTCTTCGAGAGCACCGGCTTGCCGCCGTTCATGCGCGTGAAGGCGAGTTCGGGATGGGCCTCGTAGACGGTGCGCCGGAACCTGGCGCTGGAGCGCATGAGAGCGTCGATCTCGCGCAGCTTGGGGAAGAGGTGGAACGTCTGCTGGTTGATGCCGAGGCCGAGCTTCCGGCTCGTCGCATTGGCTTCGGCGTGTGTCGTGCAGGTCAGCGCAGGACGACAGGGCGTGGGGAAGACCGAGCTCGCCTTGCCCGGCATCAGGGCGCGCGCCTCGCCCTCGCAGGCCCGGCCGGGACGAGGCGCGTCGGTGAGGCCGATCGGCATGTCGACGGCCAGAATGGAAAGACCCTCGCAGGCTTCTGCGAGGGTCTTCGCAACTCGTATGTCCAGGGAACCGTCGGTATCACGCCGGCAGACAACCCAGCCGGTGCGGCAGCCGTCGGCGCCCGCGACGATCAATGCGCAGCTACTGCTTGGCGCCGCATCAAAGGCCGGCGAGTGCCGCGTTCAACGTCGCACTCGGCCGCATCGCTGCCGACGTCTTGTTCCGATCGGGGAGATAGTAGCCGCCGGTATCCACCGGCTTACCCTGGGCGGCGATCAGTTCGGCATCGATCTTGGCCTCGTTGGCCGCCAGCTTCTCCGCCAGCGGTTTGAAGCGGGCCGACAGCGCCGTACTGTTGTCCCGCCGGGCCAGCGCCTCCGCCCAATACTTCGCCAGGTAGAAGTGGCTGCCGCGATTATCCAGTTCGCCGATCTTTCGTGCCGGCGAACGGTTGTCCTCGAGGATCTTGCCGTTGGCCTCATCGAGCGTCTCGGCCAGGACCTTCACGTCCTCATTCCCGGTCGTCTGCGCCAGATGTTCCAGCGAGGCGCCAAGCGCCAGGAATTCGCCCAGCGAATCCCAGCGCAGATATCCTTCGTGCTGGAACTGCTCGACATGCTTGGGCGCCGAGCCGCCGGCGCCAGTTTCGAACAACCCGCCGCCCGCCAGCAACGGAACGATCGACAGCATCTTGGCCGACGTGCCCAGCTCCATGATCGGGAAAAGATCGGTCAGGTAGTCGCGCAGCACGTTGCCTGTGACGGAGATGGTGTCGAGCCCCTTGCGAATGCGATCGAGCGAGAACTTGATGGCCTCGAACGGCGCCAGGATACGGATGTCCAGGCCCTTCGTGTCCTCGTTCTTGAGGTACTTCTCGACCTTGGCGATCAACTGCGCATCGTGCGCGCGCTTGGCGTCGAGCCAGAATACCGCCGGGGTATTGCTGAGGCGCGCGCGGCGCACGCCCAGCTTGACCCAGTCCCGGATCGGCTCGTCCTTGACCTGGCACATCCGGAAGACATCGCCGGTCTCGACCTTCTGCGACAGCAGGACTGCACCGTCATCGGCGACCACGCGCACCGTTCCGTCGGTGGTGATCTCGAAGGTCTTGTCGTGCGAGCCATACTCCTCGGCCTGTTGCGCCATCAACCCCACGTTCGGCACGGAGCCCATCGTCTTCGGGTCGAAGGCGCCATGCGCCTTGCAGTCCTCGATGACGGCCTGGAACAGCGTTGCGTAGCAGCGATCGGGGATCGCGGCGAGGACGTCGTGCAGCTTGCCGTCGGCGCCCCACATCTTGCCCGACTCGCGGATCATCGCCGGCATCGACGCATCGATGATCACGTCGCTCGGCACGTGCAGGTTGGTGATTCCCTTGTCGGAATTGACCATGGCGAGGCCGGGCCGCTTCGCGTACTCGGCCTGGATATCGGCCTTGATGGCGGCCTTCTCGGCTTCCGGCAGCGTCTCGATGCGGGTGAGCAGGTCGCCCACGCCGTTGTCGGGATCGATGCCGAGCTTCTTGAACGTGGCGCCATGCTTCTCGAACACGTCGGCAAAAAACACGGAAACGCAATGACCGAACAGGATGGGATCGGAGATCTTCATCATGGTCGTCTTGACGTGCAGCGAGAACAGGATGCCGTCCTTTTTCGCGGCGTCGATCTGCGCAGCGAAGAAGGCGCGCAATGCCTTACGGTTCATCACCGAACAGTCGATGATCTCGCCCGCCTTGAGAGGAATCTTCGGCTTCAGCACCGTGACCGCGCCATCGCTGCCGACCAGTTCGATACGGGCATTGGCCGGCGCCGCGATAGTCGTCGCGACCTCCGAACCGTAGAAGTCGCCGCCCGACATGTGCGCCACGCGCGTTTTCGAGTCCCTGGTCCAGGCGCCCATCTTGTGCGGATGCTTGCGCGCGTACTGCTTCACGGCGCCGGCGGCGCGGCGGTCGGAATTGCCCTCGCGCAGGACCGGATTGACGGCACTGCCGAGTACCTTGCCGTAGCGGGCGCGGATTTCCTTATCTGCCGGCGTCGCGTCGCTGTCAGGATAGTTCGGTACGTCGTAGCCCTTGCCCTGCAGCTCCTTGATCGCGGCCTTCAGCTGCGGGATCGAGGCGGAGATGTTGGGCAGCTTGATGATGTTGGCTTCGGGGCGCATCGCTAGCTTGCCGAGTTCGGCGAGTTCGTCGTTGATCTTTTGTGCGGGCGTCAGTTTGTCGGGGAAGTTGGCGATGATGCGACCAGTCAGCGAAATGTCCTTCAGCCTCATCTTCACGCCGGCTGTCCCGACGAAGGCCTCGACGATCGGCAGCAGGGAAAACGTCGCAAGCCCGGGGGCCTCATCGACCTTCGTCCAGACGATTTCGAGATCTGACATACCTGCGTCTCCGTGCGCCGCTTTGGTTTCGGCTGGGTTGATCTATTGCTGATTATGGCGTGTCTTGTTGCACCACCGGGAGGCTAAAGGCAATCTTCGGAACCGCGGTGTGACCATGGCACGCGGCCAATCTTTTCCAGGTCCCGAGTCTGGAATCTTGCCGGTGGCAATAAGACCTTTCGAGGACCGACATGGCCCCGTCGCGGCACGGCTGGGCCTTCGTATTTGTCGGTACTCGACGGACGGAATGACGGCCGATTGTATCCCTTTCGGCCTCGCTTTCCACGGCCGCGTCGCCGGCCGCACGCTCAACGAGGCGAGCGGCATCGACCGCGTGACCTGCGACATCACGAGCAAGCCGCGGGGACGATCGAATGGGAGTGACCGCCCGTGGCGGTCATTCCGAGCATTTCCGAGGGGCTTGTTTGAGGGGAAGCCGTAGTGGCGCAGCAAGGCGGCCGGCCCCGCGGTCACATCCGGTCGAGGGTCTTTTCCGGGGTGGCGCCCGGAGGCATTGCCGCAATTGTCGGCAGCAGTTGGCCCAGGTCGCTGATGAAAGCCACGTGATCGAGATGGGCCCGATCGGCAAAACCTTTGTCCACGACGCTGCGGAGGAGGTCTGCGAGGGGCTTCCAATAGCCCCCCTGGTCGATGATCACGATCGGCTTGCTGTGCAGGCCGAGCGTGCGCCAGGACAGGACCTCGAAGAACTCCTCCAGTGTGCCGAGACCGCCAGGCAACACGACGAAGGCGTCGGAACGCTCGAACATCTGCAGCTTTCGCTCATGCATGGTCTGCACGACGACGGTTTCGGTCAGGTCCGGGTGACCGGCTTCACGCTGCAGCAGGAAGTCGGGGATGATGCCGACCACCTTCGCGCCGCCCGCGAGGGCAGCATTTGCGACCAGGCCCATCAGGCCTACGCCACCGCCGCCGTAAATGAGGCGTATGCCCTCGCGCGCCATCAGGGCGCCGAGCTGGATGGCGGTGTCGCGGGTGGCCGGGTCGGTGCCGAAGCGGGAACCGCAGAAGACGCACAGGGCAGGAGGGTTATTTTGGGGCAAGGAAGCTTCTTATTTTAGGAGCGATCCGATGTCGTTCCGGACCGGGATGGCATGGTATCATTTCGCCAAGCAGGGTTGCGACCCCGACGGCGGTCGGTCGTCGCACCGATGGGAGGGCGATGTCACGTACTGTTTTTGGGTTGCTGATGGGCGGGGCGATTATCATCGCGCTGGCGCTTGCGGTCGCCTGGCGCGGCGAACTTACCGAGCAGGCGGCTATCGACCGGGCGGTGAAGCCGGCCGCGGAGGCGAAGCCGGCGCCTGCCCCTGCAGCTGAAACCTCTCCGATGCCACCAGTCGCGCCGCCGTCGGCCCCGCCAGCAGCGGCCGCGAAGCCAAGCTTCGACATTGCCCGGGTCGGGCCTGATGGGCGGGCCGTAGTTGCCGGCCGGGCCACTCCGGGCGCAAAGGTCCTGTTGCTCGACGGCGGCAAGGAGATCGCCAGCAGCACGGCGGATGCCAACGGCGAATGGGTGGTCGTTACCCAAGATACGCCTCTCAGTCCCGGCCAGCACGAGTTGCGGGTGATCGAGCATATCGATGGCCGTGCGCCTGTGACATCCGATCAAGTGGTCGTTGTTGTCGTTCCCGACCCGCCGGTGGCGACGGGGGCAGCGCCCAAGGACCCGTCGGCGGCGGGCTCGGCGCCCAAGAATCCGTCTGCGGCGGGCACGACACCCAGCGACCAGACGCTGGTCATGATAGCTCCGAAGTCAGGGCCGGCGACGCTCGTTCAGCCGCCGACAACAGCCGGTGTGCCGAAGTCGGGCGACCTTGTGCTGTCGACGCTGGACTACGACGACCGTGGCCATGTCACGATCACCGGCCAGGCGACGCCGGGAACGACAGTGCGGGCCTACGTCGACGACAAGGCCGTCGCCGAAGGCGTCGCCGGGGCAGATGGCCGTTGGCGCCTGACGCCGTCCGAACCCCTCGCCCACGGCAAGCACAATATGCGGCTCGATCGGCTGGCGAAGGACGGCAAACCCGTTGGGCGTCTCGAACTGCCGTTCGAGCGGACCGTCGTGCCGCTGGTCGCGGCCGGCGACGGCCGGCGTCTGCATGTGGTGCGCGGCGACAATCTGTGGAATATCGCCCGCGCCCACTATGGTGACGGATGGCATCACACGACGATTTTCAATGCCAACAAGGATCAGATCCGAGACCCAGACCTGATATATCCGGGCCAGGTCTTCAGCCTGCCAAAGGCCAACTGACGGTCCCAGGCGACAATTAGAGTGCGTTCATGCTGGCGAATTTTCTCGTGCCTATACTTGCCGACGGCTG
>CALFRN010000053.1 GCA_937919085.1 uncultured Reyranella sp.
TGTCGGCCGTCGGCCTGTCCACTGCCCCGCTCGATGACACAACTGCTGCGGTGCTCTACGCCATTCGGGCGCCACGCGTGGTCGCGGCCTTCGCCGTCGGGGCTGCCCTCGCCGCTGGAGGGGCGGCGATGCAAAGCCTGTTCCGCAATCCACTTGCCGATCCCGGTCTGCTTGGAGTCTCGAGCGGCGCCGCACTGGCCGCGGTGTCAGTGATCGTGCTGGGCGAAAAAATGTTCCATGTCGTGCCCCCGGAACTGAGGCCGTGGTGCCTGCCAGCCGCGGCGTTCCTCGGCGGTCTGGTCGCCACGGTCGTCGTCTACCGTATTGCCGCCCGCGAAGGCATCACGCTGGTGGGCACACTGCTGCTGGCAGGGATTGCGATCAACGCCCTCGCATCGGCCGGCATCGGCATGCTTGTATTCGTCGCCGACGAACAGCAGTTGCGCACGCTGATCTTCTGGACGATGGGCGGCTTCGGCGCCGTGACATGGGCGGCGATCCTCCCCGCCCTGCTGGTGCTCGCCGTCACTATCCCAACGTTGTTGCCCACCGCGCACCTGCTCGACGCGCTGGCGCTGGGCGAACGCGAGGCTGGTCATATCGGCGTCGATGTCGAGCGACTGAAGCGGCGCCTCGTGGCACAGGTGGCGCTGGCCGTCGGTGCTGGCGTAGCGATCTCGGGTATCGTGGGTTTCGTGGGGCTGATTGCTCCGCACATCGTGCGCCTGCTGTTGGGGCCCGCTCATCGCACGCTATTGCCGGCGGCGGCGCTGTTCGGCGGCGCATTCCTGGTGCTGGCCGATGCATTGGCTCGCACCATGGTCGCACCTGCCGAATTGCCGATCGGCATATTGACCGCACTGGTCGGCGGTCCCTTCTTCCTGTGGCTGCTCGCGGGCCGTGCCGCCCGGGGAACCTCATGAGTCCGCTGCAAGCCATCGGTATCGAGGTGCGCGCGCGCGACAAGGTTCTAGTCCGCGACATCTCGCTCGACCTAGCCCCCGGTGATTTCCTTGCCGTTATCGGTCCCAATGGCGCCGGCAAGAGCACCCTCCTGGGAGCTTTGGCCGGCGACCGTCCGCTCACGGCAGGCGAAGTCCTGCTCGCCGATCAGCCGCTCGCGCACTGGACGAAAGCCGATCTCGCGCACCGCCGCGCCGTGCTGCCACAGAACTCGACAGTCGCCTTCGACTTCACCGGCCGACAGATCGCCTCACTCGGCCTGCTCGCCCATCGCAACCGTCTGTCCGACCGGCAAATCGCCACGCTAGCCGACCAGGCCCTTGCCGAGACCGAGGCACTGGCCTTCGCCGACCGGCCCTTCGCCGTACTGTCAGGCGGCGAACGCCAGCGGGTACAGCTCGCCCGCGTCCTGGCGCAATGCGACGCCGATCCCGATCGCCAGCCTTTCCTGCTGCTCGACGAGCCGATCACCGGCCTCGATCTCGCCCACCAGCATGCCGCCCTGGCCAGCGCCCGCCGCCGGGCCGACCGAGGCCTGGGCGTGCTTGCCGTCCTGCACGACCTCAACATGGCGGCACGCTATGCCGACCGGGTCGCCATCATCGAAAATGGCCGGTTGACGGCGCTGGGTCCGACCCGATCAACACTCGATCCGGAGCGTCTGTCGGCCGTTTTCGCCACACAAATCGTACGATTGGAGGTGGCCGGGGCGATCGCCTTCCTAAGTCCGGGCTGAAACGTCCCGAATAGGACATAAACCCGCCGGATTCGACCGATGATATGCTGCCGAAGATCAACAGACATGGCAGCGAATGGGCGAACGCCCCACTCTCCTCCTCACGACGCGTTTGGGCGTCCGGCCGCTCGGCGTGCGCGGCGATCCGCTGCACGCTGTGGCAGGCCAGTTGCTGTCCGTGATCCGGCGGCGGCTGGGCGACGGCCCTGCCGACCTGTTGGCCGACCCGCAGCTTCGCGAATCGGATGATGGAATCGACTGGTACGCCGCGCGGCAGGGCGAGGTACATCGTCTTGCCGAGTTGAGCGAAAGCGAACGAACCGAAATTCTGCAGACCATCGAGGCCTATTTCGCATCGATCCGCGCACTCGGCGGACAGTTGCAAGCCTCGGAGTCGAGCGAGGAGGCCCGCCTGATCGGCCGCTCGCTCGAACTCGCCACGACTCGACCATCGGACGATTTCATCTATGTAGTGGATGGTCAGCCGGTGATCGTCGCCTGGGGTTACGAGGCCGATGCCATTACAAGCCTCCTGACCTTCGCCTCGCCACCCGCGCCCCGGCCAGCGCAGCCGGTCTCAACGATGGCGAGTGCCCCCATGGCGGCATTGCCCGCGCGCCTGAGTTGGGCACCATGGTTGAGCGCACTGTTGTTTGGCCTCCTTCTTCTTCTGCTGCTGATGATCACGTCTTGGCTGTTGCGCGCCTGCAGCCCGGTCGACCCGACGTTGAATGTCGCGACCTTTGAAACGCCGGCGCCGCCTGCACCCGAGGCGCCGCCCGATCCGACGCCGCTGCTGAAGGCATCGCTCGACGAGGCACAGGGCGACGACAGGCGACTCAAGGCGGAATTCCTGGCGCTTCAGGTCGCCCTCAAAACCAAGCTTGACCAATGCAAGCCGGTCGAGCCGCCCAAGCCGCCGCCTGCGGCAAAGACCGCGCCGCCACCTGCACCGCAGGCCTCGGCGCCGCCGACCAGCCGGCCGCCGCCAGGTCAACTGCCGTGCGATTGGTCGGGCGATTCGGGCGGTGAGGGCATCACACGCAACAAGCACTATCTGGGCGAAAAGCCGGGATTTGTCGCCATCAACTACAATCTGTATGTCCGTCCCGACGACATTAAGGTCATTTATCGCGGCCAGGTGCTTAACGGCACCGGCGGACCGCGCAGCGGCCGCGGCGGATTCGGCTTCGACTGGAAGCCTGTCGCCGGGGATTATTCGGTCGATGTCGTCGTAACAGGACAGATGTTGGGCACGCGCTGGAACTACGCCATGACATGTCCACGTTGAGGAACAAAGATGGCAGCTGGTCCGCTTCTCATCAGTGAACCGCTCCAGCGCTACCGGGCGCTCGGTCTGGCGGGCGATCCCGTGTGGCGCGCCGCCGGCCAGTTGCGCGCTGCCATCGCGGCGCGGCTGTCGCGCGAGCACGCCGATCTGCTGGCGATCCCCGAGGTAGATCCCACGGGACGCCGCATCGACTGGTATGCGCCCTTCGAGGGCGAGGCCCGCCGGCTCGCCGAAGCCGGCGACGGCGAACGCGCGCAGGTGCTGGAAAAGGTCCAACGCCTGCACGGCGACCTGGCGCGACTGGCCGATACGATGGAAGCGCCGGAACGCTCGAGCGCCGAAAGAAACTTCGCTCGCCTGCTGCGCCATGCGCTCACCGCACCCGGCGAGGAGACGCTCTACGTCGTGGACGGCCAGCCGGTCATGACCTTCTGGGGCTTTACCGCCGATGCGAGCCTGCCTGGCGCCTTTCTCGCGAGCCCGCCCGTCCTGCCACCGTCCGTCGCGCGTCCGGAAGCGGTCATGGTGTCGGCACCCGCCCTTGTGGCCGGAGGATCCCGCACGAGCTGGTGGCAATGGCTGCTGCTGGCGCTGCTCCTGCTGCTGATGCTGGCGTTCCTCGCCTGGCTGGTACGGCCCTACCTGCCGCGCCTCGAACCTTACCTTGAAGCCCAAGCCCGCGAACGGGCGCTCAGCCTGGCCGTCCGCCAGCCGCTGGAGCTGCAGCAGACGCGCGTCGGAACGCTGCAACAGGACAACGAAAACCTGCGGCTGGAGTTGGCCCGCCTCACCGACGATCTGGCGCGGCGCGGTGGCGATTGCGCCGCCGGCATCATCGGACAGGGTGGCGTCATCGTCGGAGGCAGCGCGGGGGCACCGATCGAGCGCGGTGCGGCGCCGGAACCGGATCCGCCTCCTGGCGTTAACGTTACCGATAAGACCGACAACAAGGGCGCCTCGAAGGGCCCCGACGAACAGAACAAGGACAAGGCCGCGGGCAGGCAGAACGACCCGAAGAACGACCAAAAGAAGGACGAGCCCAAGCCGATGGTCGTGCCACCGGAGGCCAAGCAGAAGCAGGATCTGGCCTTCCTGAAAGGCGATTGGCGCTCGCGCACGGGTTTGGCCACGGCGAGCGGTGAGAAGGACCTGCGCCCCAGCTACACGCTGGACGACAAGGGCAAGGGCAAGGTGAGCTTCGTGCAGAAGAACGGCGCCACTTGCGAGGCCCCGGCCGAGGCGCGCTGGGATAGCGGTAAACTGGTGATCGAGGAGAAGGCCAATCCGAAGTGCAGCGACGGCAAGACCTACGCCCGCAACACGGTCAATTGCGAGGTCGACGCAGCTGGCGTGGCCCAGTGCAAGGGCAGTCAGCCCGGCGACCAGCGCAGCTATCAGGTGCAGATCGGCCGTTGAGTCCTTAAACTGGGCCGACCGCCGAAAAAGCATGACATGAGCGACCTTGCCCGCCTCCCGAGCTACCCCAGCCCGACAACGCTGATTGCCCGTTCGGGCATTCAGTTTCTCGACTTCGGCTTCGACCCCGTGCGCCTCAAGGTGCGCGAATGGGGCTTCCACGACACCGCGGCCTCCCAGGCGGTCGACGATCTGGTGCAGCTCGATTTCGATGAGGGCCGCGGCCAGTACGAGGTCGTCGAGGCCGGACGCCGCCGCGCCGCCGAACCGAACCTCGTCGTGACAGCAAAGGACGCCTTGGCGCCCTTTCTCGACAAATGGGTGCCGGTGCCGTTTCTGCAGGTCCGCCCCAACAGCCAGTTCCGCGAGGGTCCGGCCGACTGGGCGCGCGTGCGCGTGGTCGATTTGGAAGCCCGCTATGGCGCCGGCTACCGCGACGAGCAGGGCAACCGCTACCGCGCCGTTCTCGCCTTCGACACCGGCCTGATCGCCGAGGCCGAGGGTCGCGCCTATCTCGCCCCCTCGCCCAAGGATGTAACGTCCGGAGCGCTGTTTGCGCTCGCCCCCCAGCAGCGCGCCAACCACTGGCTGCTGCGCCAGGGCTGGATGAGCCAGTGGCTGGAGGAGCTGTTCCGCGAACTGCACCCGCGCGCGACGCTCGAGGAGATTGACGCCGACATCAAGCAGAAGCCGCAGGAAGCGACCGCACGTTACCTCGCCTTCCTCGGTCTTCTGGCCGCGGCGGCGCACTTTCCGCCGATCAAGCTGGTAGGCGACGCCGAACGGCCGGGCCGCGGCGCCATCGAAGTCGACCTCGTGCTCGATGTCGGCAATTCCCGGACCTGCGGCCTGCTGATCGAGGCGGCGGGGGAGTTGGGCGTCAACCTGAACGATTCCTACGAACTGGCACTGCGCGACCTTTCGCATCCCGAGAGCGTGCACACCAAGCCGTTCGAATCGCGCGTCGAGTTCGCCCAGGCCTGGTTCGGCAAGAACCACCTGTCGCGGCTGGGCGGCCGCGCCGATGCCTTCGTCTGGCCGACCATGACGCGTGTCGGTCCCGAAGCGACCCGTCTCGCCGCGCGCCGGCGCGGCACCGAGGGCAATACCGGCATGTCGAGTCCCAAGCGCTACCTGTGGGACGAGGAGCCGCAAACCCGTGAATGGCGCTTCAACGTCGCCTACGCCCAGGATCAGACCGCCATGCCCGCCGCCGCCGGGCCGATGGCGCAGCTTGTCAACCAGAAGGGCGAGCCGCTGCACCTGGTCGATGCCGATGCCGACTCGGCCGACCACCTGCCGGTGTTCGAGCCGCTTTATTCCCGTTCCTCGGTGATGACCTTCGTGCTGTCCGAGGTCCTGCTGCAGGCGCTTACCTTGATGAACTCGCCGCAGCAGCGCGGCCGACGGGCACACGCCGAGACGCCGCGACGGCTGCGCCGCATCGTGCTCACCCTGCCCACTGGCATGCCACTGGCCGAGCGCCTGATCTTCCGCAAGCGCGCCGAAGCCGCGCGCGATCTCGTCTGGATGATGATGGGCTGGAAGCTCGACGATCCGGCGGCGCCGGCGCCGCGCGTCCTGACCGACTGGGACGAGGCGAGCTGCACCCAGCTCGTCTATCTCTACACCGAGGTTGCACGCAATTTCGGCGGCGATGCCCGCCGCTTCTTCCAGATCGCCCGCAAGCCACGCGGCCGGCCGGCCGAGGAGACGCTCAGCATCGCCAGCATCGATGTCGGCGGCGGCACGACAGATCTCATCATCAACTCCTATCGCCTCGAGGGCGCCGGGACCTCGGTTACGCTGCTTCCGGAGCAGAAATTCCGCGAGGGCTTCAACGTGGCGGGCGACGATATCCTGCTGCGCGTCGTGCAGGGCCACGTGCTGCCGCCGATCGAGGCGGCGCTGCGCGCTGGCGGCATCGCCAATCCGGCCGACCTGATGGCCGAGCTAGTGGGCGGTGACCGAGGCGGCGAGGATGTGATCCATCGCAATCTGCGCCAGCAGTTCGCGCTCCAGATCGCCCATCCCCTCGCGCTGGAGTTTCTGCACGCCGCCGAGACTTTCGACCCGACCTCGGGCGTTGTCGCGGCCGAGCCCCGAAGCTACGACTCGTTCTTCCCTGGTGCCACCAAGCCGTCGGCCGAGGTCGTGACCTTCGTTAACGAGGCGGCGCGCCGGCGTGGCGCCAAGGACTTCGATCTCAAGGCCGTGATCTTCCCGGTCGACCTGCCGAACCTCGACAAGACGGTGCGGGCCGAAATGGCGCGCGTGCTGGCGCCGCTCGCTGAAATCGTCCACGCCTACGATTGCGACATCCTGCTGCTGTCGGGACGGCCCTCTCGGCTACCCGGCATCCGCTCCCTGGTGATGGAGCTGCTGCCGCTGCCGCCGGAGCGGGTGATCTCGCTGCACGAGTATCGCGTCGGCGCCTGGTATCCGTTCCGCGACGCGCGCCTCAGGGTCGAGGACCCCAAGACTACGGTGGCGGTGGGCGCGATGATCGCCGCCCTTGCCCAGTCGCAGCTCCCCGACTTCTCCTTCCGCTCCGACCTGCTGAAGTCCAAGAGCATCGCCAAGTTCATTGGCAAGCTCGATGGCGGCGGACGGCTGCAAAAGGAAGACCTGGTCTATCGCGACGTCGATCTCGACAATCGCGACTACGAACTGCCTGAGATCGGCTTCGAGTTCCGCGGCCCCATGTGGCTGGGAGCCCGCCAGCTCGATCTCGCACGCTGGCCGGCGGCCCGCCTCTATGCACTCGAATTCGCCAAGCCTGAGTACGCCGAGCGCCACGCCCGCGAAACGCCATTCAACATCGCGCTCGCCCGGGTAAAACCCAAGGACAAGGATTCGGGCGACGTCGAGCGCTTCCGCCTGCGCCAGATCACCAACCGCGATGGCCGCGCCGTGGCGCTCGATCGCCTGACGCTCCGCCTGCAAACATTGCCGCGCCGTGAGGGCTACTGGCTCGACACGGGCATGCTGAAGACGGGTTAAG
>CALFRN010000054.1 GCA_937919085.1 uncultured Reyranella sp.
GCCGCATAGCCCACTCGAAATTCAAAAGAGCCAGATTTGGATCAGGAAAGGCTGTCGGGTGTTGTTGATCTCGAACTGAACGGGGCTCCAGTAGCGCCGCTTGCGCCGTCCACCAAGTCGGCCAATGAGTCTACTATTTGGTCCCCATCGACCCCGACTTCGCCCTCAAGACTTCGATGGGCTTGATCTCCAGCTCGATGACAACTGGCTCTCCGATGTCGGTCGAGAGACGCTTCTGGAAGGCATCGAGCCGCTCTTGCATCCCTTCCAGTCGGTCACGAGTAGCAAGAATATCGGCGCTGACGTGGAGCACGCCCGAACGATAGCCGACGTGGAGGTGCTGGATCTTCTGTGCACTCTTCTCGAAATCTATTTCAGAGGGCTCGTAGTGGTACTGGGCGTACAGGCTGGCAACCCGGTTCTTGACATAGATTTCATGCAGGGTGCGGTTGAGCGCAGGCATCAAGCCGAAGGAGCCGACGACAATCACGGCAATCACGGGCAACGCCTTTTTCCAATGCCCATAACGCTGAATCAGGAATACGAGCGCGGCGATGGCGACGATTCCGATGAGGTTGGTCAGAAAGAGCAGGAAGGCACCCTTGGCAATACCAATGCCGCCAGAATCGAAGCCGATGCCGCCAAGCGAGAGTCCCGTATCGCTGGTTGCCTCCTGACCTAGCGCCAGTCCGATGCCTGTGACCGCGAGTGGCGGGACCAGAGCGACGGCGATCGCCACGCCGGCGACCGAACTGGCGATACTCGGCCTCACCTGCGCGAAAGCTCCGGCGCAGCCAGCGGCAAGCGCAACCCCGAGATCGAGGAGTGACGGCGACGCCCGTGCAAGGATCTCGGAACCCGCGATCCGTGAACCGACGATCGCAACGCCCGCATAGGAAATTGCAATTGTCGCTACTACACCGGCAGCGATGGTGATGGCCGAAAGGAGCGCCAATCTACGGTCCACGCAGGCAATCCCATAAGCCAGGCTGATGATCGGTGCCATCAGCGGCGCTATGATCATGGCGCCGATGATCGCGGGCGCGCTGTTGGCGATCAAGCCGCAGGTGGCGATAATGGTGCTCATGGAGAGCAACAGAAAGAAACTGTTCGAAGGGATGGCATTGGTCCGCATTTGGACGAAGAGTTCATTCGTCGGGATATTGCCCTCGAGGTAGTAAGACCAATCAATCGCTGCGCTTCTGAGCTTTCGCCAGGCGCCGTCCAGGACCGCCCGGAGACTTTCTTGCAATTTCGTCATGGTCTGGATCTGTCCCTGCTCAAGAAGGCAAAAGCGTACTGGAGCAGTAGAGAAAGCTTTCGCCGACATTGAGCCGGGTGCCTCTGGAACTCCGACGCGAATATACCGCGCGGTGCGTTAGATACTACTGTCGAGCCGACGCGGCCGCCCGCCGGTGGCCAATTGTCCGGTGAGCCCATTCGAATATCTGCTCATGCCCTTCCAGCCCTGACGAAGGAAATCAGGTCATGTGTCAGTTCGGCCGTTGGTTGAAGGCCAGGCCTGCTTTGGGTCATCCGCGACGTTCACTGGGTACGTCGATGACTTCCGATCTACCTCAGTGAACAGACATCCCCGGGGGCTGCCGGCAGGTCTCAAAGGTGCCAGTACCGGACATGAAGTGGAATGGGCTGGGCACTCCAACTTTTCGCGGAAATTAGACGTGCGCCGAGCGCACGGCGCGGCCCTCCAGCGCCGCACTCTCGAGTCGTTTGAGAAGTTCTTCCCCGGTCATTTCTGCTTCGGCTGAAGCCAGGGGGGATCGCCATCTGCCACTGTCGATTTCTTCGATTTGCCCCGCCATGGCTTGCGACACGACGCGTGAAAAGGGTCCCAGGTGAAGGTAGAACGCGGCCATGGTCCCGACCGCCTGAAGAGCGCCGGGATTATCACGGGCGCAGGTGTGGAGCGCCTTAACGTAGTAACCGAGAAGCAGGGGCTGCTCGAGGATCACGGACCTCAAAAGACGAAACAGCGCGACCCAGTCGCCGCGTGTAAGCCCGGCAACGCGCCACGCCGGCTTGGCGGCTGCCTTCTTTACCGGCCAGAAGCAGTCGAGCTTCTGCGCGGCGCGCGTCACGCGCCCGAAGAAGGCCTCCGGCGTGTAGATCCGGTCGATCACGCCCTTGTAGTCCGCCAGAACGTCCCGTCGTGGCCGCAGGGGATCGAAGTTGAGCCCGAGGATGCACTGATCGCCGCCGCCTTCGCCCACCCTTTCCATCTGCCATGTTGCGGGAAACAGGCGTCTCTCCCGCGTCAGCCTGGTCGTGAGCTGCGTATTCGCCAAAGCCGTGAGCAGGCCCGCCATGCAGATCGCTATGTCCGCATCC
>CALFRN010000055.1 GCA_937919085.1 uncultured Reyranella sp.
GTTGACCAGGTAAGCCGCCAGTTCCTCGACGCCCTTGATGGCAAGGATGTCATGCGGAGCCGGATTGCCTTCGACGATATAATCGCCCTTCTCCAGCACGTCGCCATCCTGCAGATGGATGTGCTTGCCCTTCGGGATCAGATATTCCCGCGGCTCTTCCGACTTGTCGGCAGGCTCGATCGTCAGGCGACGCTTGTTCTTGTAGTCCTTGCCGAAGCGCACGACGCCGCCGATTTCGGCGATGATCGCCGCGTCCTTCGGCTTGCGCGCCTCGAACAGCTCGGCCACCCGCGGCAGACCGCCGGTGATGTCGCGCGTCTTGGCGCTTTCGGTCGGGATACGCGCGATCACGTCGCCCGCCGTCACGTGGCTGCCGGGATCGACCGAGATGATCGCGTCGACCGCGAGGATATAACGCGCTTCACCGCCGCGCGCGACCTTGAGGATGTTGCCGTCCTTGCCCTTCACGATCATGGCCGGGCGCAGATCGGCCTGGTTACGGGACGACCCCGTGCGCCAGTCGATGACCACGCGCTTGGCGATGCCGGTCGATTCGTCGAGCTGTTCCGACATCGACAGACCGTCCACCATGTCCTCGAAGTCCACCGCACCGTCGACTTCGGTGAGGATCGGACGGGTGTAGGGGTCCCACTCGGCGATACGCTGGCCGCGCTTGATCATGTCATTCTCGTCGACCCGCATGCGCGCGCCGTAGGGAATGCGGTGATGGGCGCGCTCGGTCCCGTCGGGATCGACCACCGCCACCACCATGTTGCGCACCATCGCCACCGTGTCGCCATCCGAGTTCTTCGAAATGTTCTTGTTCTTGAACTTGATCTGGCCGTCGAAGTTCGACTCGATGAACGACTGATCGGAGATCTGCGCCGCGCCGCCGATGTGGAACGTACGCATGGTGAGCTGGGTGCCCGGCTCGCCGATCGACTGGGCGGCGATGACGCCCACCGCCTCGCCCATATTGACCGGAGTGCCGCGCGCCAGATCGCGTCCGTAGCAGGCGCCGCAAACGCCGATCTTGGTCGTGCAGGTCAGCACGGATCGGATTTTCAGTTCCTGTACGCTCGCTTTGACGACCTGATCGACTTCCGGCTCGGTCATCAAGGTGTGAGCCTTGAGCACGACCTTGCCAGTCGCCGGATCCTTGACGTCTTCGGCCGTGGTGCGGCCGAGGATGCGGATCGCCAAAGGCGCGACGACGGTGCCGGCGTCGATGATGGCGCGGACCTTGATGCCATCGGTCGTGCCGCAATCCGGCTCGGTGATGATGCAGTCCTGCGCCACGTCGACCAGACGACGCGTCAGATAGCCAGAGTTCGCTGTCTTCAAGGCGGTGTCGGCCAGACCCTTACGGGCGCCGTGGGTCGAGTTGAAGTACTCGAGCACGGACAGGCCTTCCTTGAAGTTCGAGATGATCGGCGTCTCGATGATCTCACCCGACGGCTTGGCCATCAGGCCGCGCATGCCGGCGAGCTGGCGCATCTGGGCGGGCGAACCACGCGCGCCGGAATGGGCCATCATGTAGATCGAGTTGACCTGCAGATCGCGGCCTTCCTTGTCCTTCTTGACGGAGGAAATTTCCTTCATCATGGCGTCGGCGATCGCGTCGGTCGACTTCGACCAGGCGTCGACCACCTTGTTGTATTTTTCGCCCTGGGTGATGAGGCCGTCATTGTACTGCTGCTCGAACTCCTTGGCGAGTTCGCGCGTGGTCTCGACGGTTTTCCACTTCGACGCCGGCACCACCATGTCGTCCTTGCCGAACGAAATGCCGGCCTTGAAGGCGTGATAGAAACCGAGCGCCATGATGCGATCGCAGAAGATGACCGTCTCTTTCTGACCGCAATGGCGGTAGACGGCGTCGATCATCCCCGAGATTTCGCGCTTGGTCATCAGCTTGTTGACCAGGTCGAACGGCGCCTTGACGCTGCGCGGCAGCACGTTGCCGAGAATGACGCGACCGGGCGTGGTGTCGTACCACTTCTTGTATTCCTCGCCCTTCTCGTCGACGCCGATCCAGCGATACTTGATCTTGCTGTGCAGGCTGATGACCTTCTCGGCCAGCGCGTGCTCGATCGCCGCCATGTCGCCGAACGTCTTGCCTTCGCCGGGCGAGCCTTCGCGAATGAGGGTGAGATAGTAGAGACCCAACACGATGTCCTGCGACGGCACGATGATCGGCTGGCCGTTGGCCGGATGCAGAATGTTGTTGGTCGACATCATCAGCACGCGCGCTTCCAGCTGCGCTTCAAGCGACAGCGGAACGTGCACGGCCATCTGGTCGCCGTCAAAGTCGGCGTTGAAGGCGGCGCAGACCAGCGGATGCAGCTGGATCGCCTTGCCTTCGATCAGCACCGGCTCGAACGCCTGAATGCCGAGACGATGCAGCGTCGGCGCGCGGTTCAGCAGCACCGGATGTTCCCGGATGACCTCTTCGAGGATATCCCAGACTTCCGGCCGCTCTTTTTCCACCATGCGCTTGGCGGCCTTGATCGTGGTCGCCATGCCATAAAGTTCAAGCTTGGAATAGATGAACGGCTTGAACAGCTCAAGCGCCATCTTCTTGGGCAGGCCGCACTGGTGCAG
>CALFRN010000056.1 GCA_937919085.1 uncultured Reyranella sp.
GGCGCTCCTCGGGGACGGGCCGGTAGAGCGTGTCACGCTGCTGCGGCTCGCGGCCGATCGAGCGGATCAGCGCCTCCATCGCATCGGGCGGGAATTCCTGGCCGTGCTGGGTGCCGGCGGCGCGCGAGATGCTTTCATTCATCAATGTGCCGCCAAGATCGTTGGCGCCCGATTCGAGGCAGATCGCGGCACCGGCTGGGCCCATCTTGACCCACGAGGTCTGGATGTTGGGGATCACCGGATTAAGCACCAGGCGCGCGACCGAATGCATGATCACCGCCTCGCGGAAGGTCGGCCCGCGGCGGGCACGACCCTGGCGATACATTGGCGCTTCCATGTGCACGAACGGCAGCGGCACGAATTCGGTGAAGCCGCCGGTCTCGACCTGCAGGTCGCGCAGCGCCAGCAGATGCCGTGTCCAGGCGAGCGGCGTCTCGACATGGCCGTACATGATCGTCGAGGTCGTGCGCAGGCCGAGCATGTGTGCCGCGCGCTGCACGTCGAGCCATTCGGCGGTGTTGATCTTGTCGGGGCAGATGATGGCGCGAACTTCATCATCGAGGATTTCCGCCGCCGTGCCGGGGAGTGTGCCGAGCCCGGCCTGCTGCAGGCTGGCCAGGAACGCGGGTATCGGTTGCTTCAACGTCGCCGCACCCTGCGTCACTTCCAGCGCCGAGAAGGCATGGATGTGCATGGCCGGCACGGCTTCCTTGATCGCCTTGCAGATCGCGACGTAGGTCTCGCCGGTATAGTCGGGATGGATGCCGCCCTGCATGCAGACTTCGGTGGCGCCGCGCTCCCAGGCCTCGACGGCGCGGCGCTTCACTTCGTCGAGCGCCAGATCGTAGGGCGCGCCGCGCAGGTCCTCGTGCGTGCGACCCTTGGAGAAGGCGCAGAACTTGCAGCGGAAATAGCAGATGTTGGTGTAGTTGATGTTGCGGTTGACGACGTAGCGCACGATATCGCCGCTGACCGCCTGACGCAGGGCATTGGCCGCGCCGGTGACGTGCCGATAGTCAGCATCGCGTGCCGCGAACAGACGCTGGATTTCCGGCGGATCGAGGCGCTGGCCCGACGTCGCGCGATCGACGGCGCGTCGAACCCCGGAATCGACCTCGCTCATGAGAATCCGCGGCGCCGGTGGCGGCGTCGTCTCGCCGGGCGACCAGTCATCATCGCGTGCCAGGCCATCGGCGTCGCTCATGCGCCGGACCTGGGTGGCGACCTCGGGTGCGAGCCAGACCTCGGGTTCACGCGCATAGGCCGGATAGACGGCGAGGCGATTGACCAACACCTTGCCTTGCTCCGCGCTCAGCCGAGCCAGCTCATCGATCGCCGGCCACGGCGCTTCAGGGTTCACGTGGTCGGGAGTCACCGGCGAGATGCCGCCCCAGTCGTTCAGGCCGGCCGCGATCAGGCGCGGATAGACGCCAGGCGACAGATTGGGCGGCGCCTGGATATTCATGTCGGGCCCGAGAATCTTGCGGGCCATGGCGATGGTCCACAGCAGGTCTTCGAGGTCCGGCTCGTCGGCGTCGGCGCGCTTGGTGTCGGGCTTGGCGCGGAAATTCTGCACGATCACTTCTTGAATGTGGCCGTACGCGGCATGCAGGTCGCGGATGGCGGTCAGTGCCTCGATGCGCTCCTCGCGTGTCTCGCCGATCCCGATCAGGATCCCGGTGGTGAACGGTACCTTCAGTTCGCCGGCGAGGCGGATCGTTTCAAGCCTTACCGCCGGATGCTTGTCGGGCGAGCCGAAATGCACGCCGCCCTTCTCGCACAGCCGCTCGCTGGTCGACTCGAGCATGATGCCCTGGCTCGCCGTCACCGCGCGCAGGCCCGCGATTTCCTCGCGCGTCATGACGCCGGGATTGGCATGCGGCAGCAGTCCGGTCTCGCGCAACACCAGGGCACACATCGCCATCAGGTAGCCGATCGTGGTCTCGTGTCCCAGTGCCTCCAGCGCCTCGCGTGCCGCGCTGTAACGTAGCTCGGGTTTGTCGCCCAAGGTGAACAGCGCCTCGGTGCAGCCCGCCGCCGCACCGGCGCGGGCGATGGCGAGGACCTGGTCGGGCGACAGATAGGCCGGCTGGCCGGCGCGCGGTCGCTCGGCGAAGGTGCAGTAGTGGCACACGTCGCGGCAGAGGTGCGTGAGCGGAATGAAAACCTTGCGCGAGTACGAGATCAGCCGACCGTGGCCGCGATCGCGCAGCTCACCAGCCTCGGCCATCAACGCGGCCAAAGATACGCCTGTCGTCATCATGGCCAAAACATAGCGTCAATTACGTCCGGCCGCATCGTGTAGTATGGGCGCCGTCACAAAAGCCATTCAATTTAAGGGGAGATCGACATGCTGATCGGCTTCAATGCGCCGACCGCCGGACCGCTGGCGGCACCTGAACATTTGACGCGACTGGCCATTGAAGGGGAGGCCATGGGCTTCGACTACGCCACCTTCAGCGACCACGTTGTGATTCCGACCAGCATCCAGGCGAATTATCCCTACAGCGCGACCGGGGAATTCCCCGCTGGTACCCGCGCCGAGCGCCACGAACAGCTCATCGAAGTGGCCTTCATCGCCGCCAAGACGACGCGACTGAGGCTGGTCACCTCGGTGATGGTGGTGCCGCATCGCCCGGCGGTCCTGGCGGCCAAGATGCTGTCGACCATCGACGTGCTGTCGGGTGGGCGCCTGACCGTGGGTATCGGCGCCGGGTGGATGAAGGAGGAGTTCGAGGCGATTGGCGCGCCCGATTTCGCTGCGCGCGGCAAGGTCACCGACGAATACATCAAGGCCTTCATCGAGCTCTGGACCAAGGACAAGCCGCGCTTTACCGGCCAGTACGTGTCTTTCGACAACATCGACTTCTCGCACAAGCCGGTGCAGAAGCCGCATCCGCCGATCTGGGTCGGCGGCGAGAGCGGGCCGGCGCTGCGCCGCACAGCGCGCATCGGCGATGCTTGGTATCCGATCGGCACCAACCCGGCCAATCCACTCGACAGCTTGGCGCGCTTCAAGGCCAACATCACCCGCCTGCACAAGCTAACGGCCGAGGCAGGCCGCGATCCCAAGGCGGTCGGGCTCGCCTTTCGCTGCACGGCGCTGGGCGAGAAGGTCTCGCCCAAGGCCGGCGACGGCGAACGGCGGCTGTTCTCCGGCAAGCCAGCTGAAATTGCCGCCGACATGCGGGCGCTGCGCGATCTCGGGGTCGGCAGCCTCGACTTCGGCTTTGCCGGCACGACGGTCGATGCAATGCTGTCGGAAATGGCGCAGTTTCAGAAAAGCGTCGTGAAGCTGCTTTAGGCCACGGCCCGCAAAAGCTTGGCCCAGCGGTCGAGTTCGGGCAGGATCTTGTCGGCCTTGGCCGAGTCGAGGCTGACGACGATGCGCGCCACACCGTCGTCGCGGTCGCGCTTCACCAGGCCTTCGTCCTCCTTGGCACCCCAGATGGTGACGGGCACCGAGGCGAGATCGCGGTTGGCCTCCTTGGCCATCTCGCGGAACTTCGGGATCAACGCACTCACGTCGGCATAGGTCTTGCGCACGCGGTGCGGCATCCAACCGTCGCCGTAGCGCAAGGCGCGGCGCGCGCCGTAGGGAAAGGCGCCGCCGACGATGATCGGCGGATGCGGCTTCTGCACCGGCTTGGGCCAACTCATCATCGGATCGAAGTTGACCAGCTCGCCATGATATTCGGCCTTGGACTTGGTCCAGATCTCCTTCATCGCCTCGATGCGCTCGC
Organism: uncultured Reyranella sp.; assembly: GCA_937919085.1. Classification (GTDB taxonomy): domain Bacteria; phylum Pseudomonadota; class Alphaproteobacteria; order Reyranellales; family Reyranellaceae; genus Reyranella. The sequence goes on from CALFRN010000056.1 coordinate 3,744, forward strand.
GCGCCA
>CALFRN010000057.1 GCA_937919085.1 uncultured Reyranella sp.
TGCTGGCCTAGGCCTCCACCACAGTCAAAACCGTCGCCCCGGGTTGGGGCGCGCCGCGCGCGTGTAGCGATTGCCGTTCGGCGGCCAGCATGCCGAGCGTGGCCGCAACTCGTGCGCCCGTCGCCACAGCGTCGACGGCGGCTGCGGCAAACATCTGCTGCCGGCGGTTCCAGCCGATGCCGCGCTCGCCCATCATCTCGTGGCAGAGCCCGACCGCCAGCGCCCGCTGCCGCGGGTCGGCCGGCAGCAGCGCCAGCCGCTCGGCCAGCAGCAGAATGTCGAGCCATCGGTTCAGCGGTTTCTCCTCCTGCCAGGCGACGACGGGCGCGCTGTTCTGGCCCGACCAGGCCGCGATTTCCGCGTTCGCGTCGGCCACCTCCAGCGGCGCGGTGACATAGGGGAGGCCCTTGATCTCCAGGATCGCCTTGAGCGAGCCGGAGGCTCGCGGTCCACCTGAACCCGATCCATCGGATCGCGGCACACCCGCCCGCTTTGCGAAAGATCGGCGTGGCCCGCGCGGCGGCCGGCTCCTACGATACCGGCCGCCAGCGAACTTGCCTCACCAGTTCCAGCCATCGACGGGAGCGCGCCATGCAGCACAAGCTCATCTCCGGCGACAACCACATCGATCTCACCTACTGCCCGCCCGACCTGTGGTCGGCCGACGCGCCGGCCAAGTGGAAGAAGAACGTGCCGCGCGTGGAAGAGCGCAACGACGGCCAGCACTGGTTCGTCGACGACAAGGACCGCGGCATGTGGAACGGCGTCGGCCCCGGCTTCCTGCCCTACACCAAGGGCTCGTTCGGCCATGTCGACGAGATGAAGGAGGCGGGCTTCGAGTGGGACAGCTACCCCGGCGCAAAGCCGCGGCCGACCACGCCGGAGCTGCGCATCGCCGATCTCGATCGCGACGGGCTGGAGAAGGAGATCATCTACGGCTGCCTGATGATCAACGACCTGATCGACGAGGTCGAGCTGCGCGTCTGGTCCAACGCCCGCTACAACGACTGGGCCGCCGACTTCGCCAGGCGTTCCGATCCCAACCGCGTGTTTCCGCTGGCCATCATTCCCAACACCGATCCCGCCGCCGCCGCGGCCGAGGTCCGGCGTTGCGCCAAGCTCGGGCTGAAGGGCGGCGATCTCGCCTTCAAGCGCATGGGCCTGCCGCTCTATCACCGCGACTGGTTCGCGCTGTGGGAGGCGGCGGCGGAGTGCCATTTCCCGATCTCGTTCCATTCGACCGGCTTCAAGGCGATCCGCGCGCCCGACACGCCCGAGATGGAAAAGGAATATGCCGTCCAGCACCGGCTGGTGCGCTCGGCGCTGTTCCAGCTCGACACCATGGAGGTGCTGGTCTCGGTGCTGGCCTCGGGCGCCTGCGAGAAATATCCCGACTTCAAGTTCGTGCTGGGCGAATCGGGCGTGACCTGGCTGCCCTATGTGTTCGACCGGCTCGACACCGAATATCACGACCGCGCCCGCAGCCTCGGCTTCAAGATGAAGCCCAGCGACTATTTCCGCCGCCAGGGCTTCGTCACCTACCAGCAGGACAAGTTCCTCGAGCCGATCGTGCCGCTGATCGGCGAGGACACCATCATCTGGGGCGCCGACTACCCGCACCCCGATTGCATCTGGCCGAACTCGCGCGACACGCTGACCCGCAATCTCGCCGGCCTGTCCGAGGGCGTGCAGAAGAAGATCGTGCACGACAACGTGGCGCG
>CALFRN010000058.1 GCA_937919085.1 uncultured Reyranella sp.
CATCGGCATCGGTGCCGGCGACCCCGACTACATCACCGTGCAGGGCATCAAGGCGCTGAACCGCACCGACGTCTTCTTCCTGATGGACAAAGGGCCTCGCAAGTCAAAGCTGCGGGGCAAGTGACCGGGCGGCCCGTGCAGAAGATGCACGTCGTGGCGACGATAGCCGAAATTCAGCCCATAACCTGCTGAATCTGCAACTATTTTTTTACTGGCTTTTTGCCAGCAGAGGCCGGCGTAACGACCCATTCCCTGTGGCTATCTATCGCCCTCCATCTGGACCTCGATCTTGCCCGCGCTTACGGCGGCCTTGAGCGCCGCGTAGTCCAGTTCGGCCTGATCGGCGTAGGCAACCGCGAATTTGCCCATCGCCTCGTCGAACGTTGCGCTGGTACCGAGGTAGCCGCTGAGCAGCCAGGGGTGACTCGCCCTGCCATGGGCCCGTGCCAGGGTCCATCCGCAAAGTCCGGCGTAGATCTCCAGCATGCCGCGATTGAAGGTTTCGACCAACGGCTTGATCTTGGCATCGCGCAGCTGACGGACATAGATCTGGCGGCCTTCGAGACCGGTCAACCAGCCGAGAAAGATGTCCGAGGATGTCTGCATCAGGCGCTGGCCCATCACCACCCGCTGGCCCGAGTGGCCGTAGAGACTCTTGCCGGCGTAAGGCTCGAGCACTGATCCAACGGCCTGCTTGAACTGAAGGAACAGCGGCTGGTTCGACGACGACATGAAGAGGCCGATGGCGCAATATCGCCCGACGCTGCCGATCCCCACCACCTTGATGGCCACGTCGACCAGGCGGTAACGGTCGAACAGGGCCCGCCGGTCGTCGGGCAGCGTCTCCTGATATTGAGCGAGCATCCTGTCCACCGCCGCCCTGAAGCCTTCCTCGCGCTGCAGGTCCAGGTGGAAGATGAGCGGCGGCTGATCCTTGATTTGCACCTGGCCCCCGACCATCTCGGCGAGCTTCGGGTAGTCCACGTCGGACGCTCTCTCCTGCTGTGCCTTGTCGATCCGCCGCCGGACGTTCTTTTTCAAATCCGAGTCGTCGATCAGACCGATGACATCCTCCGCACCGATGCGGGCGTACCAGGCCTCCAGCGGGCTCATGGCGGCGACTTCGCGCAATCGCTCACGATAGCTGCGCGCGCATGCGACGGCGGCGTCGCGGCCCGCCGCGTCCGACAGGCCATTGGACCTGGCCGCAAGCACGAACGAGGCAACCAGCCGCTTGACGTCCCACTCCCATGGCGCCGGCAGGGTCTCGTCGAAGTCGTTGATGTCGAAGACGATGTTGCGTTCCGGCGTGGCGAAGCCGCCGAAGTTCATCAAGTGGCAGTCGCCACAGGCCTGGACACGAATGTTGGTCGTCGGAGTGACCGCGAGATCGGCAGCCATGACGCTCGCCGATCCGCGGTAAAAGGCGAATGGCGATTGCAGCATCCTGCCGTAACGGATGGGAATCAGCTCCGGGATACGTCCGGCGTCCGAGGCACGGAGGATCTCGAGAGGATCGGGCCGGTTCTTGGTCCGCTTCCACGCACCTTGACTCGACCGGGAGACCGTGTCGCGCAGGCGCTTGCCGGCTCCGACGAGGTCGTCTGCAGGCACGGAGTGCGCCGGACGCTTGATTTCGGGCACGGGCTCGGCCCGGTTCGAGAGTTTCGCCACGTTGCTCATCCGTCCTCGCTTCGCGCAGGCCGCGCGCCGCTCGACCCTATCAACTTTGTCGATTATGGCCAGAATTGACATTGAGCCATATCAAGGCCGTCGCCTGCTGCAGGGCGCACTAGGCATTGTCGCCTTTGCCGACCAGGCCTCGCTGGCCGAACGAGGAGGAACCGCCATGGACCAGACCGTGCCGGTTACCGGCAAGCACCTCCGCACGCCCCGCGCCGCCGCCATCGCCGGCATTCTCTTCGCTGCCCTCCTCATCCTCGCATTGACGCTGTTTCTGTCGTCGGTTCCAAAGGATCCGCTGGAGCCGGGCGCGTGGCTCACGGCACCCCTCGGCAGGGTTGTCCTTGGCATCAACCTGATACCGTTCGCAGGGATCGCGTTTCTGTGGTTCATCGGCGTCGTGCGCGACCGATTGGCGGAGGCCGAAGACCGCCTTTTTGCGACGGTGTTTCTGGGCAGCGGCCTGCTTTTCCTGGGCATGCTGTTCATCGCAGGCGCTGTGTTCGGCGCCATTGTCACCGTCCACGTGGCAAAGCCGGAAGCTCTGATCAACTCGCCGACCTTCGCGCTCGCCCGCGCGTTCGCCTACAACATCGTCAACATATACGCCATCAAGATGGCGGGCGTATTCATGATGATCACCTCGACGCTTGCCATCCGTACCGGGTTCGTGGCCCGTTGGCTGGCAATCCCCGGGCTTGTCATGGCGCTGTGGCTACTGTTCGGCAGCCATCTGTTCGATCTGAGCTTTGCCGTCTTTCCGGCGTGGGTTCTCCTGGTGAGCACCTACATACTCATCGACAACCTGAAGAGGGTGCCGCCAAACCGGCAAGACGGGAGCACGACGCGTTAGGCATCTCCGCTCGATCCCGGCTGAACCGAAAGGCCTTCCTCGGCGACCGGCGCCTCGGATAGTGTCACCCGGCATGAAACGGATCCTCATCATCGGCATCGGTGCCGGCGACCCCGACTACATCACCGTGCAGGGCGTCAAGGCGCTGAACCGCGTCGATGTCTTCCTCCTGATGGACAAGGGCCGCATCAAGGGAAAGCTGCGCGATGTGCGCGAGGAGATCTGCCGCCGCCATATCGCGCCTGGCCGCCCGCACCGCTTCGTCGAAGCGCCCAGCCCGCCGCGCGACCTCAAGCCCGCCGACTACCTCGCCGCGGTCGACGAACTGAACACGGCCAAACAGGCGGTGTTCGAGGCGATGATCGCGGGCGAAATGAAGGACGGCGAGACCGCCGGCATCCTGGTGTGGGGCGACCCCATGCTCTACGACAGCACCA
>CALFRN010000059.1 GCA_937919085.1 uncultured Reyranella sp.
TGGTAGCTGGGGGCGGACTTGAACCGCCGACCCCGGCATTATGAGTGCCGTGCTCTAACCAGCTGAGCTACCCAGCCATGGGTGGCGCTATTAAGCGGTGGGGCCACGGCCTGTCAAGAAAGCCCGTCCGCGCGGCCAATCGTTCATTTTTCCGCCATCAACCGCTGATCCCACAGCCGGACGAGGTAACCGTCCGGATCCTGAAGTTCGGCGCCATAACCCCAGAAGACCTTGCGCGGACCATGGGTGAAGGCGATGCCGCGTGCCGACCATTCAGCGAAGGTATTGTCGACATCGTCGACCTGGAACCAGAGTGCGGTGCCGCTTGGCGCAGACGCTGAGGTGACCTCCTGCAAGAAGAGCGCGAAACCCTCGGTGTCTTGCAACGCGACGGTGCGACGGTCGGGGACTATGAACTCGACCTTCAGACCCAGCGTGGAGATATACCAGTCGCGCGAGCGCGCAAGCTTGGCGACCGGGATACTGAGGTAGTCGAATTTCATCACGACGGGAAGCGCCTGATGAAGCCTCCACCCAGAACGCGGCTCCCGGTCGCGGCGTCGTAGACCACACAGGCCTGGCCGGGAGAAACGCCGATCTCGGGTTCGGTAAAGCGCACTGTTGCAGCCTCGCCTGAAAGCTCGATCTCGGCAGGCCGCAGCGCCTGACTGGAACGCACACGCACCTGCACGGGCAGCCAGCCATCTAAATGCGGACCGATCCAGTTCATGTCGTAGAGCGCCGCCTCGCTGCGGCCGAGAGCCGAGCGCGGGCCAACGACAACGCGGCGCTTCTCCGGTTCCAGCTTCACGACATACAGCGGATCGTTGTCCGGGCCCGTGCGCTCACCCAGGGCCAGACCACGGCGCTGGCCGACGGTGAAATGCACGATACCGTCGTGGCGGCCGACGACACGGCCCTCCAGATCGACGATCTCGCCGGACTCGATCGCCTCGGGCCGAAGCTTCTGCACGACGGCGGCATAATCGCCTCCCGGCACGAAGCAGATGTCCTGGCTGTCGGGCTTCTCCGCGACCGGCAGACCGAACCGTTCAGCCAATGCACGGGTCTCGCTTTTGGGCAGATGACCCAGCGGGAAGCGCAGATAGTCGAGCTGTTCGCTCGTCGTGCCGAACAGGAAGTAGCTCTGGTCGCGTGCCGGGTCGGCACCGCGATGCAGCTCGGGCCCCGCAGCGCCTAGGACGCGCTGGACGTAGTGGCCGGTAGCCAGCGCCTCGGCACCGAGCTCGCGTGCCGTCCGCAGCAGGTCGCGGAACTTCACAGTGCGGTTACAGGCGATACAGGGTACCGGCGTTTCGCCACGGGCATAGGCGTCGGCGAACGAGTCCATCACTTCGGTGCGGAAGCGGCTTTCATAATCCAGCACGTAGTGCGGGATCGCCAGACGCTCGGCCACCTGCCGGGCATCCTCGATGTCCTGGCCGGCACAACAGGCGCCGCTCTTGCCCACGGCGACGCCATGGTCGTAGAGCTGGAGCGTGACGCCCACGACGTCATAACCCTGCTCCTTCAGGAGCGCCGCGGTGACAGAGGAGTCGACGCCACCCGACATGGCGACCACCACGCGGGTGTCGCCGGGCGCCTTGTCGAGATCGAGGGAATTGCGAGCCATGTCGGGGCCTATATAGGCGTCGCCCGGCGAGCCCGCCAGCTAACCCCGTGGCGGATTGGGATCGCGGATCGCCTTGGCAACTCCCCTGCTGTCGTAGACGATCCGTACACGATCGCCCATCTGGACGTCACCGTCGTCGACTTGGGCGATCTTTACCTGCCCACCACCATCTTGCTGCACGGTGACTTCGATGCCGCGCCGGGAACTGCCGCGGTCGATCGCGGTGCCTGCTATGGCGCCGCCGACCGCGCCGAGCACGCCACCGACTACGGCCCCGCCTACGGAGTTGGTAGTGGCAGCACCAATGGCAGCACCACCCGCCGCGCCGACGCCGCCGCCGATCAGGGTACCGTCATTTACGCCCGAACTGCTGGGGCTGCGTACAGGCACTTCGCGGATGGCAACCACTCGTCCGGTTTCGCCACGATAGCTTCCGCCGCCGCTGGCGGACGTGTTGACCACCCCAGGCTGCACGGCACCGCTGCTGCCATTGCACGCCGCGAGCCCCGTAGCCAATGCCAGGGCCGCGCCCAGTCGGAAAAGCCACTTGCCACACATCGAAGTCTTGCTCCTCAAGCCGCCCTCGCGCTGTCCGGCGCACGCGTCCCATCGCGCACGACCTTTGCCACTCCCTGGCGGTCCTGAACGATCTGGACCCGGTCGCCGAGCTGGACATCGCCGTCGTCGCGCTGGGCCACGGTGATCTTCTGGCCGTCGTCGCGCTGCACCACCACCTCGATGCCGCGGCTCATGCCGCTCTGGCGATCCACGATAGTGCCGGCGATGGCGCCCCCGACCGCACCCAGAAGAGCGCCAACCAGGCCGCCACCGACCGAATTGCTGGTGGCACCGCCAATAGCTGCCCCACCCGCCGCACCGACGAGACCGCCGAGCATTGCCCCGTTGCCGGAACCACCGCCTGCGCCCTTGAGGCCAACCTCACGGATCGACACCACACGCCCGTTGCCGATGACAGTAGAGCCATAGCCGTTGGCGGCGGCCGGCCCGGCCACCGAGGTATTGACGATGCCGGGCTGTACGCCACCGGAGTCGCAGGCCGAAAGCCCCGCCGCCAGCACCAACGGCAGCAGAGTAAAACGGACCCGATTTCTGACCATTTCGACCTCCCAGACAGGCCAAAATAGCCAGAGTTTCCGGCGAAAATGCGGCGTGGGACTAATCCCGCTCCTCGATCCAGGCGGCTTGGATGGCCTCCAGAATCTTTTCGTTGGATCGGCTGGGATCATCCTCGAAAGCCGGCAGTTCCATTACCCAGCGATGCAGGTCGGTAAAGCGCAGGTTGACGTTGTCGACGTCAGGATGGCGTTCCTCGAGTTCGATCGCGATATCGTTGACGTCGGTCCATCGCAGCTTGCGCGCCATCATCGCCTCCTACTTGTCGACCATCATGTTGCGGGTCGCCGCCGGCAGACGCACCACCAGCCCGTCAAGCGCCTCGCTCATCAGGATCTGACAGCCCAGTCGCGAGGTATGGGTCAGTCCGAAGGCAAGATCGAGCATATCCTCCTCGTCCTCGCTGGCCGGCGCGAGCTTCTCGAACCATTCCTTCTCGACGACAACATGGCAGGTCGAGCAGGCAAGCGAGCCTTCGCATGCGCCCTCGATGTCGACGTGGTTGCGATGGGCGATTTCGAGCACCGACAGCCCGAGCGGCGCATCGACTTCCTTGCGCGATCCGTCTTTGAGGATGAACGTCAATTTCGGCATCTCTTGCTCCAGCTACTCGCCGACCCTGCTTTCCAGTTCGCCGACCGACAATCCCGACAATGCATCACGAATGCCCCGATCCATGCGCCGTTCGGCAAAGGGCTTCGACTGGGCTTCCAGCGCCTCGGCAGCGGCATTGATCTCGTCGCGGTCGTCACCGGCAATCGCCGTTTCGAGTCGGGCGCGGGCTTCATCGATGGTCGCACGTTCCTCGACCGTGAGCAGCGTGCCGTCCTTGGCAAGTGCGGCATCTAGCGCCAGCAGATTGCGCCTGGCCTCGACCCGCGACTCGGCGAGCAGACGCTGCGTCATGTCGGTCTCGGCATTGTCGAGACTGTCGTACAGCATGTCGGCCATGTCCTCGTGGCTCAGGCCATAGGCCGGCTTGACCTCGATGCGCTGCGCCACGCCGGTCGTGCGCTCTTCGGCCGAGACAGTGAGGAGTCCGTCGGCGTCGACGGCAAAGGAGATGCGGATCCGCGCCGCACCTGCCGTCATGGGTGGGATTCCCGAGAGTTCGAAACGCGCCAGGCTGCGGCAATCGCCGACCATTTCACGTTCGCCCTGCACGACATGGATGGCAAGCGCCGTCTGGCCATCCTGATAAGTGGTGAATTCCTGCGCCAGCTGCACCGGGATCGGCGTATTGCGCGGCACGACCTTCTCGACGATACCGCCCATGGTCTCCAATCCCAGCGACAGCGGCGTGACGTCGAGCAGGAGCGTATCGCCACCGCCGGTCAGGGCCTCGGCCTGAAGCGCGGCGCCCAAGGCTACCACTTCGTCGGGATCGATGTCGGTCAGCGCCGGCTTGCCGATCATGTCGGCCACCCGCGCCCGCACCAGCGGCACGCGCGTCGAGCCACCGACCAACACCACGCCTTGCACGTCGGGCGCCGCCACACCGGCATCGGCCAACACATTGCCTGCGATATCGACGGTGCGCGCGACATGGGCCGCAATCATCGCCTCGAAATCAGGGCGGCCGATCGCATGGAAGGAGGGCTTGCCGGCGAGTTCGAGACGGCCCGACGCCTGGCCATGATCCGATAGCTGTTCCTTTATCTGGCGGGCAAGCGCCAGCGCGGTCTTCACCGCGGGCTCGTCGATTTCGTCGGCGATACCATCGCGCTTGCGTTCGTCGAGCATGCGCTCGGCAATTGCCCGGTCAAAGTCGTCGCCGCCGAGGGACGCATCGCCGCCGGTGGCCAGCACCTGAAACACGCCCTTCTCCAGGCGCAACAGCGAGAAGTCGAAAGTGCCGCCGCCGAGATCGTAGACGGCGTAAAGCCCCTCGGATCCCTTGTCGAGGCCGTAGGCGAGTGCCGCCGCCGTCGGCTCGTTGACCAGTCGCAGGACCTCGAGGCCGGCGACACGCGCGGCGTCGCGCGTGGCGGTACGCGCCGCGTCGTCGAAGTAGGCCGGCACGGTGATCACGGCACGTTCGACCGGCTTGTCGAGGGCGGCTTCGGCGCGGATGCGCAGGGCTTTCAGGATCTCGGCCGAGATTTCGACGGGAGAGCGTGGCTTGCCGCCGATCCGCAACTTCACCATGTCGGTCTGGCCACTGCCCGGCTCGACTTCGTAGGGCAGGACGCCGGCCACGGTATGGAGGTCGGCGGCGCCGCGTCCCATCAGGCGTTTGATCGAGGCGATCGCATTGCGCGGTTCGCGCACCATCACCAGGCGCGCCTCGTCGCCGACCACCACGCCACCGGCGTCGGGATAGGCCACGACCGACGGCACCAGAGCCCTGCCGGCCTCGTCGTGCAACGCCGCCGGAACGCCTTCACGGGCGATCGCCACCACCGAATTGGTGGTGCCAAGATCGATGCCGACCGCAAGCGAGGCCTCGCCGGCATGCGGCAACGGCGTTTCGCCTGGCTCGTGGATCTCCAGCAAACTCATGCCTTCACTCGTTGCAGGTTCGTGCGCCTGGCACGCGCCTCCTCGGCAAATTTATCGAGGTAGCGCAGGCGGAGGAGCGCCTTTCTGATGGCGGCATTGTCGTGGCGCAAGAACAAAGTACCCAGCCCCGCGAGGGCCTGCTCCATATCCCGGCGCGCTCGCGCGGCCAGCGTGTCCACCGCCTCGGCCGTCGCCGACTCGTGCAACGCTTCTCGTGCCTCCATCGCCTCCATCAGGAGTTCGGGATCGTCGATGGTCTGGCCGTCGCCCGGCAATTCGACGCCATGCAGTCCGGCAAAATAAACGGCGCGAGAGAGCGGGTTCTTCAGCGTACGATAGGCGTCGTTCAGTGCCGCCGCCTCCGTCGAAGCCTTCGCACGCTCCTCAGGCGGACGTGCGACGAAGCGGTCGGGATGCCATTGCCGCTGGGCAGCGAAGTAGGCCCCGTCGAGGGTGGCGGCATCCACATCGAGCGTCGCCGGCAATCCCAGCCGCGCGAAATGATCCATGACCGGTCTTCAGACGTGGAAGGATTCGCCGCAGCCGCAGCGGCCCTTCTCGTTCGGATTCGTGAAGACAAAGCCCGACTTCAGCTTTTCCTCGACGTAATCCATCTCGGTGCCAATCAAGAACAGCGACGCCTTGGGATCGATCAGCAGCTTCACGCCGCCGGTTTCCACGATCTCGTCCATCGGCTGCTGGGCATCGGCGAACTCGAGTGTATAGCTCATCCCCGAGCAACCTTTGGTCCGCACGCCGATGCGGATACCGGCGGTCGGCTTGCCGCGACCGTCGATCAGCGCCTTCACGCGCCCCACTGCCGCCGGCGTCACCGACATCAGCTGCGGCCGCGGCCGGCGGACACGCGGCGTGGCCGCAGCGGGTGTCGCTGCCGGCACAGGCGGAGAGGATTCCGTGGTCGTGCTCATGACGCTCTAAACTCCGGCTTGTTCTACTCGGCCGCCTGCGGCTCGTCCTTCTTCGACGCCTTGGCGCGATAGTCGGCGATCGCCGCCTTGATCGCGTCCTCGGCCAGCACCGAGCAATGGATTTTCACCGGTGGCAACGCCAGGTGTTTGGCGATGTCGGTGTTCTTGATCGTCTCGGCCTCGTCGATCGTCTTGCCCTTTACCCACTCGGTGACGAGCGAACTGGAGGCAATGGCCGATCCGCAGCCAAAGGTCTTGAACTTGGCGTCCTCGATCAGCCCGTCGGCGCCAACCTTGATCTGCAGCTTCATCACGTCGCCACAGGCCGGCGCACCGACCAGGCCGGTGCCGACATCCTCGGCGCCCTTGTCGAGCGAACCGATGTTGCGTGGATTCTCGTAATGATCGATCAGCTTTTCGCTGTAAGCCATGACACTCTCCTCAAAACTTCCGCGGCCTCAGTGAGCCGCCCACTCGATGGATTTGATATCAATGCCCTCCTGGGACATTTCCCAGAGCGGGCTCATCGCGCGCAGCTTGGTGACTTGGTGCGCCAGCTCGTCGACAGCAGTATCGACTTCATGTTCGGTCGTGAAGCGACCAAGACCGATCCGCAGCGAAGTGTGCGCCATCTCCTCCTCGACACCGAGCGCGCGCAGCACATAGCTGGGTTCGAGCGAAGCCGAGGTACAGGCCGAACCGGACGACACCGACAGGTTCTTGATGCCCATCATCAGCGATTCGCCTTCGACATGTGCGAAGCTGATGTTGAGGTTTCCGGGTATCCGACGATCGAGATCGCCGTTGACGTAAATCTCCGGCAGCTTGGCGTTGAGCCCCTTCAGCATGCGGTCACGCAGCTTGGTCAGGCGCTCGGCCTCGGCCGCCATTTCGTTCGAGCAGATTTCGGCCGCCTCACCCAGGCCGACGCAGAGCGGCGTCGGCAGCGTGCCAGAGCGGAAGCCGCGTTCCTGGCCGCCGCCCACGATCATGGCGACCAGCCGCACCCGCGGCCGGCGGCGGACATAGAGCGCGCCAATGCCCTTTGGACCATAGATCTTGTGGCCGGAGATGCTCATGAGGTCGATGTTCATCGCCTCGACGTCGAGCGCGATCTTGCCGGCGGCCTGGGCCGCGTCGGTGTGGAAGAATGCCCCCTTCTCGCGGCAGATGGCACCGATCTCGGCCAGCGGCTGGATGACGCCGATCTCGTTGTTTACGGCCATGATGGAGACCAACACTGTCTTGTCGGTGACCGCCGCGCGCAGCTGCTCGAGATCGACAAGGCCGTTCTTTTGCACCGGCAGATAGGTGACGTCGAAGCCCTGCTGTTCGAGGTGGCGGCAGGTATCGAGCACGCATTTGTGCTCGGTCACCGTGGTGACGATGTGGTTGCGCCGGTCCTTGTAAAACTCCGCCACGCCCTTGATGGCCAGGTTGTTCGACTCAGTGGCGCCCGAGGTGAAAATGACTTCCTTCTCATCGGCGCCGATCAGCTTGGCGACCTGTCCCCGTGCCTTTTCGACGCCTTCCTCAGCCTCCCAGCCGTAGCTGTGGCTGCGCGAGCCCGGATTGCCGAACTTGTACGTGAAATAAGGCATCATCGCTTCGAGAACGCGTGGGTCGAGCGGCGTCGTTGCCTGGTAGTCGAGATAGATCGGCTGGTCGTTGCGCCGGATCTGGGCAATGGCAGTCATGCTAACCCCTTGAAATATCTAGGCCGCTCGGGCGTGGTCTATATCCGAGCGTGCCACTCGGATATATAGGTCCCGCCATGCGGCGATCAAGCGTTCAATATCGGCGGCGCGCGTATTCCACCCGAGACTAATGCGAATTGCCGTCTCCGCCTCCGCTGGAGGCACGCCCATCGCCGCCAGTACCGACGAGCGCTGAACCTTGCCTGACGAGCAGGCCGCACCGGCACTGACGCCCACTCCGGCGAGATCGAGTGCCATCACCTGGGTCTCTGCTTTGACGCCCGGCATCGATACACAGGTCGTATTGCAGATCCGCGGCGCACCGGCGCCAAATATCCGCGCATCCATGGCAATTTCCATGAGCGACGTCTCGAGTTGATCACGCTGTGCCCCAACATCGAGCCCGTCACTCGCCACTTCGGCCGCGACGCCAAAGCCTGCAATGCCGGCGACATTCTCTGTCCCGGCACGACGATTGATTTCCTGACCGCCTCCCCGACGATCGGGCGACAGCGGCACACCACCGCGTACGATCAGCGCGCCGACACCGGACGGCCCACCAAGCTTGTGGGCAGACAGGCTGAGACAATCGACGCCAAGGCCATGCAAATCGACCCGCGCGCGGCCTGCGCCCTGCACGGCATCACAATGCACCAAGGCTCCGGCGGCACGGGCGAGGCGCACGACTTCCGCGATCGGCTGCAACACGCCGGTCTCGTTGTTGGCGAACATCACGGAGACCAGAGCCGGTTCGGCCGATGCGGCAAGCAAGCGCTCCAGTGCCGCAAGATCAATAACACCGTTGCCATCGACCGGCGCCGTCTCGGCATCGGCATTCGCCAGCCGTACGCTGTCGTGCTCGACCGCCGACACGATCACGCGCCTGGAGCGCAAGCCGGCCAGCGCCAGATTGTTGGCTTCGGTTCCACCGGAGGTGAACACCACCTCCGCCGGCAACGCACCAACCAGCGCGGCAACCTGGCGGCGCGCCGCATCGACCGTCGCCCGGGCTCTGCGGCCGGTACGGTGAACCGACGAAGGATTGCCGCCCGCCTTCAGGACCTCGACCATGGCGTCGAACGCCGCCGGCCGAAGCGGGCTGGTGGCGTTGTGGTCCAGGTACGTAAAGGCCGCAGACATCAACCGATCCCTAGCTGGCCGCAGCCATCGTGTCGGATTTTGCCGGTCCCGGGGCCTCCGCGATGCGAGGCGCGAGCCGGCGATCCAGCACGTCCAGCAATGTCACCGAACTCAGGAACATGTGGATCTGGTTGCCAAGTTCCTCCCACAGATCATGGGTCAGGCATTTGCTTCGGTCAGCGCGACAGCCGGCTTCGCCCATTTCGGTACAGCGGGTGGCGCTGATCGGCTCGTCGACGGCCAGAATGATCTCCGAGACCCGCGTATTTGCCGAGCCGTGCGCCAGGCGATAGCCGCCCCCCGGCCCGCGTACGCTCTTCACCAGTCCGGCGCGCCGCAGCCGCGCAAAGAGCTGCTCCAGATATGACAATGATATTTCCTGCCGTGTGGCGATTTCCGACAAAGACACGGGCTTGGCCTGTGCATGACGTGCTAAATCAACCATCGCCATAACGGCGTAACGTCCTTTGGTGCTGAGCTTCACAGCATCCTCCTCGCGCCGGCATCGGCCGGCCATCAGTTCCAAATGCCTAAAGGTCTTGAAAACCAAGGCATTACTAAGATATTCCAAGCCCCGACATGGGATCTGGGGAAAAACCAACTCAGTAGGTCGGGTATAGTAAACCCTACTAGACTGGTCAAGTATCAAGATTTTCCCGAGCAATGCGCGCCTGTGGGCCCCTTCCGGTGGCCAAGAATATTGAAGGACCGAAACCTCAATGCCTGATGTGATGTTTACCGGCCCCGAGGGTCGCCTTGAGGGCCGCTATCACCAGAGCAAGGAAGACAACGCGCCGATTGCGCTGATTTTGCACCCCCATCCGCAGTACGGCGGGACGATGAACCACAAGGTCGTCTTCTCGCTGTTCCATGTATTTGTGAACCGCGGCTTTTCGGTTCTGCGCTTCAACACGCGCGGCGTCGGTCGCAGCCAGGGCCGCTTCGACAACGGCATGGGTGAACTGAGCGACGCCGCCGCCGCGCTTGACTGGCTGCAGGGCATGAACGCCGACGCCAAATCGTGCTGGATCTCCGGTTACTCTTTTGGCGCCTGGATCGGCATGCAGCTCCTGATGCGCCGCCCCGAGATCGACTGCTTCATTTCGGTGTCGCCGCCGGCCAATTCCTACGACTTCACCTTCCTTGCACCCTGCCCCGCGTCCGGCCTGATCGTCGGTGCCGAGAAGGACGAGGTCGTGCCACTTGCCGATATCCAGAAGCTGGTGGCGCGCCTGTCGCTGCAGAAGGGCATCACGGTCGAATCGCGCACCATCAAGGGCGCCAACCACTTCTTCCATGACTCGCTCGACAAGCTTGCGGTCGATGTCGACAAATACGTCGCCAAGAGCCTGCTCACCCCGCCTGGTCGCGCGACCAGCAACAAAGAGCCCTAATCTATGGCAGATGAAGCCGGCCGCCGCGTAACGGAATCGGCGCGCCGGTCGTGGTGGGAAACGTAATCGGCAGGCCACGCAGCGAGCGCACCGCCAGGAAGGCGAACGCCTGCGCCTCCAGAGCATCGCCATCCCAGCCGATATGCGCCGCAGTCACGACCTTGCCGCCGGTCTCCTCGACGATCGCCCGCAGCAATGCCGGGTTGCGTGCACCGCCACCACAGATCACCCATTGCGCCGCCGGCACCGGAAAATGCCGGGATGCCGCCGCTATCGCCCGTGCCGTCGCCTGAGTCAGGGTCGCCGCACCGTCGGCGACACTCAGTCCGTCCGCCCAGGCGTCGCCGAAATCCCCCCGGTCGAGCGATTTGGGCGGCACCTTTGCGAAATAGCGATGCTCGCCGAAGCGCACAAGCCGGGCGCGATCGACTATGCCGGCCGCAGCCAATGCACCGTCCATATCATAGCGCTGGCCGGCACGACGCACGCACCAGTCGTCGATCGGCGCGTTGCCGGGGCCGGTGTCGAACGCCAGCAGCGCGCCGTCCACACCAACCCAGGTTACGTTGGCGACGCCCCCGACATTCACGATGGCGAGCGGACGCGGCAGGTCGCGCGCCAGGGCTGCGTGATAGATCGGCACAAGCGGCGCGCCCTGCCCGCCGGCCACCACATCGTCGCGGCGCAGGTCGTTGACGACACGCAGGCCAAGCTCACGCGCCAGGGCGGCGCCATCGCCGATCTGCCAGGTGAATCTCTTTTCCGGCCGATGCGTGATCGTCTGGCCATGAAAGCCGACAAGGTCAACGGTCGACAGCGCGATGCCATGCTCCTCCGACCAGCGCCGAACCGCCGCGACATGGCCCGCGTTGACGGCCTTCTCGGCGGCACGGGTCAACTCGGAAGGCTGCCCGGCGCCGAAGGACGAGCGGATCACCCGGCGCACGTCGTCAGAATAGGGTACGGTGAGACTTGGTCCGAACGACTGGACCTGTTCGCCGTCGGTCTCGATCAATGCCACATCGATACCATCGACCGACGTCCCACTCATCAGGCCTAGCGCGCGCATTACGCCGCCGAACTAGCGGTCAAGTACCCGCGCATGGGTTCGACGAAGCATCCATCGCAGGTCGCGAGCCAGCCTGACTTCATCCGACAAATTACGAATGGGTTCTGTCCGCGCCTGGTCAGTTCGACTCGTTTTGCTATCGGATCGGCCAAACTACGCTCCGTTGAGAGGCGGGCGACCTCATGTTACACCCGCGCCCTTCATGGACAAACGGCCAGGCAGCGAAATGGTAGGCTTCAAGTCGGATTTCATGCGCATCGTGCACGAGCGTGGCATGGTGCATCAGTGCAGCGATGCCATGCGCTTGGACGAGATGCTGTCGAGCGGTACGCGCACGGCCTACATCGGCTTCGACTGCACGGCCGACTCGCTGCATGTCGGATCGCTGCTGCAGATCATGATGCTGCGCTGGTGGCAGAAGACCGGCCACAAAGTGATCGCTCTCATGGGTGGCGGCACGACCAAGGTTGGCGACCCTTCCTTTCGCGACGAAGCACGCCCACTGCTCACTGACGAGCAGATCGGCATCAATATGCTCGGCATCAAAAGCGTCTTTTCGAAGTACCTTACCTTCGGCGACGGGCAGACCGACGCGGTCATGGTCAACAACGCCGACTGGCTGGATAACCTGCTTTACATCCCGCTACTGCGCGACGTCGGCCGTCACTTCTCCGTCAATCGCATGCTGACTATGGATTCCGTGAAGCTGCGGCTGGAGCGCGACCAGCCACTCAGCTTCCTCGAGTTCAACTATATGATTCTGCAGTCCTACGACTTCGTCGAACTGTACAAGCGGCACCACTGCATCGTGCAGATGGGCGGCTCCGACCAGTGGGGCAACATCGTCATGGGCGCCGACCTTGGTCGCCGGATGGAAAGCGCCGAGCTGTTCGCGCTGACGACACCGCTCATCGCCACCTCGTCCGGTGCCAAGATGGGCAAGACGATGGCCGGTGCGGTCTGGTTGAACGCCGAACGCGTATCGGCCTACGACTTCTGGCAATACTGGCGCAACACCGAGGATGCCGACATCGGCCGATTCCTCAAGCTATTCACCGAATTGCCATTGTCCGAGATTGCCCGCCTCGAGGCGCTGCAGGGCCAGGAGGTCAACGAGGCCAAGAAGATCCTCGCCACCGAGGTAACGCGTCTCGCACACGGCGCGGCGGCAGCCACGCTTGCCGCCGAAACCGCACGCCGCACCTTCGAGGAAGGCACAAAAGCCGACTCGCTGCCGACGCTCGACGTGGCGCGCACGCGTCTCGTCGCCGGTATCCCCGCCTTCGAGCTGCTGCATGAGGCGGGTCTCGTCGAAAGCCGCACCGAAGCGCGCAAGCTGATCAAGGGTGGCGGCGGTCGCGTCAACGACAAGCCGATCGCCGGCGATACGGCGCTTGTGGGCGAAGGCGATCTCGACGATTCGGGCAGTCTAAAGCTCTCAGCCGGCCGCAAGCGACACATCCTGGTACGTGCCGTCTAGGGTGCCCGCTCCATTTCCCTGGTCGGCGGCACCGGCGTGCTGCCGTCGCGCGGTGCGTTGAAGATTTCGCGCAGCACACCCGGCGTCATGGCCGACATCATGCTGACGTTGCTCTTCAGATCGTCGAACGGACCTTCGAGGCTGTAGGAGATTGCGAACAGTCCGCCGTCCTTGCCACCCGTAAGCAGCGGCCCAAGCAAGGGCACGTTCGACAGCAGATTGTTGAGCGCAAACGCCGGCACGACCACGCCACGCAATTGCGCGGTCTCGCTGCCGAGGTCGAGCCAGCCCTGGGTCGTGAGGCCGATCGAGCGACCGCTCGTTCGGCCGTCCCTGATATCGATCCGATCGCCAGCCTTGACCAGCTTGGCCTCCAGACTGTCGAATTGCTGTGTGCTGTCACCGGCGCGTCCAAGCCCCTCGATGGCTGCATTCAACGTGCCGACATCGGGCCGCGGCGTTACGACCTGGAGCCGGTACGGTCCCATTTTGAGGATCCCGTCGAGCGGCGGGTCAGCCCACAGGTCGTTGAACTGGCCCTCGATATGCAAATAGCCGCCAGCGAGGCCGTCGATCCATCCGGCGTCCTTCAACAATTCCCCGAAGTCGGCAACGTAAAAGAAAAAGTGGCGGTTATTGCCCGCTGGCGTAACGCGGAAGGTCGCCCCCTTGCCGCCACCCAGCGTCAGGTCAGCCGAGGTGACGCGCTCGCCGGAAAATGCCAGCTGTCCGTTGAGATAACCGAGCGTGCCGCGCTTCACGATGATCTTCTGAAGCTTGAGGGTTACTTTGGTCCTGGCTTGAGCAGCGGCGGCCGCCCCTCTTGGCTGTTTCGCGGCAAGCTCATTGCGCGCCCGCAGCATGTTCTGCACACGCGGCAGTTCCAGTGCGGTCCCCGACAAGTCTAGTTCGACGCCTTCAGGGCCGCGTCTCCAGTCGACAGCAATATCTGTCTGCCCGATTTTGACGCTTTGCAGACTGACCTGCTGGACCGAGTTGTCGCCGTTGAAGCGCACCCGCCCCTTGGCTTCGAGGCCGTTGCCCCGGCTGTCGAACTCCGCAGTTGTGAGTCTGCCACCTGCCGCGAGCTTGAGTGCCAGCACTAGACGGGCATCCACGCCTGCGTCCTTGGTCCAGGCCAGCGGCGGTAGCGTGAGCTTCGCCGCCTTGAGGTCGAAACGGCCGGTCAGTTCACCGGTCCCATTCGTCGCTACCTGATACTGGATGGCAATACCGACCGGACCCGTCACGAAAGGTTCGGGAGATGGAAAACCTGCCTTGCCGACGAGCGCAGCCGGCACCGTTCCCTTCAGATCGTAGCGCCGCCGAAACGGAACTTTGGCGCCGAACAGCTCGCGCCAGCCGATATCGACAGCGTGGCCATCGAACTTGCCTTGTCCAGCCACGCTCAATTCGGAATTGCCGTATTTCACACGAATGTCGGCATCGCTGAGATCGACGTCACCCAGCGCGTCCTTCAGCGACCCTTCCCGGAGTTCCGCGTCTGCGCTGATCTTGAGATCCGCCACTGTGAGCGCATCGATCAGCGGAAACGCCAACCCGAGGTCGATCGTAACCTCACCACCGACCCTCTTTGGGTCATACAGAACGTCCTTGGACAGGCCGAGTTTGGGGCGGGCCAGGAACTGGACGACTTGAGGCGCGGCTCCCGCGATTCGGAGCGCGATTTCGGCGTTCTGGCCCGACGGATTGTCGAGACCGCTCAGATCGATGGTTCCACCCATAACCCGCAGACCCGCTGCACTCCCGCCGGCCAGGTCGAAATGCAGCACTCCGCCCTCCAACCGTGCCTTGCCCGAAACATCCTGCACTTCGGGCATGTGCGGCATGTATTGTACGGTCAACCCGCGATAATCGAGGTAACCGACCAACCGACTGACGCTGAGCTGGGAAATCTCGTTGCCCGGCGCGGTCAGCTCAAACTCGGCCGCGACATCCGCTTCGCCCTGGCTCACGTTGGCAAGGACCCATTTCCGCCCACCGGCTGCAACCTCGGGCGGCCAGTAATCGCCTAGGTTATTGACCGGGATATTCCGGACATCTACGCGGCCCGTGAGGCTTTGGCCTTCCGGTTTCTTGATTCCGATACCGGTAATCAACACGACGGCCGCGCCGACATCGAGCTCGATCTTTTCAATCTTCGCGGTATGGGTGGCGGCATCCACCAGGACCCGGGCATTGACCGCCCGCACGGTGTGGGAAGCAGGCAGTATCCCGGGCAACGTGACCGTGCCGTTGCCGCCGGTGACGTCGATTTCGACCGTCCGGATGTCGCCGCCGCCGGTTGCTTCGACTCGCAGCCGACCGCTGAGCGTGATGTCGATACCCTTCAGCAGGGCTGCATCCGGCGACAGGGGCGCGAACATCGAAGGCTTCACCCCATCGACTTTTGCCTCGACAAAAACCCGGCTGCGGTCGCGGGTATAGATACCCGACAGGGCAACGTCGATCGGCGCACCGCCGCTGCTGAACTGGGCGCTGGCGACGATGGCGACGCCACTGGCATCGCGCGTGAGGCGGGCGGTCGCGTCCGGCGCGATCCAGGACACACCGCTCTCGACATCGCGTACCGTAAGCCGCGCACGCTGGATCAGCACGGTGTCGAGCTGACCAAGCAGTGAAGTCTGGTTGGGTTCGGCCAGCAGTTGATCGATCAGCAGGTCGACGATCCCGCCCTGCGAATTTGTTTGCGGGCTGGCCAGGACACGCCGCAACATCCCGCCTTCGCGAGCGACGTCGGCATCGAGAGTCGGTCGGTCGACGACGATTGACGTCGGCAAAAATTCGCCACGGATGACACTGCGCGGCTCGAAAGACAGTGCCACGCTTGGTGCAGTGGCGATGACTTCACCTGCACTGTTGCTGAGCCTCAGGCCGTTCAGCACCAGGCGAACAGGCTGGCTCAGCCCGCTCCATTCCACATAGACACGATCGGCATGGACCTTGACCTTGGAATCGGAGCCATCGAACCGGCCTGCAATCCGCGCCTTGAGAAAATCGAGGTCGATTGGCCCGGCCATTAAACGCAGGGAGACGACGGCAATGAGCACTGCCACGCCGACGACCACGACGGCAGCGACCCGCAGGCACACGCGAAATACTCTATTTACCAAAGATCGATACTTCCCGGTTCTTGACGTCGGCAGAACCTGCAGGCAAGCGTGCCGCAGGATGCCTACAATTTAGCCGAGCCCCGCGACACATGTCTTGGCTTTCGATTGCCCACCTGCCGCGTCCGCATGATCCAGAGCGGCAGTCCGTGGCATGGGCGCGCTGGAGCGAGAAGGCCGAACGACCAAGCGACCCAGCCGCGATAGGGCTACTTGACGCATTGTTCGGCAACAGTCCTTACCTCACGGAAATCGCCCTACAGAACCCTACTTTTATGACCGATCT
>CALFRN010000060.1 GCA_937919085.1 uncultured Reyranella sp.
CGACCACGGCGATCACTCCCGTGGAGACGATCAGCACCTTTTGCGCCGGCCGCAGTACCAGCTCGGGGTCGATGTTGGCGGCCAGAATGCGAATGGGATCGATGCCGTTCACCAGGCCATACCAGGCGGCCTCGAAAACCATGGTGGCCAGGGTGGCCCCGACCGCCAGCAAAACGAGCCCGAGGTAACGTGCGCGCAGGCGCGTCGGCAGCGCACGCCACAACATCAGCCAGGCGAACAGGCCGGCCGCAAACGCCGCCTCACCGATCTTGATCTTGGACTGGATGAAAAAGTGCACGATCGCCACGAACGCCGCCGGGTAAATCAGCCAATGCAAGCGCTTCCAGTTGCGTTTGAGGCGCTTCTGCCAGCCGTTGGTCGAGGTTATGGCCAGGGCCAGCAGGGCCAGCAGGGCGACAAATCCGATCGTGAGGTAGAAGCGCTTGGCGATTTCCGTGGCGACGACGATCAGGTTCCATTTCTGATCGAGCGCGTAGATCAGGAAATGGGCGCAGGCATAGAGCGCCGCTGCAACGCCGATGCGGCGGCGGACGTGCACCGGCGGTATCCAGTCCAGCGTGGTGCGCAAAGGCGTCATCGCAAGCGATAGCAGCAGAAAGATCACGGCCCAATCGCCAGTGGCGTGGGTCGCCACGGTGACCGGACGAGGCCCGAGCGCGTCGGCGTACCAGCGCCACGCAAGCTCCAGCGCCGGCAGGCAGAGGCCGATCAGCGTGACGAGCCTCAGCCAGAAGATTTGCTTTTGAACTGACACGAAACCAGTTTAGGCGATCGTGTGGTCAACGGCAGGTCAAACCTGCGTCATCTCTGGTTGCCGAACAGCAGCCGGTAGGTGCCGATTGTCGGTGCCACGATCACCCCGAATTGCTTCAAGGTCGATAGCTTGAAAAGACTCCTTGCGGCCGCGCCGGTCGACGCCGCGTCAGCGCCTTCGAGCAGGACGATCCATTCCACTTCGTCGGCCTTGGGATGGTCCATGCTCTTTTCCTGAAGTGGCGCATTGGCGATCTCGAGGTCGTTTTCGAGTGCGGCCGCGCCCAGCAAGCCGGGGCGGGTGATGGCGCGCGGCAGCACTGTCTGCTGAAGCCAGGCAACCAGCGCCCTGCGCCGTCGCGGGTCTGGCACGAACCGGACGCTGGCAACGGCACCGCCGACGCCGTGCGTCAGGTCGACCTGGAGCCGGAGCGTGAGGCGGTGGAAATGGGTGAATCGCGCCATCACCGCCTGGCTCCACGACGTCTGGTTGGCTAGCAGATGCAGATAGTCCGGGGTCGCAAGGTCATCGACGGTGTCGCATTCGTAGGTTGCGAGGTACTTCGGCGAGCCGCGGACCGCGACGTAGCGGCGGGCCCGGTGGAAGCCCGGTAGATTGACGCGTTCGTCGATATGTTCGCGGTTGTACCACTCGTTGAGGTCACGTTCGTCGCGTGCCTTCACCTCGGTGAAGACGATCAGCATTCCCTTGCCGAAGAGGGCCATAGTTTCATCCCACGGTAACCGCTGCCTAGTCTATGCTGCGGGCGAAGCGGGAGGAACCACCATGAAAATCGCCAAAATCGAGGATTTGCACTGCGACGCCGGCTGGCGCGACTTCTCCTTTCTCAAGATCACAACCGACGATGGCCTGGTCGGCTGGTCGGAATATAACGAAGGTTATGGCAGCGCAGGCCTCACGGCCGTCATTCGCCGCATGGCGCAGAGCTTGATCGGGCAGGATCCGCGCCCCATCGAACGCATCATGACGACAATCTATGCCGTTACCCGGCAGGCGCCGGGCGGCATGAACCAGCAGGCCATGGCCGCGATCGAGAATGCACTGCTGGACGTGAAGGCCAAGGCACTCGGCATCCCGGTCTACGCCCTGTTCGGCGGTCCGGTGCGTGACCGCCTGCCGCTCTACTGGTCGCATTGCGGCAGCTATCGTTTTCGCAACGCCGAGGTGATGGGCGTCGAGCCGGTGCGCTCGCTCGATGATCTGGCGAAGCTCGGCAAGCATGTGAAGGACCGCGGCTTCAGGGCGCTGAAAACCAACATCTTCCGCTTCGATCTCGATCCGCCGAACATGTATCAGCCGGGCTTCGGCCGGACCATCGGGGGGCCCGAGCTGAATGCCGATGGTGCCGTTCTCGCTGCGATTTCCGAAGGGCTCGCGGCGTTTCGTCAGGGCGCGGGCCCCGACATGGGCATTCTTCTCGACACCAACTTCAACTTCAAGACCGAGGGCTACATCAAGGTTGCGCGGACCTGCGAGCCCTTCAATCTCTTCTGGTTGGAGATCGACAGCTATGATCCGGAAGGGCTGAGGCTGATCCGCGACCGCGCCGCCATGCCCGTCGCCTCTTGCGAATCGCTGTTTGGCCGCCGCCAGTTCCGGCCGTTCTTCGAGAACCGATCGATCGACGTTTCCATCATCGACGTGCCATGGAACGGCCTGATGGAGTCGCTGAAGATCTCCGCCATGGCCGAGGCCTACGAGATCAACTGTGCGCCACACAATTTCTACGGCCATATGTCGACGCTGATGAGCGCCAATCTGTGCGCCGTCATGCCCAATTTCCGTATAATGGAAATCGATATCGATGACGTGCCGTGGAAGGACGATCTGGTCACGCACCCTCCCGTCATCCAGAATGGCGAATTGATCGTCCCCACCCGACCGGGCTGGGGTGCCGATATCAACGAGGAAGCGGTGCGGGCGCATCCGCCCAAGCATCCTCATCCCTGAGAGGAAACGACATGGTCTACGAACTTCGCTGCTACACTCTGGCGCCCGGCAAGATGCCGGAATACCTCAAGGCTGCCGAGACGATCGGCCGCCCGGCGCGCGGTCAGAATTTCGGCGAGAACCACGGCTACTGGACGGCCGAGTTCGGTGCGCTCAACCAGATATGGCATCTGTGGAAGTACGAGAGCTACGAAGAGCGCACGCGGCTTCGGGGTGAACTCGCCAAGCACAAGCCCTGGACCGAAGGCTATGTTCCCGTCATCAGGCCGCTGATCCAGCGTCAGGACCTGCGGCTCATGAACGCCGTCGTCGATATCAGGCCGTCCGACGACACCACCGGCAACATCTACGAGCTGCGGGTCTATCGCACGCAGATGGGCGGTGCGGCGCAGTACGGCACGAACTTCAAGGAAGTACGGGCGGCGCGCGACAAGTATTCGCCGATCTGGGGCGCCTGGACCGGCGAATTTCCCCAGCCCAACGAGTGGATTCACTTGTGGCGCTACAAGAACCTCCAGGAACGCTTCGAGGCGCGCGCTGCGGCCATGAAGGACCCGGCGTGGCAGGCCTACCTTGCCAAGGGGCCGGCGCTGCTTGCGGAAATGCATTCCACACTGCTGATGCCGACGAACTATTCGCCGCTGAAGTAGGACTAATCACAAACGGATCGCCTCACCCCGGGGAATCATCCTCGGGGTGAGGTGGCTTGGAATTTGCGAAGGTAAGCGTATGGACTCGTTCGACGACACAGGTCTCGCCCTGATGAAGTTCGGTGTCGGCCAATCGGTGCCGCGCTCCGAGGATCCGAAACTGCTGCGCGGCGAGGGACGGTACACCGACGACATCAACCTGCCGGGTCAGGCCTATGCCGCAATGGTGCGCAGCAAGGTGGCGCACGGTGTGCTTAATGGCATTGACCTCGCCGAGGCGAAGGCGATGCCGGGTGTGCTTGCCGTATATTCCAACGTCGATCTCGAGGCGGCGGGCTTCGGGCCTCTGAAATGCGGCCTAAACATTCCCGACCGTGACGGCAAGCCGATGAAGACGCCACCGCGGCCATCCCTTGCAAAGGGCCGCGTGCGCTTCGTAGGCGAGGCGGTGGCCTGCGTCGTCGCCGAAACGGCCGTGCAGGCCAAGGACGCTGCCGAGGCCGTCATTCTCGATATCGACGAGTTGCCCGCGGTCACCAATCCGGCCGATGCGCTGAAGCCCGGTGCGCCGCAGCTTCACGAGGAGGCGCCCGGCAATCTGGTCCTTGATTTCCACTATGGTGATGCCGATGCGGTGAAGCGGGCCTTCGCCGAGGCCGCACACGTTACCCGGCTCGAAATCGCCTCGAACCGCATCGTGGTAAATGCCATGGAGCCACGCTCGGCGATCGGCTCCTACAATCCCGAGACCGAACGCTGGACCTTGCATGTCGGCTGCCAGGGCGTGATCGGTCTGCGCGGCGGTCTTGCCAAGGACGTGCTCAAGGTGTCGCCGGACAAGGTGCGCGTTCTGACGGGCAACGTCGGTGGCTCGTTCGGGATGAAGTCGCAGGTCTACCCGGAATATGCCCCGTTGCTGCTGGGCGGCAAGCTGCTCGGCCGCCCCGTGAAGTGGACCGACGAACGTTCCGAAAGCTTCCTGAGCGATCACGCCGGTCGCGACCACCAGCGCATTGCCGAACTGGCGCTCGACAAGGATGGCAGGTTCCTCGCCGTTCGTCTGAGCGGCACCGGCAACGCCGGCGCCTACATCTATCCGCCGATGCCGGCCACGACGAATGCGGTGAAGAACGTCATCGACGTCTACAGGACCCCGGCGATGGAAGTGAACTCCAAGGTCGTGTTCACCAACACGACGCCAGTTGGCGCCTATCGCGGCGCCGGACGACCCGAGGGCAACTACTACATGGAGCGGCTGATCGACACCGCAGCCCGCGAGATGGGTATCGACCGGGTCGAGTTGCGGCGGCGGAACCACATCGCACCCGAACAAATGCCCTACAAGGCGCCATCGGACATGAACTACGATTCGGGCGAGTTCACCAATGTGCTGAACAAGGTGTTGGTGGCATCCGATTGGGATGGTTTCGAAAGGCGCAAGGCGGAAAGCAAGGGGCGCAACAAACTGCGCGGCCGTGGCCTCGGCTCCTATCTCGAAGTGACAGGGCCGCCCGCCAAGGAGTACGGCGGCATCCGCTTCGAGTCCGACGGCACCATCACCATGCTGAGCGGCACGCTCGACTATGGTCAGGGTCATGCTACGCCCTTCGCGCAGGTACTGGGCAGCCAGCTCGGAATCCCCTTCGAACATTTTCGCCTGCTCCAGGGCGATTCCGACCAGCTCAAGGTGGGCGGTGGCACCGGTGGCTCCAAGTCCGCTCTGGTCGCCAGCCAGGCATTCCTTGAGGCTGGCGACAAGCTGATCGAGCAGGGCAAGCAGATTGCGGCTCACGTGCTGGAAGCATCAGCCGTGGACATCGAGTTCGCGCGCGGCCGTTTCACCATTGCCGGCACGGATCGCGGCATCGGCGTCATGGAGCTGGCCGATAAGCTGCGCGGCGGCCTCAAATTGCCGGCAGACCTGCCGCAGTCACTCGACGTCAGCCACATCTCGGACAATCCGCCGTTTTCCTTCCCCAACGGTTGCCATGTCGCCGAAGTCGAGATCGATCGCGATACCGGGCAGACCGAGGTGGTGCGCTATTTCATGGTCAACGACTTCGGCACGGTCATCAATCCGATGCTGGTCGCTGGCCAGGCGCACGGTGGTGTCGTTCAGGGCATCGGCCAGGCGTTGATGGAGCGCACGGTCTATGATCCGCAGGGGCAGCCCGTGGCGGGCTCCTACATGGACTATGCCATGCCGCGGGCATCAGACGCGCCGAACTTCTCGATCGAAAACCATTCAGTGCCGTGCAAGACCAACCGGCTGGGCATCAAGGGTTGCGGCGAAGCCGGGTGCGCAGGCGCACTGCCTTCGGTGATGAACGCGATCGTCGATGCGCTCTCCGAGTTTGGCGTCAGTCACATCGACATGCCGGTGACGCCGGAGAAGGTGTGGCAGGTCATGAACGGCAAGTAGCCGTTGCTTGATACGCCGCCAGGCTACTTCGGCAGCTCGTAGCCGATCGCGGTCTCGATTTCGCAGGTCTTCTTGACGGCCGGCCGCGCCATCATGCGTGCATAGTGTGCCTCGAGATTCGGGAATTCACCCGGCTTCGGTTCGAGCGAGGCTCGGAAGCGCCAGTAGAGGCGGAATAGATGAATATCGGCGATCGAGTAGCGCCCGCCCGCTGCCCACTCCGCCTTGCCGAGCCGCCTGTCGGCGACGGCATAGACTTCGCGCGCATGCTCTAGTCCCTGCCGGCGCGCTGGATGGATGGTCGAAGCAATATAGGACATCCACGAGATGATCTCCGCTTCGGACTCGACGTCATCGCTGGGCAGCAGCCCTGCTGCCGGATATGAACGGGCAAGATAGAACAGAATCCCCGCCACCTCGGTGAGCGCACGACCCTCGATTAGCAGTACGGGAACCTTTCCGGCGGGGTTGATCGCCAGAAACGCCGGCGTGCGTGTTTCCTTTTTTCCAAAAGAGACTGGCTTGGCCTCGAATGCAGCGCCGCATTCGTGCAGGGCAATGTGCGGTGCCATCGAACTGGACCCAGGGGAGAAGTAGAAGGTGAGCATGCAGCTGTCCTTTCCCTGGAACGTCCTGCCGGCGGTCATGATGACGCGGCCCTGGCCAAAGCTCGCCCTTCCGCGCTCCACTTCTTCTGTCCAGGCGGGGTGGCGCCGCGGATCGCCCATGGCGCGAAGCGGGAAGTGAAGGACGAGGCGGCTCTTGCCATGGGCAAAGTGTCGCCGCTGCACGAATGAAATGTCAAAGCAGGTGGATTGGCGGTTCATCGGCCGGCTCCGCTCCACCCGACCGGCCCGGCGAGATTCACCATCGCGATGTCCGTCGGTGTTGAACGTCCACCACGGCGTTTCATCCCTTGTGTCGCTCCAGTGACAACCGTTCGTTCCCGACCCTTTCTTCATCGGGTTTGGCGCGTCGCGCAATGGTGCCGACGTGGCGCTGCCATGCCGACCGATTGAATGTGCCGGGCGGGCAGAGTAAGCACGCGTGCTGCGCGTTCGGCGGCGATCACGAGTATGAAGTTTTCATGAAGCGTAAGATCAGCAAAGCATTCGTCTATCTCGGTCCCTCGCGTGTCCACGGCATCGGTTGCTTTGCCGACCGGATCATCCGGAAGGGCGAAACCGTCCGAGTCTGGGATGGCAAGGACAGCCGGTGGGTTTCCACACGCCAGGCGCACGCCTCGCCACAACAGCATCTCTACAGGCGTTTCGGTATCCGCAGCACCGGCGGCTACTGGGTGCCGCTCGACTTCCTGCGGATATCTACCGGCTGGTACATGAATCATTCCGACAAGGCCAACCTCGGATCGGATGACGAGGACGTGACCTATTATGCGTTGCGTGACATCAAGCCAGGCGAGGAACTCACCATCGACTATCGCCGCATGGACGACCGCCATGACAACCTGAACCGCGACGTCCACGTGCCCGCGACTACGGCCGCGCGAAAGCGCGCCCGCCGCTAGCCTCGATCAGCCGGCGGCTGCAAGGTCGATGGCACGGCGGTACATGGTCATCGCCGCTTCCGGCGTATTGTAACCCGCGTGCGCGGTAAGAGTTACATTGTCGAGCGTGAGCAGCGGTTCGTCGGGGGCCGTCGGTTCCTTGGCGAAAACGTCGGTCGCATAATGCCCGATATGGCCTGCGCGCAGCAGGTCGATCATCGCCGTCTCGTCCACCACATCGGCGCGTGCGGTATTGACGACGATGACGCCCGGCTTGGCTTTCTCAAGTTTCGCGCGGCCAAGGAACCCTCGGGTCGCCTCGTTCAGGGCGAGATGCAGGCTGATGACGTCCGATCGCGCCAGCAGTTCGTCGATCGCCACCATCGGCACAGGTGGGCCTGAAAGGGCAGACCGGTTGAAGGCGATCACCTTCAGGCCGACGCCTCCGGCGATTCGCGCCATCTCGCGGCCGATGCCGCCCAAACCGACGATGCCCAGCGTCTTGCCCCTGAGTTCAATGCCCTGCATCGGCCGCCACCCGCCGGTACGGACGATCACGTGCATGGTCGCGATGTGTCGTGCCGCCGCGAACACCAGCCCCATGGCATGTTCGGCGACCGTGGTGTCGCCATAGCCGCCGATGGTCGAGACTTTCACGCCCAATCGTTCGGCCGCGGCGAGGTCGATGAAACTGGCCGCGCCGGTCCCCAGAAAGACGATGTGTTTCAGTCCCGAACAGAGCCCAAGTGTCGCCGCGTTGAAATAGGTCGCGTCGACGATCGCCGTGTCGTAGCCGTCGAGTATTCCAGGAATGTCGCCCTCGGCAACGGCACCGATGTTGACGGCGATCGGAATGTCGTCGCGGCTGTGTACCATCCGCCACACGCGGTCGATATCCGGAGTCGAATCGATGAAGAGCGTTCTGGGCATCGCGGCAATCCTCTTGGTCGAAACGGGATCGCAGCATAGCTCGGCAATCGTCCGGCCTTGCTCGTCAAATCATTCCGGCGCTGTCGAGTGCCTTTCGGATAATGCATCCATGGTGGCGGCAATGTTCGCAAGAACGGCAAGATGCTGAGGTCAGACGACGGCTCGGGCGTTACTTCTCGCCCAGCCAGAGGGGCCACAGACCCCGCTTGGCCTTGCGCGCTTCGGCCTCGGACCCGGCATAGCGCTGGCTTGCCCGCGGCTCCCAGGCCAGCACCTCGTCGAGGTGGAAACCCCAGGCCATGCCGCTTGCGATCATGTAGCCGCCGAGATCGAGCCGTGCCGGGCCGCCCTCGACGGTGCATTGCACCACGGCACGACACTCGTGGTCCCACTTGGCCGATCGGCACTTCACCTTGTGCTCGACCTTGTCGAGCATGTCCTCGAGGGTGGCGCGGGCGCGCATGCCGGCGACCGCTTCCTGGCCACTTTGCTTGTCGCGCAGCTCGGCTGTTTGCAGCCCCCACAACCTGAGCTGTGGCTTGAGGCCGACACCGCCCAGTGTGATGCCGTCGATTGCGAAGGCCTCGCCGCTCCATTCCTTCGGAAGCGCGCCCTTTGCTGCCACGCAGTCGGACGGTTTGTCGGCCGCCTTGTCCGGTTCAGCGGCGGGCTTGCGTTGCTGGGCACCTACGGTTCCGGCGGCGGCAAGAAAGAAAAGAAGGGCAAGGGACATGGCTCTCATGGCAGTACGGTGTCGCTGGATTGCGGCCAGGGCAAGGCCCGGGCCCCTTTGGGGACGGATCAGGAAGTGCGTGGCCGGGCCAATGTGGCGGTTCTCGAAACGTGCAGCGGCCCATTCGGCCGTCCACGCTCTCCGGGGTTTGCCCGGCGCCTGCCGCAAGAAGCCTTTCGCTCGCGGCGATTTCGGGCGTATATCGCTTGTTCGTGGAAGGAAGATCACCATCTTCCCTTCAGACTTCGATTGCGCACGCTCAGCGTTCGCTCCCAAAACGCGACAATTTGCAGGAAACGCCATGAAATTCAGGCCGTTGCACGATCGCGTGGTGATTCGCCGGGTCGAGGAAGAGGACAAGACCAAGGGTGGAATCTTCATTCCGGATACCGCCAAGGAAAAGCCGATGGAAGGCGAGATCGTCGCCGTGGGCCCGGGCGCGCGCAGCGAGACCGGCGCGGTGGTGCCGCTCGACGTGCAGAAGGGTGACCGTATCCTGTTCGGGAAATGGTCGGGCACCGAAATCAAGCTCGATGGCGAAGATCTTCTCATCATGGCCGAGTCCGACATCATGGGCGTGATCGAAGGTTCATCCGTCGCCAAGAAGAAGGCCGCCTGACGCCAGTCGGCGCGGGCCGGTCAGCAATCAGTTCAAGCAAGGAACAAAAACCATGTCAGCGAAAGAAGTACGTTTCGGCGCCGATGCCAGGGCCCGCATGATCCGCGGTGTGGATATCCTTGCTGACGCCGTGAAGGTGACACTCGGCCCCAAGGGCCGCAACGTCGTGCTCGACAAATCATATGGCGCGCCGCGCATTACCAAGGACGGCGTCACCGTTGCCAAGGAAATCGAACTCACTGACAAGTTCGAGAACATGGGCGCCCAGATGGTGCGCGAAGTGGCGAGCCGGACCTCCGACACCGCCGGCGACGGCACCACCACCGCGACCGTGCTCGCCCAGGCTATCGTACGCGAAGGCGCCAAGTCGGTCGCTGCCGGCATGAACCCGATGGACCTCAAGCGCGGCATCGACCTGGCCTGCGACTGGGTGATGGAAGACCTCAGGAGCCGCTCGAAGAAAGTCTCGACCAGCGAGGAAATCGCCCAGGTCGGCACTGTGTCGGCCAACGGCGACAAGGCGATCGGCAACATGATCGCCAAGGCGATGGACAAGGTCGGCAAGGAAGGCGTGATCACCGTCGAGGAAGCCAAGAGCCTCGAAACCGAGCTCGACGTCGTCGAGGGGATGCAGTTCGATCGCGGCTATCTTTCACCCTATTTCGTCACCAATGCCGAGAAGATGATCTGCGAGCTGGAAAATCCCTACATCCTGATCCACGAGAAGAAGCTGTCGAGTCTGCAGACCGTGCTTCCGCTGCTCGAATCGATCGTGCAGTCGAGCCGGCCGCTGCTCATCATCGCCGAGGACATCGAGGGCGAGGTGCTGGCCACCCTGGTGGTCAACAAGCTGCGTGGCGGCCTCAAGGTCGCGGCCGTCAAGGCGCCGGGTTTCGGCGACCGCCGCAAGGAAATGCTGGAGGATCTGGCGATCCTGACTGCCGGCCAGGTGATTACCGAGGATCTCGGCACCAAGCTCGAGAACGTGACGCTGGCCATGCTGGGCACGGCCAAGCGCGTGCGTATCGACAAGGACAACACCACCGTGATCGATGGCGCCGGCAAGAAAAAGGACATTGAGGCCCGGGTCTCGCAGATCAGGAAGCAGGTCGAGGACACGACCTCCGACTACGATCGCGAGAAGTTGCAGGAGCGCTTGGCAAAGCTGGCCGGCGGCGTGGCGATCATTAAGGTCGGTGGCGCTACCGAGATCGAGGTCAAGGAACGCAAGGATCGCGTCGACGACGCCATGCACGCGACCAAGGCTGCGGTAGAGGAGGGTGTCGTTGCCGGTGGTGGCGCGGCGCTGCTCTATGCCACCCGTGTGCTCGACGGCAAGCGCGGCGGCAACCATGACCAGCAGGTCGGCATCGACATCGTGCGCCGTGCGCTGCAGGCGCCGGTCCGCCAGATTGCCGAGAACGCCGGCTTCGACGGCGCCGTGATCGCCGGCCGCATGCTCGAGCAGAAGGACGTCAACTTCGGCTTCGACGCCCAGAAGGCCGACTACGTGAACATGATCAAGGCTGGGGTGATCGATCCGACCAAGGTCGTCCGTACCGCGCTTCAAGGGGCGGTATCGGTGGCGGGGCTGCTGATCACGACCGAAGCTATGGTGGCTGAAATTCCGGGTGAGAGCCCGGGCGGCATGCCCGGTGGTGGCATGGGCGGCGGCATGGGCGGTGGAATGGGCTTTTAGCCCCACCGCCTGCAAGGAACGAGTGTGTCGCGACCGTGCTCAAGGGTCGCGGGAAGAGTTTGGACCTCGCGGGCTATCGCCATCTGTCTCGGGCGCTAGCCTCGGCGAGGTTCTGAATTCGAACCGCCGGTCGATCCTGTCGGGCGAGGCTTCAAGTGTTTGAAATCCAGGCTGCGAGCGCCGCGAGATAGGCGTCGGCCTGCGCGAGGTCCTTGGGGGCACCAGCAATGAGAACCGTGGGATTGTTCGCCACCTGATCGGCCTCCTGGAAATGCTACCCGCTCCGGACCTCTGTCCGGTCGCAAAGACGCAGGCCCTTGAACAGCCGCCCCTCGCTGGTGGGAAAGACGTATAAGCGTCCCAGGGTCAGACGGACCAAAACTCATCGGAGGCCCCCATGGCGAAGAAGCCCGGCAAACGGATTGAATACGTCGTGTTCAACGTGACCTACGAGGACGGCAGCCAGCGCTCCCATCGCCGTGTCCCGCTCGACGCCCTGGACGGCGACGACGAGGATCGGTCAGCCCGCATGGCGATTGCGGCGCAGGATCTTGCGGTTGCGGAAAAGTCGGGCAAGGCGCCGCTCGCCATCAAAGCCCTGGTGCGCGTCGGCGACCGCTAGGCACGGGCTAGAGGCCGAGCCCGCGTGCGATGAGGTTGCGCTGGATTTCGGAAGTCCCCTCGCCGATGACATAGACCAGCGCGTCGCGATGAATCCGCCCGACCGGGTATTCGCTCATGATGCCGGCGCCGCCGTGGATCCGGATGGCGGCTTCCGAAACGCGGACGGCGCATTCCGAGGCAACCAGCTTCACCTTGGCCGCCGTCGCCGCGTCCAGCGTGCCTTGGTCGACGCGCCAGGCGCCGTAGTAGACGAGCCATCGCGCCGCTTCGATCTCCGCCGCCATGTCGGCCAGCTTGTGGGCGATCGCCTGGTACTGGCCGATCGTCTTGCCCCTGACCTTGCGCGTCCTGGCGAATTCGAGAGCTGCCTCTAGTGCTCCCTGCGCCATGCCGAGCGCGTTCGCGGCTACACCGACACGATTTTCCGAAAGACTGTCCAGGATGATCGGGTAGGTGCCCGTGCGCCCGCCCAGCAGGCAGGCGTCGGGCACGAAGGCGTCGCTGATATGGACCAGCCCGGTATCCGACGCGCGAATACCTTCCTTCTTGAGGCGGTTGACCACGATGCCGGGGTTGGGCAGTTCGACCAGGAAGAGACTGATAGCGGCGGGCGTGAGGTCCGGGTGGGTGCGTGCCGCCAGAGTGAGGAAATCCGCGATCGGGGCATTGGTGATGTAAAGTTTTGAGCCGTTCAGCCGCCAACCACCGGGCACCTTCTCGGCCTTGGTGCGCAAGGCACGAATGTCAGAACCTCCGTCCGGTTCCGAAAGCGCAAAGCCCGCGATCCGCTCACCCGCCAGCGCCGGGCGGAAGAAGTCGGCCTTCTGACCCTCCGTGCCGGCCCGCCAAATCGGCCAGATGCCGAGATGGCTGTGCGCCGACCATGACGAGGCAAACGACTGGCAGACGCGGGACATCTCTTCGCGGACGATGCAGTCGGACACCTTGTCGAAACCGGATCCGCCATCGGCCTCGGGATAGCGAACGCCGTTGAGGCCGAGCGCGCCGAAGCGCCTGAACAGGGGGCGCGGAAAGGTCTCGGTCTCCTCGGCGTCACGGACCAGCGGCGCAAGTTCGTTTTCGGCGAACCGGCGCACCGTGCGCCGCAAGTCTTCCTGCTCGGCGGTGAAGGAATAATCCATTGTGTCCTGTCGACTTTCGGAAGGCAGAGATTCTGCGATTTTCAGATGCAATGCCTGTCTGCGCGAATCAATAGCTTGGTTTGGAGTGATTGTTTCTGTCTTACTGTTCGTTGCCTCTCTGCGCGCTTTCACCTTTTGCACGGGAGTGAACATGTTCTGCTTCGATTTTGACAGAAGACCGCATGCGGCACATCGCGCCGCCTGGCACCGCCTCCTTGCGGCATCTGCCGCCGCCGTCTTTTTGCTTTTTGGCGCGCCTACGATGGCGGCCGACCGACCGCCGCCGCCACAGGTTTTCTCTATGGCGATTCCTCCGGGGCAGATCGACCAGGCGGTCGGACAACTTGACTCGCTTGCCGCCGACCTGATGGCCAGGAGCGGTATTCCAGGCATGGCCGTGGCCGTCGTGAAGGAGGGCCGCACCGTCTATGCCAAGGGCTTCGGCATTCGCAAAGCCGGCCAGCCGGACCTCGTCGATGCCGATACGGTGTTTCAGATCGCCTCGCTGTCGAAGTCGCTCACCGGCACCGTGGTCGCCAAGCAGGTCGGCGCTGGCGCGGTGTCGTGGGCCACACCCGTTGTGAAGCATTTGCCCTGGTTCACCCTCAGGGATCCGTGGGTGGGGGCGCACGTCACGGTCGGCGACCTGCTCAGCCATCGCTCCGGCCTTCCCGATCACGCCGGCGATGCGCTGGAGGACCTCGGCTACAAGGAACGCCAGGTGCTCGAGCGGCTGCGCCTGCTGCCGCTGGCGCCATTCCGCGTTACCTACGCGTACACCAATTTTGGATTTACTGCGGCGGCGTCGGCGGTCGCGGCGGCGGCCGGCAAGGATTGGCCGACGCTGGCGGAGCAGGTGCTCTACAAGCCGCTCGGCATGAACGCGACCAGCTCGCGCTTTGCGGATTTCGAACAACGCGTCAATCGGGCGGTCGGCCACATCAGGGTCGGTGGGACCTATCAGGCCAAATATCAACGCCGACCGGACGAGCAGTCGCCGGCCGGCGGCGTAAGTTCCTCGGCGCGCGACCTCGCGCGCTGGATGGCCCTGATCCTGCAGAGCGGCACCTTCGAGGGCCGCGAGATCGTGGCCGCTACGGCACTGCTTCCGGCCATCACCGCGCAGACAATTTCGGGCCATTCCTTCGCACCCGATGCCCGCCCGGGCTTTTACGGCTTCGGCTTCGGTGTCGGCATCTCGCCGTCGGGCCGGACCGAGATCAAGCATTCCGGCGCCTTCGCAATGGGCGCTGGTACCACCTTCACCCTTCTGCCTTCGGCCGGCGTCGGAATCGTGGTTCTGACCAATGCCGCGCCCACTGGCGCTGCCGAAGCGCTGGCGGCCGACTTCACCGATCTTGTGCAATTCGGCAAGATCGAGCGCGACTGGTTCGCCGCCTACGGTCGACTGATGGTGCCGCTGACGGCGCCGTCCGGGACTCTCGTCGGCGCTGCGCGGCCAGCAAATCCCGCACCCGCGGCCGCGCTGTCCGATTACGTCGGAAGCTACGCCAGCGACTATTACGGCAGCGCGGAGATTGTCCTGCGCGATGGCGTGCTGCGGCTAAAACTTGGTCCCGCTGCCGCGGTCGACTACCCGTTGGCCCATTGGAGCGGCAATGCATTCACCTTCCATCCGTCCAGCGAGAACCAGACCGATGGCTCGATTTCCCTGGCGACCTTCGACGGTTTCGGTGCTGCCGGCGCACGTATCCTCACTCTCGAATACCTCGACGAACACGGCCTCGGCGCGTTCGTCCGTGACTAGGAATTTCCGTCCATGACCGCATCGGTTCCGCTGTCTCTGTTCGATGAAGCCAAATTGCGGGCCGGGGTGATCGTCCCGGTGCCGCGCGCGCTGCGACGGCAGGCGCCCCGGGCCGAGGCCGACCGGATCGTGGGCGATGCACTGCACCGGTGGACGCCGCCTGCTGCGATTTCCGCCATCGGCCCGGATAGTACGACCGCCGCTATCGCGGCAGACTGGCGATCCATCTGCGCGCCGGTCCAACCGCCTGGAAGACGCGCATCGGCCGCTT
This sequence comes from uncultured Reyranella sp., assembly GCA_937919085.1. Taxonomy (GTDB): domain Bacteria; phylum Pseudomonadota; class Alphaproteobacteria; order Reyranellales; family Reyranellaceae; genus Reyranella. The sequence goes on from CALFRN010000060.1 coordinate 15,112, forward strand.
GGCGGCGGCCAGCATGCCGAGCACGCTGCTGATCGTTTCCACATGCTCAGCGGGCACCACTGCCGCCAATGCGCCGATTGGGCCGCTGTCGTGCGAGGCGCGCATGCGGGCGCCCAACACCATGATGTCCTCGGACGGCATGTCCGCCGCACCGCGCCGGCCGTCGAACAGCTTGCGATAGCCGTGGGCGTGGTCCCGGCTCAGGGCATCGAGAAAGGCCTCGAACTGCGATCGCGTTACGCCGCCTTCGGCAACAGCAGTGACAAGCCTCTGCTCCGGGTCGATCGTCCAATGAAGCGGCATCGTTCCTTCTTTTAACAGCCCGGCCGAATTTGGACCAGTGCCGGACTCTATCGCCCTATGTCCTCCAGATTGACCCGCGTCGTCTCGATCCGGAACCACCATGTCACCAGCGCGCCTGCCAGTGACGTCGCCACCAGCATGCCCAGCAACAGATCGGCGCCGGCGTCGGCCAACAGTAAGGGGAACACGAATGCAGTGATTACCGCGCCAATTTTGGCGAAGCCGGCTGCGAAACCCGCACCCTTGGCGCGAATACCGGTTGGAAAGACCTCGCCGGCGAGCAGGTAGGTCTGGGCATTCGGCCCCATGTTGGTCATGAAGTTGAACAGCATGAAGCCGCCGAACAGCAGCAAAGTGCGCACGGGCTCGGCGGCGTGCAGCGAAGCCGCCGCCATTGCGAGGCCGGCGGCGCAGCCGATGAAGCCGGTGATCTGCAGGCGGATACGGCCGATGCGGTCGGTCAGCAGCACGGCCGCCACGATGCCTACGATCAGGAGCGTGTCGATCAGCGCGGCGCCCTTGGCGGCCAGCAGGTCGCGGGCGATCACGGCGGCAATATTGTGCGCGTCGGTGATCTCGTGGCCGACCGTGCGTGCCAGGATCGTTGGCGTGAAAATGCCGATACCGTAGGTGCCGAGATCCTGCAGGAACCACGGCACCGAGGCCAGGATGGTGGCGCGCCGTACCGGTGGCACGAACAGCTCCCGCCAGCCGCGCCGGCCTGCCGTTGCTGCCGCCGGCAGGTCGGCGAGGTGTACCTGCTTGGGATAGACTGGGTTGCGCTCCAGAAGCCGCCCGACCTCCCGCTCGGCCTCGGCCTTGCGGCCCTGCGACATCAGCCAGTGCCCGCTGTCGGTAATGAACAGCCGGCCCACCACCACCAGCGCCGCTGGGACAATCGCGGTGGCGTACATCCAGCGCCATGCACTCACCTCCTGAAAGTTTGCGAGGATGACATAGCCCAACACAGTGCCGGCCAGCGCGCCCACGGCCTGGAAGGCGAAGGCGCTCAGCACCAGCTTGCCGCGGTC
>CALFRN010000061.1 GCA_937919085.1 uncultured Reyranella sp.
TATCGTCGACACGCTCGAAATGGCGGGCGCCTTCGAGATGTCGATCCATCCCCGCCTCTCGCGGACCGATACGCTCGATGCCAAGGTCGACTTCGATCCCTACGCCGCCGGCGACATCACCCAGCTGGTCGATACCTGGCGGCCCCTCAGCCTGGCGCTGAACAACCTCAACAGGGCTATGGGGCAGGCCGATCTGTATCCGTTCGTTCTTTCCAATCCGTCGATCACAAAACTGGGGTTCATCCACGACATGATCCGCGCAACAGCAAGCCAGGGAATACCCCTCCAAATGACGCCGGAGAGCGGGGACGGATTGCGAAATACCATTTTGCGTGGCTGATCATCTTTAAACCGGCAAGTTGTTCCGGCCACTATAGGTTCGGGCCGTTGCTGCAACCGATTGCATGTGCCGGCGATACAGGAACTCCCATGTTTGATATCGTCATCATGGCAGGCCGATGTCTCAGATATTCAGCCATTCGATGAGTTCCAGTTCATCGATATCGGGCATGCGGTGGTTGATGACCAAACAATCTCTACTCGGCAGGTCCTCGTCGGCGAGGAGGGCATTTGGTCCCACCTAGAGCCGCGCAGGACCGCCTAGCGCGCTCCGGTCGACAAAGAGTTCTGCTCGCGCGGCAAGCACGCGCTCGACTGGGCTCTCGACTCCAAAGTGATGTCGCTTGCTCAAGTTCCGCCACCGTTCGATCTGGGCCCAGAAATGAACATCTACGCCTGCCCTGCTCGATGAGCGCCATCGGCTCAAGAACCCAGACGGTCCGATTGGACCGCCCTTTCGATTCCGGCGCCGCGCGCCTGTTTGCTTGTCAGCCAAACGCAGCGAAGACTTCCTCGATCGCCTTCATCTGGTTGCCGACGGCCGAGGACGGCACCAGAATCGGCGTGCGCACGCCCGCAGCACGCCACGCGGCGACACCCTCGCGCACTTTCGCCGCAGGTCCGAACAGTGTGTTGTCAGCGAGCCATTTGTTGGAGAAGCACTTCGGCACGCCCTCTCGGCGTCCTTCCGCGATCGCCGTCTCGATGGCGTCCATTTCCTCGATGTAGCCCGCTTCCTTCCAGTAGTTGCGGTAATTCGGCAGGAACGCGTAGTTGGTCAGCGTCCGCCGATTCACCGCCCTGGCGGCCTCGGCATCGTCGCTGATGCAGGTCGGGATCATGTTGCCGATGAAGAAATCCGGATCATCCCGCTTCGCTGAGGGCAGAGCCGCCAGAGACGCGGCCATGTGCGAAAGCGATGCATTGGCGAACACGACGCCCTGGGCCAGTTCACCCGACAACGCCACCATCCGCTTGCGCAGGGCCGCCACGATGACGGGAGGCAGGGGACCGAAGCCGTCCTGCACGCGGAACTTCTCAAGGAAGGAGCGGGTGTCCGCCAGCGGCTTGCCGGGAGTGACTCCCATTCGCACATGCGACGGCCCATGTGCAATGCCGATGCCGAGGCGAAACCGCCCGCCTGATACTTCGTGCATCATCGCGGCACTCTGCGCGAAATCGACGATGGTACGCTGATAGATCGGCGCGATTGCGGTTCCGAAAGTGATTGAGGCGGTATTCCACGACAGCGCCTCGCACATCGACATGTTGCCCATCGGGCTCGGCACGTAGATGCCGGCGAAGCCGCGCCGCTCGGTCTCCTGGCAGAGCTCGATGGTACGGCGGCGGCGCCCGGGCATGGCGATCAGGCAGAGGGCGAGCAGCGGGTCGGCCATCGTGATGTTCCCTTTGGCGGAGGTACGTTTCAACTGGCCATGATGAGCGTCACTTGGCCGAATCTACAGCCTTGAATCACTCCAGAGCCTGCCTGTGCAGGCGGCCCGTGCCAACACCGCTCTCAACTCGCCCGTTGAGGCAGCCGCCCGTTCGACCTGCGAATTTCCTCTACTGCCCGATCCCAGCCGGCAATTCGCTCGGGCCCCGCAGGGTGTGTATCCAGCATTCCTGTCTCCTTGCAGCCCGATGACCTTGCCATCGTCAGCAAGAAGCCCCGAGCCTTGTCGAGGTCGACGCCGGAGCGGTACAGGATCGTTGTACGCTACCCGTATGCAGGAGAACGGGTCAATGCTTAGGCATCGCCACGAAGCCCCCGCAGCACCAGAGCGTTGACTCTTCTCGCAAACGACGCCGGATCGCCCGGCATCTCGCCGTCGAGAATGTGAGCTTGGTCGAGAAGCAGGCTCGCCAAATCGACGACCTCCTCCGGTCGGCCGGCGCTCTGCGCCGTTCCCAGCGCCCGGACCAGCGCGTGGCCCATGTTCAGTTCGAGAATCGGGTTGGCGCCGCTGCCGCGATTCTGCCGGACCAACAGACGCTCCAGTTCGCGATCACGGCCGTGGGCGCTGGCCACGAGACATGAGGCGCTTTCAGTCAGCCGCTGCGAGGCGCGCACTTCCGAGACTTTCTCCCCCAAGGCTCCCTTCACGGCTTCGATGATGGCTGCCTCGTCCTCTGCAGTCGTCTTCGATCCAGTGTCGGCTTCCGCCTTGTCCAGCAGCGGCACGAGGCCAAAATCCACGTCGCCCTGGCTCAGGGACTTGAGAGGCTTGCCGTCGAATTCCTGCGGCAACGTCGTCCAGAAGGCATCGATCGGATCGGTCAGCAGCAGGACCTCCACTCCACGCGCCCGTGCTGCCTCAAGCTTGGGGTTGGCCTTCAGGCGATCCACGCCTTCGCCCACCAGATAGTAGATATCGGTCTGATTCGGCTTCAGGCTGGCAACATAGTCCTTGAGCGAGCGGGTACCTTCTCCGGCGGTCGTCGCGAAGCGCGCAAGCGCAAGCAGTTGGCCGCGGCGTTCGTGATCCTCGTACAACCCTTCCTTCACCACCGGCCCAAACGCGCTCCAGATCTTGGCGTAACTGTCACCGTCCTTGCCCGCCAAACTTTCGAGTTCGCCAATCACCCGGCTGGCCAGGCCGCTGCGGATCTGGGCGACCTGCGGATTGTTCTGCAGCATTTCGCGCGACAGGTTGAGTGGCAGATCCTCGCTGTCCACGACGCCGCGAACGAACCGCAGATAGGCCGGCAGGAGATCGGCATCGTCGGTGATGTAGACCCGGCGGACATACAGTTTTACACGTCCCTTGCGGCCGGGATCCGCGAGATCGAACGGCGGAGTCGTCGGCACGAAAAGCAGGACGGCATAGGACTGCCGGCCTTCGACCTTGTAGTGCAAAGTGAGAGCCGGTTCGTCGAAGGCCATCGCGATGGAACGATAGGCCTGCGTGTAGTCTTCCGGCTTCACATCGGACTTCGCACGCTGCCATAAGGCGCTGGCGGCATTGACCTGCCGCGCTTCGCCTTTCTCGTCGACCAGTTCGATGGGAAAAAGGATGTGATCGGAATAGGTCCTGACGATCCGTTCGAGCTCGAATGGTTGCAGGTAGCGGGCAGCCTCTTCCTTGAGATGAAGGACGATTTCAGTGCCGCGCGGAACCCGCGCAGCCTGCTCCTGGCTGGCCGGCGCTACTTCGAAGCCGGCACCACCCGAAGATGTCCAGACCCATGCGTCCGACGATCCGGCCCGCCTGCTCGTCACCTCGATCCGGTCGGCCACCATGAAGGCTGCATAGAAACCGACGCCGAACTGGCCGATGAGACCAAGGCTCTCCTTTGCGTCCTTCATGCCCTTGAGGAACGCCTTCGTTCCCGACCGCGCGACGGTTCCCAGATTGTCGATCAGTTCCTGACGATCCATGCCGATTCCGGAGTCGGAGATCGTCAGGGTCTTCGCCGCGGCATCGGGGATGATACGGATGGCCAGCTTGTCGTTGCCGGCCAGCAGTTCCGGCTTTGCGATCGCCTCGTATCGGACCTTGTCGCAAGCGTCCGATCCGTTTGAGATCAGCTCCCGCAGAAATATGTCGGTCTCGGAGTAGACCGAGTGAACCATCAGGTTCAGCAGTTCGGCGACCTCGGCCTGGAATTCATGCGACTGGGCGGTACCGGCATCACCGTTCATTGCGTCTGTCCATTTGAAGTGAATTGCATCGGCGCTGGATATAGGCAATTCGGCAGATCGGGCAAGTGGTCGCGGCCGTCCTGCCGCTCGACTCAGAAGGGCCGGCAGATCGACGTCAGTCCTCGGCGATCAGTCGCGCCAGGGCATCGGGTTCGGTCAGCATCGGGTAGTGCCCGGTGTCCAGTTCATGCCAGCGGCCTTTCAGGCGGTCGGCCGTGCGACGCTGGTGTGCAATGGGTGGGTTTGAGCTTTTCCTGCACCAGACCACCGAGGCGTTCCACGACTGGTCCCAGAACTTCTCCAGTCTCACGGGCGCCTGCATTGCCGCGATCGGATGCGGCGTACAGCGATCCAGCGCCCAGCGCCGCATCTCCGGCGCCAAGTCTACGAACAGGCGGGTCTCGAAATCCAGCCGCGACGGGCCGGTGGTCAGTTTGGTGTTGATGGCGGTCGGGCGTTTGACGATATCGGGCAGGGCCTCGCCGTCGAGCAGGGCGAGTGCGTCGGCAAACACCAGACGTCCGACGCGTTCGCGGGCCAACTCGGCGGCGCGCGCCATCACCATGCCGCCGGTGCTGGTGCCCACCAGCACAACGTCTTTCAGGTCCTGGTAGAACAGTAACTCAGCGATCTCGGCTGCGTGCGACTCGGTGTCGATGCCGGCGCGAATCTGGTGCTTGCGCTCGGCGCAGCCATCAAGCGTCGGCGTCAGCACCAGATGACCTTTTGTGCGCAGGCGCTCTGCAACCGGCCTCCAGATCCAGCCGCCCTGATAAGCGCCATGGATCAGCATGAAAGTGGTCATGGTTTGTCTCCCCTCACGGTAACGCCGGCCATCTGCTCGAATACCTTCACGACCGCCGACCCGTCCTGCTTGTTGAGACCGCGGGCACGGGCCATCTGGTAGACCTGCTGCGTCACGTTGGCCAGCAGCACGGGTACGCCCAGACGCTTGGCGAAGGCGGTTTCGAGTTCCTGGTCCTTGTAGGAAATGTCTATCGTCCCGCCCGGCTCGAAATCACCACTCAAGATACGCGGCACGCGCAGCTCCCACGCGGCACTGGCGCCAGTCGAGACGCGCACGACCTCGTAGATGGTCTGCGGATCGAGCCCGGCCTTGACGCCCAGCACCAGCGCTTCGGCCAATGCTACGGTACTGACCTGGACCAGCATGTTGTTGACCAGCTTCATGGCAAGGCCGCTGCCCAGCGGCCCGACATGGAACGAACGGTTGCCCATGGCCTTGAAGAGGTCTTCACACTTGGCAACCACCGCGGCATCGCCGCCGACGATGACCGACAGCTCGCCCGATTGCGCCCGTCCCGTGCCGCCGCTCACCGGCGCATCGAGCATGGCAATGCCGCGCGCCGCCAACTGGTCCGCCATGGTGCGGGCGGCGAAGGGATCGATTGTCGCCATGCACAGCACGATATGACCGGGCTTGGCGCTCCTTATGATGCCGCGCTCGCCCAGTATGACCGATTCGGCCTGCTCGGTAGTCTCGACGATGACGATCGTTCGCGCCACTTCAGCCGCCACGGCTTCCGCCGTGCCGCCAAGTTCGGCGCCCTTGTCCCGCAGCGGCGCGGTCTTGGTCTGGTCGATGTCGTGTACCACCAGCGCGAAGCCCGCTTTGGCGAGGTTGAGCGCCATCGGCCCACCCATCGCGCCGAGCCCGATGAATCCGACCTTGTCGGCCATGTTTCTCTCCCTGGTTGGAAGGCTAGACGCCGCCTGTGACGTCGATGGTGAGGCCGGTGACGAAATCGGCGTCGGCCGATGCCAGGAAGCAGATCACGTTGGCCTGGTCGACGGCTTCGGCGACACGGCGCAACGGCGTGCGTTCGATCTCCTCGGCCTGGGCGGCTTGGGAGCGCTTCTCCCAGTGCGGCCGGATGCGTTCGGTCAGCGTCACGCTGGGGGCGATGGCATTGACGTTGATGCCCTCCGGACCGAGCTCATGCGCCAGCTTGCGGGTGAAGGCGATAATACCGCCCTTGGCAGCGGCATAGGCGCTTGAGCTGTTCGCACTGAGCCCGCGCCCCGCGATCGAAGCGAGGTTGACGATCTTGCCGCTGCGCCGCCGTTTCATCACCGGGATCACCGCGTGGGTAAACAGGAAGGTTCCATCGAGATTGAAGGCGATCAGCTTCTGCCAGTCGGCCAGGCTGAGTTCCTCGGTGGTCGAGACAGGTTTGTCGATTACCGTACTGCCGCCGACTGCGTTGACCAGAATGTCGATCTGGCGATGTTTGCGAGCCATCTCCGTCACGACAGCATCGACCTGAGCCTTGTCCAGCGCGTCGGCCAGTTGGCCTTCGACCTTGCCGGGTCCCTTTCCTCCAGCCTGGCCCAGCGCCCGCACTGCCTCGTCGAGCCGGCCCTGGTGATTGTCGATGGCGACGACCGTCGCGCCCTCGCGCACCATGATCTGGGCGGTGGCACGGCCGATACCGTTGGCCGCCGCGGTGATCAGCGCCACCTTGTTCACGAAGCGCATGATTCCCTCTCAGCTGGTTGTCATTCTTAGTTGCAGTGATTGTGCGGACCGGGCCAGGGGAGTCAATCTTGGCAGCCTTCGCATGAGCCATGCAGCCATATCTTCGGGTAGTCGGGCCACTCGGATGATTCTTCATGTCCGGGGCCAGGAATTGGCAGACCGCCCTGCGGACTCAGGCTTCGTGCCCCCGATGCAATTTCATCGGGAAAAAGCGGCGGATCGCCCCTATAGTCGGGGTATTCTAGCTGTTCTTCCCGATCCAACGGGAAATTCAGGGATCAGAAACGCCAACGGGGGTACGTAATGAATGGCATCGAGTACAGCGCGCCGCGCACAGTCGACGAGGCCGTCGGAGCTTTGGTCGCCGCCAAGGGTGCAGGCCGCATTCTCGCAGGTGGAACGGACCTTCTGGTGCAGTTGCGCTCCGGGTTCGTAAAGCCCGGCAGCACCATCATCGACATCAAGAAGATCGGCGAGATGACCACCATCGAGGACATCGGTGGAGGCTCCTTCAAGGTGGGCGCCGCCGTCACGGGCATGCAGCTTCACGACCATCCGACCTTCAAGAAGGCTTGGCCCGGTGTGCTGGAGGCCATCAACCTGATCGGTTCCAAGCAGATCCAGGGGCGTGCCTCGGCCGGTGGCAATCTCTGCAACGCCTCGCCCGCCGCCGACAGCGTGCCGGCACTCGTGGCCGCTGGCGCCACCGTTACCGTGCAAGGCCCCAAGGGCCGTCGCGAGGTGGCCGTCGAGAAGATCCCGGCCAGTCCCGGCCGCATGACACTGGAGCCCGGCGAGATCGTGGTGAGCTTCACCTTGCCGGCACGTCCGGCCGGTTCGAGCGACGCCTACCTGCGGCTGATCCCGCGCACCGAGATGGACATCGCCGTCGTCGGCTGCGGCGTCAGCCTCACCATGAAGGGCGGCGTCTGCACGGCCGCCCGGGTCAGCCTCGGTGCCGTCGCCCCGACGGTGCTGCTGGTCGAGGCCGCCGGCAAGGCGCTGATCGGCTCGAAACTCGACGCGGAGGCGCTGGAAGCCGCCGCCGCGGCCTGCCGCGCCGTCTGCAAGCCGATCGACGACAAGCGCGGCACCATCGTCTATCGCACCAAGATCGCAGGCGTGCTTTGCAAGCGCGCTACCACCATCGCTGCCGAACGCGCCGGCAAGAAGTAAGAGAGAGCCTGATCATGTCGAAAATGCATGTTTCCACCACCATCAACGGCGAGCCGACCGAATTCCTCTGCGATCCTTCGCAGGCCGTTCTCGATGTGCTTCGCGATCAGCTCGGCCTCACCGGCACCAAGGAAGGCTGCGGCTCGGGTGACTGCGGTGCCTGCACGATCATGCTCGACGACCGCATGGTCTGCTCCTGCCTCGTGCTGGCGGCCGAAGCCGAAGGCAAGAAGATCGAGACCATCGAGGGCATGGCGAAGGGCGACCAGCTCCATGCCCTGCAGAAAAAGTTCATCGAGTTTGCTGCGCTCCAGTGTGGCATCTGCACACCGGGTTTCCTGGTCGCCTCCCGGGCACTCCTGGAGCGAAACAACAACCCGACCGAGACCGAGGTGCGGTACTGGCTGGCTGGCAACCTCTGCCGGTGCACGGGCTATGACAAGATCGTCCGCGCGGTCATGGATGTGGCCGCCGATATGAGGGGGGCATCAAAATGAGCAAGCAGAAATACAAGTGGGTCGGCACGCGTCCTGATCGTCCCGACGGCGCCGACAAGGTGACCGGCCGCGCCCGCTTCGGCGCGGACTTCAACATGCCCGGCCAATTGATCGGCAAGGTGCTGCGCAGCCCGCACGCCCACGCGCGCATCAAGTCGATCGACATTTCAGCGGCCGAGAAGCTGCCGGGCGTAAAGGCCGTGGTGACGGCCAAGGACTTTCCCGAGCAGCCGAACCTGATCGTTCCCACCGGCGAGATGCAGGTCAACCTGCGCGACATCACGCGCAACGTGATGGCGCGCGAGAAGGCACTCTACGAGAGCCATCCCGTCGCCGCCGTCGCCGCCACCACCGACGCCATCGCCAGTGCAGCGCTCGCCCTGATCAAGGTCGAGTACGAGGTGCTGCCGCACGTGATCGATGTTGCCGAGGCGATGAAGGACGGCGCGCCGCTGCTGCACGACCACCTCATCACCGAAGGCGTGAAGCCGGTGCCGACCAAACCGTCGAACATCGCCAAGCGCATCGACAACCTGAAGGGCGACACCGACGCCGGCTTCAAGCAGGCCGAGATCGTGGTCGAGCGCGACTACACGACCCAGCCCGTGCACCAGGGCTACATCGAGCCGCATGCCTGCCTCGCCAGCATGGCCGAGGATGGCCAGGTCCAGATCTGGTCGACCACGCAGGGACACTTCCAGGTCCGCGGCTTCTGCAGCCGGCTTCTCAACATCGAGACCTCGCAGATCCGCGTGACGCCGACCGAGATCGGCGGCGGCTTCGGTGGCAAGACCGTGGTCTATCTTGAGCCGGTTGCCGTGATGCTGTCGAAGAAGTCCGGCAAGCCGGTGAAGATGGTGATGAGCCGCGACGAGGTCTTCCGCGCCTCCGGCCCGGCGCCGGGCGGGACGGTCCACGTCAAGATCGGCGCCAAGAAAGACGGCACGATCGTCGCCGCCGAATGCACGATCGCGCTGCAGGCCGGCGCCTTCCCGGGCTCGCCGGTCGGTCCCGCCTGCTGGACCAGCTTCGCCTGCTACGACATCCCCAACATCAAGGTGGTGGGCTACGACGTGGTGAGCAACCGGCCCAAGGTCGCGGCTTACCGCGCGCCCGGGGCGCCGATTTCTGCGTGGGGCGTGGAATCCACGGTCGACATCCTGGCGCAGGAACTGCGCATGGACCCGATCGACCTCCGCCTCAAGAACGCCGCCAAGAAGGGTACCAAGACCAGCTATGGTCCGGTGTTCGACACCATCGGCTTCGTTGAGACGCTGGAGGCCGCCAAGAACTCCGCCCACTACAAGAGCAAGCCCAAAGCCGGTATGGCGCGCGGCGTCGCGGCGGGATTCTGGTTCAATGTCGGCGCAGATTCGAGCGCCGCGGCGCACGTCGCGGAGGACGGCACGGTAACAGTCATTTCGGGAAACCCGGACATCGGCGGTTCGCGCGCGTCGCTCGCCTTGATGGCGGCCGAGGAACTCGGCGTCGATTACAGCAAGGTGCGGCCGGTGATCGCCGATACCAGCTCGATCGGCTTCAACTTCGTGACCGGCGGCAGCCGTGTCACTTTTGCGACCGGCCTTGCGGTGGTCAATTCGGTGCGCGACCTGATCCGCGAGTGCAAGGTGCGCGCCGCCAAGACCTGGGGCGTCGATCCCGACGGCGTGATCTGGGAGAACGGTTGCGCCAAGCCCGCCGGCAGCAACGTCGGCGAGTTCGAACCGCTGTCGCTCGCCCAGCTCGCCGCCACCGCCGGCAAGACCGGCGGCCCGATCAACGGCCACAACCAGCTCAACGCCCAGGGCGCGGGCCCGGGTTTTGGCGTGCACATCGTCGACCTCAAGGTCGACCGCGATACCGGCATCGTCGAAATCGGCCGCTACACCGCGCTGCAGGACGTCGGCACGGCAATCCATCCGAGCTATGTCGAAGGCCAGATGCAGGGCGGCGCCGTGCAGGGCATCGGCTGGGCGCTGAACGAGGAGTACATCTACAGCACCAAGGGCAAGCTCGATAACGCGGGCTTCCTCGACTACCGCATGCCGGTCGCCTCCGACCTGCCGATGATCGAGACCATCATCGTCGAGGTCGCCAACCCGCATCATCCCTATGGCGTGCGCGGCGTCGGCGAAGTGCCGATCGTGCCGCCGCTCGCCACCGTGGGCAACGCGATCGCGCGCGCCACCGGCGTGCGCATGACCGACCTGCCAATGTCGCCGCCGCGCGTAAGCGCAGCACTCGACGAGGCGACGCCTAGAATGGCCGCCGAGTAGCCTTGTTTTTCCCGACCGGCCGTGCGGCCGGTCGGGATCGAGGCCCTTCTACCGTGCGTTCCACGCCTGAGGCGGCTACGAAAGGCCACAGTCGCCGTTCGTGCCGGCTACCCTCAGGCGAAATTGAGCGTCAGCCCGGGCTCCGGCCACTGCATTGTCGCGAGACGTCCAGAATCCGACAGTGTGATGTAGGCGGTACGCATGTCAGACCCACCAAAGCAGACATTGGTCGGATAGATATCCGGCATTTTCACTTCGTGCACGATTGCCCCGGCCGGCGATATCTCCGTGATCATCCCGGTCGTGAGCGTGGCCACCGTGATGTTGCCGTTTGCCATTACCGCCAGGCTGTCGAATCGCGCCGGCCCGGGCAATCCGGCGATGACCCGGCCGCTGTGCGGCGCGTGACCTTTCGACTTGGCGAGCACGCCCGGCCCTTCGATATCGAACGCCCAGAGCCGCGCACCTTCAGTATCGGCGACATAGAGAGTCCTGCCATCCGGGGAAAGGCCGCAACCGTTCGGGCTCAGTATGGGATAGGCGAGACACACGATCTTCGAACCATCCGGCAAGGCATAATAGAGCCCGCCATGGTCGCGATGCCGGGCGTAACGCTTGCCGAGGTCGGTGAAGTAGAAGCCACCGGCCTTGTCGAACACGAGGTCGTTGGGCGCGGAGAGCTTGTGCCCGTCGCATTCAATGTAGAGCGTCGTAGCCGCGCCGGTCGTTCGGTCTAGCCTCTGGATCGAACCGAATTTGTAGTCCGGATGAGGTCCCTGCCCCATCGATAGGCCCTCGACGTAGCGGCTGCCGCCATTGTTGCAGAGGTAAAGCGCGCCATCGGGGCCCACGGCGAGGCCGTTCGGCCCGCCTCCGGCCGCCGAGAACAATGACACCTGACCGTCGGGAGTGACGCGTGAACACCGATTGTTGCGGATTTCCGTCAGGATCACCGATCCATCGGGCATGGCAACCGGACCTTCAGGAAAGCCAAAGCCGGTCGCCAGAATACGGATCTCGCTCATTGCATTTCCCCGCTTACATTGCTGCGGCCTCAGGCCGCCTTTGCCGCCTTGACCGGTCCCCACGACTTGAGAACCGGGAGTACCTCCTTGGCAAAAAGCTTCAGGCCCCGCGCCGAGACGTCGTAGGGCGTGCCGCCGAAGCGGAAGGCGACATTGAGTTCGAAGTCGCCGATGACCTTCCGGCGCTCCTCGAGGCCGCGCAGGATCTTGTCGGGCGTCCCCCAGGACGCTGCCTGCATGAAGGCGGTCACGGCGCCATCGATGCCACCCTTGCGGGCGATCTCGGCCTTCTGCTGGTAGGCGTCGTAGCCCTTCACCGTCTTGAAATGCTCGCCCAGGAATTCGTAGTGGTAGAAATTGCTCTCGACGAACTTGCCCTGGTACTTGCGGGCTTCTTCCTCGGTCTCGGCGAGGTTGGGGCCGCAGACGCAGAACTCGGTCAGCATGATGTGGGGCGGCTCGGTGCCGTGGTACTTGCGATGAAGTGTCCGCCCGTGTTCGATCACCGGCACCCGCATCTCCCAGGGACGGTCGGCGAACATCACCGTGTGGGCACCGAGTTTCGCCGCCGAATCCACGGAGTCCTCGCTTGACGCCACGGCGTAGATGCGTCCGTCGAAGGAATTCTGCGGCCGGGGACGGATCTCGACGCGCGGCTGCTTGTAGTATTTGCCGTCGCCCTCCATGTAGCCGGTCTTGAGGGCGTCGATGATCATCGGCGCCGCCTCGTCGAAGCGGCCGCGCGATTCGTCCATGCTGAGGCGAAAGGCATTGAATTCGCGCCGCGCCAGCCCGCGCCCCATGCCGAGGCGAAGCCTGCCCTTGCTGAGCAGGTCGAGGACGGCGGCGTTTTCGGCCACGCGCAGCGGATCGTGCCAGGGCAGGATGACGGCCGCGGTACCGACATCGATGTCGGGGTGGCGGGCCGTCAGGTAGGTCATGAGGTGGAGATTGTCGGGGACGAACGAGTAATCGTTGAAGTGATGCTCGGCCGACCACAGGCAGTCGAAGCCCGCCCCGGCGGCAAGCCCGGCCAGCCGGATCTCCTCGTCCCACACGCGGCCATCGGGGCAATTCTCCCAGCCATAGCTGGCGAACACCATCATCATGCCGACATCCATGGAGCGTCCTCCTCGATTTTGTTGGGCTGAGCCGTTTCGGAAATGCTTTCACGGGGCGCCGGCCATCGCAAGCACGGGCTGCCCCGGACCGCGCGGATCACGCTCCTCCGATCGTCAGGCCCCGGTCCGGTTTGCTTGGCAGAATGAGCCGGCCGCTCTTCGTCGTCGGCACTTCCGGCAGCAACTTGGAGTGGCGGACCTTGCAAAAATGCCGAACTATCCGATCATGGCGTCGCCCCGCCGTCGCCTGCTCCGCCGCGAAGGGATCCCATCATGATCACCAAATTCGACAGTTCCTATGTCGGCTCGGTCGACCTCGAGAACGCCGGCTACAGCGGCACGCCGATCAACGATCGCCATTACTCGAACGAGGAACTGGCCGGCGTCCTGCACAAGGCGGTGGCCTACGCCAGGAAGATGGATGCGTTGGGCTATGATTCCTTCTGGATGGCCGAGCACCATTTCCAGCCCGAAGGCACGGAATGCATCCCCAATCTCCTGATGATGGCGCTGCACCTGACCGGCGTGACGAAAAATCTCCGGATCGGATGCGGCTTCAATGTCGTGCCGATGTGGCATCCGCTGCGCCTGGCGGAGGATTATGCGATGGCCGATGTCCTGAGCGGCGGCCGCGTCATCTTCGGCGTCGCGCGCGGCTATCATACGCGTGAGGTCGAGAGCTTCGGCGCACCGCTGACCGACCAGGCGGCGAACCGGGAAATGTTCGAGGAAGGCGTCGACGTCGTCTTCAAGGCCTTCAACGAGGAACGGTTCTCGCACAAGGGCACCTACTACACGATCCCGCCGGCGGTGCCCTATCGCGGCTATACGCTGAAGGACATCACGCTGGTACCGCGCCCGCTGCGCCGGCCGGTGGAATGCTGGCAGCCGATCCAGAGCGGCTCCGAGCGCGCCTTCGATTTCATGGCCAAGCACGGGATTTCCGGCGTGATCGGCGGCGGCTCGGCCGAGGGTGGCGCGGTGGAACGGCACATGACGGCTTTCCAGGCCGCCTACGCCCGCCGCGGCATCAAGCTCGCCCTCGGCGAGCGTCTTTCGCTCGGCTATCAGTACTTCATTGGCGAAAGCCGCGAAGCGGCCATGCGGGCGGCGGCGAAATACTACGAAGAGAACATGAAGATGTTCGGCGAGCTGCGCCTGGTGCGGGCGCTCAGCGACGAACAGATCGCCGCGATGCGCGATCCGCGCCTCGCTGCCTCCACCAAGCTGCCGAGGATCGAGGATGCAGTGAAGGCCGGCGGCTTCCTCGCCGGCACGCCCGCCGATATCATCGAGGCGCTCAAGGCCGTGGAGAAGCGCTACCCCGGGCTCGAGCGAGTCAGCTGCGGCATGCCGCTCGGCACCCCGCTCGCCGTAGCGCTGGAACAGCTGGACCGCTTCGCCAGGGAAGTGATGCCGGCTTTCAAGACGGCACGGGCGGCAGCCGCAGAATAGGCAGAGGGAGGATCGCCGATGACGGTCACGATTCGCCAGATCGGACCCTGCTTTGCGGGCGAGGTCGACGGCGTCGACATGCGCCGGTCGCTGACGCAAGCCGAAGTGGCGGCAATCCATGCCGGCATGGACGAATATGCCGTGCTGGTGTTCCACGACCAGAAGATCGACGACGCCCAGCAACTCGCCTTTACCCGGAGCCTGGGCGAGATCGAACATGCCATCGGCACCAGCCTGCGCGCCGTCCATGAGCAACGCCTGCCCACGACGTTCGCCGACGTCTCCAATCTCGACAGGAACAACGCCCCCTACGCCCGTGACGACCGCCGCCGGCTGTTCGCCATCGGCAACCGCCTGTGGCATTCCGACAGTTCGTTCAAGGTCACGCCGGCGAAGTATTCCCTGCTGCACGCCGTCAGCATTCCGTCGAAGGGTGGCAACACGCAGTTCGCCGACATGCGCGCGGCCTACGACGCACTGGACGAGGAAACCAAGGCCGAGGTCGAAGGCATGGTCTGCGAGCATTCGCAGATGTTTTCGCGCCAACTCATCGGCTTCACCGACTTCACCGAAGAAGAACGCGAGCGCTTCAGGCCGGTCCGCCAGTGCATGGTCCGCACCCACCCGGTGACCGGCCGCAAGTCGCTCTATCTTGCATCCCATGCCGGCGGCATCGTCGGCTGGCCAATGCCCGAGGCGCGCGCCTTCCTGCGCGACCTGATCGAACACGCCACCCAGCGCGAGTTCGTCTACACCCACAAATGGCGGGTCGACGATCTGGTGATGTGGGACAATCGCCAGACCATGCACCGCGCCCGCCCCTTCCCGGCGCACGAGCCGCGCGACATGCGCCGCACCACGCTGGCCGGCGACGGCCCGACGGCGGCGCAGGCCGCGTAGACGCTAGGTCCTGAGCAGGGCCGCCATGACGCGTTCGCGCGTCAGGGGCATATCGTGGATCCGCACGCCGAGCGCATGGGCAACGGCATTGCCGATCGCCGCCGCGGTGGGCCCCACCGTGCATTCGCCGACGCCCAGCACCGGATTGCCGGCGGCCTCGACGAACTCGACCTGCATCTCGGGAATCTCGCTGAAGCGCAGGATCGGGTAGCTGTCCCAGTCGCGCGAGGCGATGCCCTCTTCGTCCAGCCTCACCTGTTCCTTCAGCGTCCAGCTCACGGCCTGGACGATGCCGCCCTCGAGCTGGTTGCGCGCGCCATCGGGGCTCACCACCAGGCCGGCATCCGCGACGCACCAGACGCGGTCGACCTTGACGGTCTCCTGCACGGTGACGGCGGCGACCACGGCGGCATAGGCGGCGCGGTTCTTGTAGCGCGCGAAGCCGATACCCAGTCCCTTGCCCGCGCCGCCTGGCCCACGCGACGCCCAGCCGGCCCGCTCGGCCACCCGTTCGACCAGTCGCCGGGCGCGCGGTTCGGACAGGATCGACAGGCGGTAGGCGACGGGGTCCTCGCCGACGCGCGCCGCCAGGTCGTCGATCATCGATTCGATGGCGAAGACGTTCGGCAGCGCACCGAGACCGCGCAGGGCCGATGTGCGGACCGGCGGGCGCAGCACCAGGTGATGGAGAATGCGATGCGCCGGCATGTCGTAGATCGGCAGGGCGTTGCGCGTGCCGCCGCCGCCGCGCGGCTCGGGCGGATCGAACGGCGCCACCTCGGGCGGTGGATTCACCAGAGCCTCGGTCGCCAGCAGGTAACCGGTGCCATTGCCCGGGCGCTGGACATGGGTGCCGCTCCATATTTCCGTCGTCCAGTCGGACGGACGGCCACGCGCGTCGAGATCGACGTGCAGCGTCACCAGCATCGCGGGCCCGACCGGCTCGAAGCCGAACTCTTCCTCGCGACGCCACTGCAGGCGGATGCACTTACCGGGCAACCGCATCGCGATCAGCGCAGCGTCGAGTGCGGCATCGTCGGCGCCGTTGTGGCCATAGCATCCGGCGCCGTGCAGGTGTCGCGCGGTGATCGCTTCGGGCGGCAGGCCGAGCGCCTCGGCCAGGTTCTTGCGCAGCGGATGCATGCCCTGGCCATGCGAGCGGACCGTGAGATGGCCATCGCGGAACTCGGCCAGGGCGCAGGACGGCGCCAGCGAGGCATGGGCGATGTAGGGCCGCGAGAATGTCGCCTGTACGAGATTCTTCGGCGGCGTTGCCGGCGGTGGCGCGCCGATGTGCCGGTCGTCGCTCGGCTGACCCTTCAGCCATGCAGCTTCCTGCTGCGCCGGTTCGAGGCGCCGCACATTCTGCCAAGTGGCATATCGTGGCGCCGCCTGCGCTGCGGCCTGGGCCACGCCCTCGATCGGGCTGACGAAGGCCACGAAATTGGCCTCGCGAACGATCTGCAGCTCGCCCCTGGCCGCACGACGGAT
>CALFRN010000062.1 GCA_937919085.1 uncultured Reyranella sp.
CCCAGAGATGTGAACAGGCGCTGGTTGTCCGGCAGGGCGATGCGCACGCCGAGGCGGACGCCGGGCAGGCCGCGTGCGCGGGCGAGATCCTCGACGGCGGCCACCAGCCGTGCTGCAAGTCCGGTGCCGCGCGCCGCGGGTCGTACCGAGAGGCGCCCGAAGTAAAGGTCACCGTCCATTTCCTTCGTCATGACGCAGCCCAGCATCTCGCCGTTCCGCTCCGCGACGATGGCGGTCGCGCCTTTCGACAGTTCGGCGGCGATGGTGTCCGCCGTTTCCAGGAAGGCGCCGGATTCCGGCTGCAGCCTGCCGCGGTACTGTTCGAAAGCGACGGCGATGGTGGTGGCGATTGCGGGTGCATCGCCGAGCTTCGCCAGACGCAGGACAAGCCTATCGCTCATGCGCTTTTTCTCGCGTAGGCTTGACGAAAAGGCGAGAGGAAATGTGGATGGATGGCCAATCGATCGACGTGCGCAAGCTCACGCCCTGCATCGGCGCGGAAATTTCCGGCGTCGACCTCGCCGGGCCGCTCGGCAATCAGGCTTTCCAGGTGATCCATGACACCCTGATGGAGAACCTGGTCGTGTTCTTCCGCGACCAGGAGCTGACGCACGAACAGCACAAGGCGTTCGGCCGCCGATTCGGCGAGTTGCACATCCATCCCTCATCGCTCTCGGTGGTGGCCGAACATCCCGAAGTGCTGATCATCAAGGCCGACGAGAAGTCGAAGTACGTGGCGGGCGAGGAATGGCATACCGACGTGAGCTGCGACCCCGAGCCGCCGATGGGCAGCATTCTCTATATCAAGGAAGTGCCGCCGGACGGTGGCGGCGATACGCTGTTTGCCAACATGTATCGTGCCTACGAGAGCCTGTCGGCGCCGCTGCAGCGCCTCTGTGAAGGGCTTGCGGCGATCCACGACGGCGCGCCGGTCTACGGCGGTCGCTTCGGCCAGACCCCGAAACCGGGTGGCTTTCCGCGCAACGAGCATCCAGTGGTGCGCACCCATCCGGTCACCGGGCGCAAGGCGCTCTACGTCAACCGCAACTTCACGACGCGGATCGTGGGCCTGCGCAAGAACGAGAGCGACGCGCTGCTCGAGATGCTGTGGCGTCACAGTGAGACGCCGGAATTCCAGTGCCGCTTCGCCTGGCGGGCGAACTCCATCGCCTTCTGGGACAACCGCTCGGCCATGCATCATGCGATGTGGGACTACTTCCCCCATCGTCGGATGGGCCATCGGGTTACGGTCAAGGGCGACCGGCCGTTCTTTCGCGCATAGGAGAATCGCATGGCACTCATCACGTATCTGACGCGCATCCAGTTCGATTTCGGGGCGCTGAAACTTCTCGACGCCGAACTGCAGCTTCTCGGCATCCGCCGGCCGCTGATCGTCACCGATAAGGGCGTGATCGGCGCCGGCCTGTGGGCCAAGGTGAAGGAGCATCTGCCCGGCAACATGCCGATCACGCTCTACGACGGCACGCCGGAGAACCCGACCGAATCCGCGATGCGCGATGCGCTGAAGATCTACAAGGACGAGGGCTGCGACGGCATTATCGCGATCGGCGGTGGCTCACCGATGGATCTTGCGAAGGCGGTCGGCCTGATGGCCACGCATCCAGGCAATTCGCTGCAGGCATATTCGTTCGTCGAGGGCGGGGCACCCAAGATCACTTCAAAGGTGGCGCCGATCGTGGCCATTCCGACGACCTCCGGCACGGGCAGCGAGGTGAGCCGCGGCGGGGTTATCATCATGGACTCCGGCCGCAAGCTGGCGATCGGCAGTCCGCACCTGATCCCGCGGCTGGCATTGATCGATCCCGAACTGACCTTGAGCCTGCCGCCCCATCTGACGGCCGGGACCGGCATGGACGCCTTCACCCACAATATCGAATGCTATCTCTCGAACGTCTTCAATCCGCCAGCCGATTCGATCGCCCTCGATGGGCTGGAGAAGGCATGGGCCTACGTCGAGCGCGCGACCCGCGACGGCCAGGATCGCGAGGCGCGCTACAACATGGCGGTGGCCGCCATGGAAGGCGCCATGGTCTTCCAGAAGGGGCTGGGGGCGGTGCATGCGCTCAGTCATCCCACCGGCGG
This sequence comes from uncultured Reyranella sp., assembly GCA_937919085.1. Classification (GTDB taxonomy): domain Bacteria; phylum Pseudomonadota; class Alphaproteobacteria; order Reyranellales; family Reyranellaceae; genus Reyranella. Next base: position 2,104 of record CALFRN010000062.1, read on the forward strand.
CCTGAAAGGCTATCGCACCCATCACGGCACGTTGAATGCCGTCTACCTGCCGGCGGTGCTGCGCTTCAATGCGCCGGCGGTGGGTGACAAGTATGCACGGGTGGCGCAGGTGATGGGACTGCCGGAGCGAGAGCGCAATGCCGAGGGCGTGGCCAACGCCGTGGCCGAACTCAACGCACGGCTCGGCATTCCCAAGGGGCTGTCGGGCATGGGGTTGAAGCAGGAGGTCGTCGAGGCCATCGCCGACGGTGCGCTGGGCGATCACTGCCACCTGACGACGCCGCGCCAGCCGACCAAGGCGGAATATGTGCAACTGATCCAAGAGAGCTGGGGCTGACATGAAGATCAAAGACAAGGTTTGCGTTGTCACCGGCGCGGCGGGCGGCATCGGCGAGGCAATCGCCCGGCGCTATGCCAAGGAGGGCGCCAAGGGCGTCGTCGTGGCCGACATGGACGCCGGCCGGCTCGAGAAAGTTGCCAAGGACATCGGTGGACTTGCGGTTGCGGGCGACATCGGTCGGGAGTCCGAGGTCAAGCGTCTGATCGCCGAGGCGGAAAAGAAATACGGCCCGGTCGACGTCTTCTTTTCCAATGCCGGCATCGGCCGCGGTGGTCACGAGGATGCCACTGACAAGGACTGGGCCGACAGCTGGGCGATCCATGTGATGGCCCACGTCTATGCCGCACGCGCCCTGGTACCGGGCATGCTGGAGCGCAAGTCGGGCTACCTGCTCAATACAGCCAGTGCCGCCGGTCTGCTGGCCTCCATGGGCTCGGCACCCTACGGCGTCACCAAGCATGCCGGCGTGGCGCTGGCCGAGCATCTGTCGATCCAGTACGGCGACCGCGGCATCGCGGTCTCGGTGCTCTGTCCGCAGGCGGTCGACACCAACATGCTGCGGATGGCCGGCGCCACCGCGGCCTCGGTCGATGGTGTGCTCAACACCGATGCAGTCGCCCAGACGGTGATCGAGGCGATGGACGAGGAACGCTTCCTGATCCTGACCCATCCCGAAGTGAAGGACTACATGGCGCGCAAGCTCGACCGCGACCGCTGGTTGCGCGGCATGCGCCGCCTGCGCGACAAGACCGGTGAGAAAGCGCGGGCGTAGAGGCCATGGCTCGAACCGTCGACCTCTGGCTCGATCTTCGCAGCCCCTATTCGTTCCTCGCCATGGCTCCGGCCTATGCGCTGGAGAAAGAACTGGGCGTCATGCTGCGGCTGCGGCCGTTTGCGCTTTATATCGGCGGCGCCGTCAATCTCAACGACCCGGAGTCGGTCGCGCGCGGCATGCGCAAGATAAAATATCTCTATGCCGACGCCCGTCGCTTCGCCGGTCCACGCGGCATCACCCTGCTCGGGCCGAAAAAGATCTTCGACCAGAAGCTGGTGCACCTGGCATGGCTCTATGCGGAAAGGAATGGCAAGGGCCGCGCGCTGGTCGATCTCGCCTATCCGCGCTTCTTCAAGCGCGAACTCGACTACGAGGACCGTAGCGCGATCGACGCGCTCCTGAAGGAGGTCGGTGTCGATCCCGCGGGTTTTGCCGCCTTTGCCGCGAACGAGGGGCCGACGGAGATCGCCCGGCACCAGGCCGATGCCGATGCGCAGGGCGTGTTCGCGGTGCCGACCTTCGTGGTCGACGGCGAACTGTTCTGGGGACAGGACCGCATCGACTTCGTGCGCGCAAAGCTCGCCGCGTGATTGCCGCACCGTGACCGCCTACGTCGTCGCCCTGTTCGCCGGACCCGGTCTGTGGACGGCGATCGGCGTCACGCTGGTTGCCGGCCTGATGCGTGGCTTCGCGGGTTTCGGCTCGGCCATGCTGATGGCGCCGATCTTCGCCATCCTGTTCGGCCCCGCCGACATGGTCGTGACGGTGGTCGCCATCGAACTGGTGGTCTCGTTACAACTCTTTCCCCAGGTCCGCCGTCAAGCCGACTGGAAAGTGCTGACGCCGATGAGCCTCGCCGCCTGTGCCGCCATGCCGGCCGGCGTGTGGCTGCTGGCCAGCGTCGACAAGAACACCATTGTGACGGCAGTCTCGGCGGTGATCGTGGCATTCGTCGTGCTGATGTGGACCGGCTGGAAGTACACCGGGCGGCGTTCGACCGCGGCCACGGTGGCGGTGGGTGCGGTGTCGGGCGCGATGATGGCCACGACCAGCGTCGGCGGCCCGCCGGTGCTGCTCTATCTGCTGTCGGGCAACGACCGTCCCGAGGTCAACCGCGCCAACATCGTCACCTACTATTTCCTGACGCAGTTCCTGCTGATCGTAATCGTGCTGGCCACCGGCGTTGCCGGCTGGGAGGCGCTGACCCGTGCCGTCGTGCTGTTCCCGGCGATGGTGCTGGGGGCCTGGGCCGGGGAGCATCTGTTCCACGGCTTCGCCAGCGAACGCACTTACCGCAACGTTGCGCTGGCCATCCTGTTCGCGACCGGGACCTTCGGGCTGTTGCGCGAGTGGCTGCTCGGCTGACGCCGAAGGCCCTCGTCAGGCCTTCAGGAGCGACCGGACCCTGGCCTGAAGGCCGGGCAGGACAGCGCCCTGGAACCATGGATTCTTCTTCAGCCAGATGTTGTTGCGCGGGCTGGGATGAGGCAACGGCAGAACCTCGGGCCAGTAGGCCTTCCAGTTCCTGACGGTTTGGGTGAGAGTCTTCTCCTGCCGCTCCTTGAGGTGCCAGTCGAGGGCGTACTGGCCGATGACGAGGGTGAGCCGGACGGCAGGCAGCAGCGCCAGCAGTGGTGCGCGCCATTTGCCGGCGCATTCGGGGTGCGGTGGCAGATCGCCCGAGGTCCCGGTGCCGGGATAGCAGAACCCCATCGGCAGGATCGCCACGCGTCTGCGGTCATAAAAGGTCTCGCGATTGATCCCCATCCAGTCGCGCAGCCGTTCGCCGCTGGGATCGTCGAAGGGCGTTCCGCTTTCGTGGACGCGCCGCCCCGGCGCCTGCCCCGCGATCAGTATGGCGGCCGCAGGGTGCATCTGGAAAACCGGCCGGGGTCCGAAAGGCAGGTCAGCCTCGCACAGACGGCAGGCTCGTGCCTTTCGCGTCAACGTATTGAAGTCGGGCTTGGCCATCGCGATACTATAGACGGGTTCGCCGCCGGACGGATGTCGCCGGGTGCGGCAGCCAGGCGACTGACCGGCGTCGCGTTGTGCCGCTATGATGCCGCGGCAAACATCAGCCTGGAGGATGTCCATGCGTTTTGTCCCGCTCGGCCTGGCCGCTACCACCGTCGCTCTGTCCCTCGGCCTTTCGTCCGCCGCGCGGGCCGACGACTTCATGAAGGAATGCATGGTCACCGCATCGGAAAAGATGTGCGCCTGCATGTCGGCCCGGCTTCCCGCCGACAAGCGTGGCGATGCCGTCCAGGGCCTGCGCAAGTCGAACGCCTCGGTATCCGTCAGCGGCAACCTGCTCGACCCCGGCACCCTCAGTCAGAGCCAGATGCAGGGACTCAATGCCGTGGTCCTCGCCCAGGCCTATTGCATGTAGACTGTCGTCGTTTGCGGTGTGCCGGAGTTGTTGACGGTCGATGCCAAATAGGTGAAATAAGCGCATGGCAACTGCAGACTCGGCCGCGCGGCGCCGAAACAAAGCGAAGCGCGTCGGCCGTGTTGGCCGCTTGGCACATGGCAAGTTCATCTCCCAGAAAAACGTCGCAGACGTACTGAAGCGGATTATCGAGCCAGGCGACATTCTTTGCCTGGAGGGCGACAACCAGAAGCAGGCCGACTATCTCGCCAGCGAACTGGCGTCGCTCGGCAAGAAGGATCTGCACGACATCCATCTGGTGATGTCCTGCATCACGTTGCCGGCCCACATCGAGCTCTTCAAGAAGGGCATGATCCGTCAGGTCGACTTTTGTTATGCCGGCCCGCAGGGCACAGCCGTCGCTGATCTGGTGAAGGCGAAGAAGTTCCCGATCGGCGCCATCCACACCTACAACGAGCTCTATGCGCGCTACTACATGGACCTGACGCCGCGCGTCGCGTTGATCGCCGCCGCCCAGGCCGACCGCAAGGGCAACCTCTATCTCGCGGCGAATACCGAAGACACCCCGGCGATCGTCGAGCCGACGGCGTTTTCCGACGGCATCGTGTTCGCGCAAGTGAACAAGATCGTCGACCGGCTGCCGCGCGTCGACATTCCCGCCG
>CALFRN010000063.1 GCA_937919085.1 uncultured Reyranella sp.
GGCGCCGCAGGCCGCCGGCATCGGGCGCGCGGTCCCCCGCGCCGGGCCCGGGTGCGGCCTCGCCGGCATCGTCACGAACCCAGGCCGTGCCACGATAGGAGACGAGGATCTGGGTGTCGGCCAGGCGATCCGGCTTGTTCTCGCGGCCATAACCTTCACTCGCTGCCCGCGTGCGGGCGACGACCTCGGCGCCGACGGGGCGGCGTTCCGCCTCGTAACTGTCGAGCAGCGTGTCCGGCGCCTTCTTCTTCAACACCAGTGCCAGCTTCCAGGCGAGGTTGTAGGCATCCTGGATGCCGGTGTTCATGCCCTGACCGCCGGTCGGCGGATGGATATGGGCAGCATCGCCCGCGATGAAGACGCGGCCCTGCCGGTAGCGCGCGGCAAGCCGCATGCTGATGCGAAACATCGAGGACCAGCGCAGGTCGGACAGGCGCGGGTTGCCGGGAACCAGATCCCTGGCCACCGCCTGGATCTCCGCGAGATCCGGGCCACGAACCTCCGACTGGATGCCATGGTCCGAACCGCCGTTCGATCCAGGCGTGTCAGGCGCCAGCATCGACACCCGGTAACGGCCTGCCTCCGGCAGCGGAATGGCGATGAACATGTCCGGCGGCCCATCCTCGACGAGACGCAGCGCGCGCAGCGCCATGCCACGCGGCAAATCCCAGTCGACGTGGACGTCGCCCAGCATGAACATCATGGGAAAAGCCTCGCCTTCGAAAGCGATCCCGAGTGCATGCCGCACGGCGCTGTGCGCCCCGTCGCAGCCGACGACGTAACGGAAGCTCGCCCGCTCGGTGCCGCCATCGGCGCGCGCCAGCGTCACGGCGACGCCTTCGGCATCCTGCGCCAGCGCCTGAAGACTGGTTCTCCGTTCGACACCCACACCGAACCCGTCAAGATGACGCGCCAGCAACCGTTCGGTCTCATACTGGGGCAATCCCAGTTGCGCGTAGGGCAGATCGGAAAGGTCGTGAACGGCATCGCCCGGCGGATGTCCCTGGGTGATCGAGCGAAGGCCCTCGATCCAGAGGCCGGCATCGATCATGTCGCGGGCGATTCCCATGTCGTCCCAGACTTCGAGCGTGCGCGGCGTCACGCCGATCGCGCGGCAGTAGGGCGACGGCGTCGCGAGCCGATCGACGATGCGGCAGCGCACGCCGTGTCGCGCCAGCTCGGCTGCCATGGTGAGGCCGACCGGCCCCGCGCCCACGACCAGAACGTCGGTCATTGCACGTTCTCCTGGCGCCCCCCGAATTCCGCGTCCTTCTTCGGGATGAGATCGTAAGGCAGCGCGAAGCCCGGCAGCGCCATCAGGCGGGCACGCCACGCGGCGAGGTTGGGGCGTGTGTCGATCGACAGGCCGCCCTCATGCGCGAACACCATGCGACCCCAGCAGCCGATATCGGCGATCGAACAGGCGTCGCCCGCCAGCCATTCGCGGCCGGCCAGCGACTTGTCGGCGAAGTCGAGCGCGGCCTCGGCCTGGGGCCGGAAGAAATTCACGATGTCCTGCGACACGTCGGGCCGGAAGCGGGCGAAGTGGCGAACACGCGCCACATTGGTGATGGCATCGTTCTCCCACGACAGCCACTCGCGCGCCTGCCAGCGGTGCTGCTCTGTCCCGGGCTCGAAATGGCCGGTGGTCCGCGCGAGGTAATCGAGGATGACGTTCGACATTACGAGGGTGAGGCCGCGGTGGCGCAGCACCGGCACCTGGCCGTAACGGTTGATCGCGAGATGGTTGGCCTCCTTCTGCACGCCGTTCTTGAGATTGACGGTGCGGAAGGAGAACGGCAGGCCGCTGAGCGCCAGGAAGAGCATCGGCTTGTAGCTCGAGCTCGAGGTGAAACTGCCGTGCAGAACGAAAGGGTCGTCGGTCATGGGTGACTCCTGTGGCCAGACGATGGCTCAATTCGTAGTCTGTTGCACCTTCGGAGGAAACGAACATGACGACGCTCAAGCGCCGCAAAGTCGGACGGACCAAATTGGAAGTCACCGAACTGGGGCTCGGCGGGGCGCCGCTGGGCGGCTTTCGCGCCACCATTCCCGACAGCGAGGGCGCGGCACTGGTCGATGCCGGTTACGCCGACGGCATCCGCTACTTCGACACCTCGCCGTTCTACGGCTACGGCCGCAGCGAGCTGCGCATGGGCGCCGCGCTGCGCGACAAGCCGCGCGACAGCTACGTGCTGTCGACCAAGATCGGCCGCATCCTGCATGTGCGCAAGCCGGGCGAGGCGTTGCCGAAGGACTTCCGCGACAACGGCCTGCCGGGTTTCGTGCCGCAGTTCGACTACAGCTACGACGGCGTCATGCGCTCGCTGGAGCATTCGCACCTGCGGCTGGGCATCGACCGCATCGACATCGCGCTGATCCATGATGTCGACTTCTGGACCATAAAGGACCGCGCCGTCCTCGACGAGCGCTTCAAGACGGTGATGGATGGAGGTTTCCGCGCGCTCGACGAGCTGCGCAAAGCGGGCGTCATCTCGGCGATCGGCGTCGGCATCAACGAGAGCGACACCAGTACCCGCTTCATCAGGGCCGGCGACTTCGACTGCATGCTGCTGGCCGGGCGCTACACGCTGCTCGAACAGGGGGCACTCGAGGAATTCCTGCCGGAATGCCAGAAGCGAAACGTCTCCGTGATCCTGGGTGGGCCGTACAATTCCGGCATCCTGACCGGCAACGTGAAGGCCGGCGCGACCCACGACTATGCCACCGCCCCCGCCGCGCTGATCGAAAAGGCACAGAAGATCGAGGCGGTGTGCCAGCGCCACGGCGTGCCTCTGGGTGCGGCCGCCATGCAGTTCGCGCTGTTCCACCCTGCCTTCTGCTCGGTCATTCCGGGCGCCCTCAGTACGGCAGAGGTGCAGCAGAACGTGGCGCACATGAGCGTCCGGATTCCGGTCGAGCTGTGGAGCGAGCTGAAGCGCGAGAAGCTGATCGACCCCGCGTCGCCGACGCCGAACTGAGGATTCCGCCATGAAGATCGTCGATGCACAGGTCCACATCTGGTCGCAGACCGTCACGCCACCGTCGGGACTGCACCGCAAGGTGACGAAGTTCACCGCCGAGGAGTGCCTGAAGGAGATGGACGAGGCCGGCGTCGCCGCGGCACTCATCCATCCGCCCTACAGCTGGGACCCGACCTCCAATCAGCTGGCACTCGACGCTGCAAAAAAATATCCCGACCGCTTCGCCGTGATGGGCCAGTTCCCGCTGGACGATCCCGAGAGCCGCAAGCGCATCGTCGGCTGGCGCAACCAGCCCGGCATGATGGGCCTGCGCTGGGCGCTGCTGCAGCCCGCCGAGCAGCAATGGCTGCACGATGGCCTGCTCGACTGGGTGTGGCCCGCCGCCGAGAAGGAAGGAATCCCGGTCGCCACGATGGGCGGGCTGTTCCTCGACAAATTCCGCGCCATCGCCGAGCGCCATCCGAATCTCCGGATGATCGTCGATCATTGCGGCCTCAATCGGCACGGCCAGGACGAAGAGGCGTTCATCCACCTCGACGAGCTGTGTGCGCTGGGCAAGTTGCCCAACGTCGCGGTGAAGGCGACCGGCGCACCGCATTATTCGACCAAGGGCTATCCCTTCAGCAACATCCACGACGGGCTGCACCGCATCTTCGACGCGTTCGGGCCCAAGCGCTTCTTCTGGGGCACCGACATCACCCGCATGCAATGTTCCTACCGCCAGTGCGTGACCTTCTTCACCGAGGAGCTGCCGTGGCTCAAAGGCCGCGATCTGGAAGACGTGATGGGCCGCGGGCTGTGCGAATGGATCGGCTGGAAGCTGAAGTTCGAATGATCCAGAAGCCTTTGTGAGAAATATAAAGCGAAGCGCGTCGAGTCGCGCCCCGCATCAGTCATCGTCACCGCTTGCACAAGCTCTTCCTGCGCTGTTGCCTGCGCTCGTCATGTGGCAAGGTAATCACAAGTTGCGCACGGCCGCGGCTCCGAAACATGGGAGAACGTGACGATGACACTGGCAACCCCGGCAATATCGGGCGGCATCGCCGTCGTGGCTCGGCGAACGATCGGCATCCTGCTCACCGCGTTCACGCTCGCATGGTCTGTGGCAGCCGCGGGCGCGCCTGTCGAAGTCAAGCGCGTTGCGATGATCGGCTTCACGGTTTCCGACATGGACCGGTCGGTGGCGTTCTATGCCGATGTCATGGCCTTCGAGAAGGTGGATGATTTCCGGCTGAACGGCCCGGCCTATGACCAGCTGACCGGCGTGTTCGGCACCAACATGCGGATCGTCCACCTGAAGCTCGGCGAGCAGATGGTCGAGCTGACGCAGTATCTCGCGCCGCCGGGCGGGCGGCCCATCCCGGTTCCATCGCGCAGCAACGACCGGTGGTTCGAGCATCTGGCGATCGTCGTCAGCGACATGGACAAGGCCTACGGCACTCTCCAGCGTCATGGCGTCCAGCAGATTTCACCCGCGCCCCAGACAATCCCGGCATCGAACGTTCCGGCGGCCGGCATAAAGGCCTTCAAGTTCCGCGATCCCGACAATCACGACCTCGAACTGATCTGGTTCCCGCCGGGCAAGGGCGCGCCACAATGGCAGAAGCCGGGGGACCGGCTTTTCCTCGGCATCTCCCACACCGCGATCACCATCGGCGATACGACGGCGAGCCTGGCGTTCTACCGCGACCTTCTCGGCATGAAGGTGATCGGCGGCAGCCTCAACACCGGCATCACCCAGGAATATCTCGACAGCGTCTTCGGTGCGCGGGTGAAGGTCACCGCGGTGTCGCCGCCCGCCGCACCGGCGCATGTCGAGTTCCTCGAGTACGAGGCGCCACCCGGCGGCCGTCCGATGCCGCTCGACACCCGCTCGAACGACGTCTGGCATTGGCAGACCTCGCTGGTGGTGGCCGACGTGGAGGCCGCCGCAACGGCGCTGCGCGCCGCCGGTGTCCGCTTCGTCACGCCCGGCGTGATCGCGTTGCCGAAATCGCCACTGGGATTCTCCAAGGCCATCATGGTGCTGGATCCGGACGGCCACGCGATGCGACTGGTGGAACCCTGAGGGAAAGCCCCCGCACCCACTCGACCTCTCGGACAGGAAGGAACGATTCCATGAACATCGTCGACCGGAGTTTGCCCTTCGTCGCCCGCTTCTGCCTCATCCTGCTGTTTCCGTTCAGCGCCCTCGACAAGATCGTCGACTACGGCAACGCCGTGGCGCAGGCCGATGCTTCGGGCATGCCGATTCCCGGCTGGCTGCTGCTGCTGCTGGGCGGCTCCCTGGAAGTTTTCGGATCGTTGGGCATCCTGCTCAACCTCTATGCCCGGCCGCTCGCCCTGCTGTTCTGCTTCTACTGCATCACGACGGCCGTGCTGTTCCACAATTTCTGGATCTACCCGTTCGGCGGCGCCGACTGGCAGGCCAACTTCTGGCCGTTCCTCAAGAACTTCGGACTGGTCGGCGGCTTTCTGTTCGTTGCCGCCAACGCCCGCATGGAGCCGTTGAGCCGGGCTTTCAGCCTGGCGCCACGGCCGCGGTCGTAAACGCGCGTCGTCTGGC
>CALFRN010000064.1 GCA_937919085.1 uncultured Reyranella sp.
CAGGCAAGGCTTCGTTTCTTCATGACGAGCCGGCATTCGATCGAGCAGATCGAGGGCGTCATCGATGCGATCGCCACCGAACTGCCGGGCATTCGCAGCGGTCCCTCGTTTGTGAACACCATCGCCGGAATTGACGTTTGAAGGCCACCGGCGGCCGGTTCGCCAATATCTGACTAGAGACGTCGTTGAGTCCCGCCGCACCGCCAAACGCGATCGCGATCACCGGCGCCTCGAGCGGCATCGGCGCGGCGCTGTCACGCCAACTCGCCCAATCCGGCCGCGTGCTGGCGCTGATCGGTCGTGACCGAGCCCGTCTGGAGCAAGTGGCGGCCGACTGCAGATCGAAGGGGGCCTCGTGCCGGATCGGCTGCCTGGACGTCCGGGATACCGCGCGTCTGTCGGATTTTCTCGACGCGTTCGATCGCGAGCAGCCGATCGACACTTTCATCTCGAATGCCGGCATTCTCGATGGCCGGCATGCCGACCAGGAGGTCGAGGATGGCAAGACCGCACGCCTCGTCCTGGAAACCAACCTCCTCGCCGCCATAGATGCGGTGCATATGGTCCTGCCGAGGATGCGCCAACGCCGGCGCGGCGAGATCGTCCTGGTGGCGTCGCTGGCGGCCCTCGTGCCCTTGCCCGACGCCCCGGCCTACACCGCTTCAAAGGCCGGCTTGCTATCGTACGGCGTGGCGCTGCGCGATGCGGTCGCGGCCGAGGGCATCAAGGTCGTGGTGGCCTGCCCCGGCTATGTGTCGACGGCAATGGCCGACATCCACCTCGGGCCGCGGCCGGGTGAAATCTCGGCGGACGCGGCCGCCGCGCTAATTCTGCGTGGCCTGCGACGCAACAAGGACCTCGTCGGCTTTCCCCTCGTCCCCTTCTGGCTGTCGCGGCTCAACCTGCTGGTTCCAGAATTCATGCGCCGCCGCGGCCTGCGGGGCGCGCGGTTCCACGTCGGCCAGAATCCGCCACCAGCACTCCCGCGGGACGAATCCTAGGCTGTTGGGCCCGGCGGGCGCTATACATCTCAAGAGAGCTTGGGAGCAGCCGGCCAGCCGATGCCATCAGATCGTGACGAACGCCTTCCGCGGCTGAACAATGGGTGGCTGTCGCCCCTCGAAAGTCGTGCCATTTCGTGGCTGGCCCCGCGCCTGCCGTACTGGCTGACCCCGGATCGCCTGACCGCCCTCGGCTTTGCCGCATCGATTGCCGCCTTTGCGGGCTATGCGCTGGCGCCCGGACAATCGGCCTGGCTGTGGCTGGTCAATGTGGCCCTGATCGTAAACTGGTTCGGCGATTCCCTGGACGGCGCCGTTGCCCGACTGCGCCGCATCGAACGGCCGCGCTACGGCTTCTTCGTCGATCAATCGACCGACGTCCTGGCGCAATTCCTCTTCGCCATGGGGCTTGGTATCTCGGGATACATGCCGATGGGAATCGCGGCAACGGGACTTGCCGTCTACCTGATGATGTCGGTGCAATCGCTGCTGCGTGCAGAGGTCACGCGCGTGTTCCATCTCGCCGCTGGCGCCATGGGGCTGACCGAGCTCCGCTGTCTTTTCTTCGCGCTAAACGCCCTGCTCTATTTCCTGCCGCCGTGGCCCTTCGAGATCGGCGGCCTCAGCACCACCTATGCAGAGCTGTTGGGGGTTGCCTGGATCGCCGGAACGCTGGGCCACTACGTGGTAACGATGGCTTCAGAAGCAAGGAGACTTGGCCGGGAAGAGCCGCCCCGGCCTCCCGGAAGGCCGGACTAGGTGTTTAGTCCCGGCATTTGATCGGCTGAATCGAGAGTGAATCGATCGGGCTCTTTGGACCAGGTTGCCCCCGGATCAAGCAACTAGCCGACGGACGGCGCATCGTCCATGCCTTGTCCCTTTGCCGTCATTTCATCTGGTTGGTCAGCAATGCCGCGGCACCGCCCTGGTCCTTGCCGTACTTCAGCAACGCGGCACGGCCACCGGCGGCATAGGCGGCCACCGCCCCCAATAAACGCTTGAGCTGGTCGGGGCTGGTGCGGTCGAACTTGCAGTAGGCACCCCGCGTCAGCCTGGCGATCTGCGGAAAGAACTTCGAGGCAACGCGGTCGTTGCCTTCCTGGAACACGAACACCGGCAGGCCGAGCAAGCCCAGTTGCGCCGCCTCATGTCCGACCTGATCAACGTCCTCTTCGCAGCAATCGCCGACGAAAACCACCGCATCAACGTGGCTCTCGCGCCGCTGCTCGCCGGCATAGCGCAGCATCTTGCCGATCTGGGTGCGGCCGGCGAGGCAACGTACGGCACTCATCAGCCGCGCGAGTTCACGGCCATCCGACGTCCACTTGCTGACCTTGAATTCGTCGAAGCCGCGATAGAAGCCGAGCCGGACATCGAGGCCGCCCAGCGCATCGGCGGCGACAAACATCTCGCCCTGGATGGCGCAGGCATGATCCCAGGTCGGCTCGCGGCTCGCCGTCGCGTCCATCGCGAACAGCAGGCGGCCGCGGACGCCGGGCGTGCGGTTCGCCGGCAGTCGATCGACCTCGCGCACGAACGCGTCGACCGCGTTCGTACCTGCCGCAGATGGAACCTTTCGATCGTCGGCCATGTCCTTTGACCCTCTGCTACAGGTTCAATATGGTGCACGTGGCGCCAAAGCGCCAATACAAGCATGACCGTAATCGCCCCCACCTTCGCAACGCTGCTGCTGCGCATTTTCCTGCCGTTCGCGCTGGCGTATTTCCTCTCCTACATTTTCCGCGGCGTGAATGCCGTGATCTTCCCGTACCTCGAACGGGACGTCGGCATCACCGCGGGCGAGCTTGGGCTCCTGACCTCGGCGTTCTTCCTGTTCTTCGCCGGCTGTCAGCCGATCCTGGGCGTCATGCTCGACCGCTACGGGCCGCGCCGCGTGCAGACGGTGCTGCTTGCCACCGCGGCGATCGGCTCGGCGATGTTCGGCCTGAGCACCTCTCTGCCGGAACTGATCGTCGCCCGCGTCCTGATCGGACTGGGTTTCGCCGGCGGCCTGATGGCCGCCATCAAGGCGATTACGCTGTGGTATCCGCCCGAGCGCTGGGGCCTGATCACCGGTTTTCACATGATGGCAGGCGGCCTGGGTGCGATGGCGGCGACGCTGCCGGTGCAGTGGTCACTCTCCATCATGAACTGGCAGGGCCTGTTCTTTTGGCTGGCCGGTCTCTGCCTCGCGACGTCGGCGATCCTCTTCACCGTCGTTCCGGAACGCGGCAAACCTGCGGCGCCGGGGACCTGGCGCGAACAGTTCCATATCACCGGCATTGTGCTGACCGACGGCTTCTTCTGGCGCATCCAACCGCTTCTCACCTTCCAGCAGGTCACCTTCATCGCCAGCATCACCCTGTGGATCGGCCCCTGGCTGCGCGATGTCGGCGGCATCGCCGATACCGAGGTACGCGCCGACATCCAGCTCTACACCACCGCCGTGATGACCGTGGGCTTCGCACTGAGCGGCGTTCTGGCGAGCGGATTCCGCCGCGCCGGCATCAGCGACTTCGCCTCCGTCAACCTTGTCAGCGTGCTATTCGCCCTGGTCTGCGCCTGGCTTGCGTTCCTGCCGTCATTCGAGCCCGTGATGGCGTGGCTGCTGTTCGGCTTCCTCGGCGCCTATCCCATCCAGTACATGCCGCTGCTCGCACGGTCCTTTCCGCCGGAGTATGCCGGGCGCGTCAGCACGAGTTGCAACCTCGTGGTCTTCACCGTGATCTTCGCCGGTCAGTGGGCGATCGGCAGGGTGGTCGACCTGTGGCCGCGAACGGCGGCCGGATACTCCCCTGACGGCTACACCTGGTCCTACGGTGCGCTGTTCATTCTGCAGGTGGCAGGACTGGCCTGGATATTTCTGTCGCGGGCGCGGCCTCTGGCCCGGAAGCCACTGCTGGCGGCAGGTTGAGCGCGGCCACCAGATCGCGCACTTCCTGGCGGGCTGCGACGTGGCTCAAGGTCAACGAC
>CALFRN010000065.1 GCA_937919085.1 uncultured Reyranella sp.
CGAAAGGGCCGCGCATGGACCGCCTCGAGCGCGCCGACCATCTTCTGAGCGACCCCACCGTCCGCGCCCGCGCGCTCGGTCCGGCGATTGCCGCCGCGAGCGACCAGATCGAGCGCACGCGCCGCCTGCCGGCTGCGCTGCTGGCGGCCCTGCACGAAGCGCGGCTGTTCCGCCTGCTGCTGCCGCGGTCGGCGGGTGGCGAGGAGGTGGCGCCGGGCGCCTATATGGCGTCGGTCGAGGAAGTGGCGCGCCACGATGCGTCGGTCGCCTGGAACCTCTTCGTCGGCAACAGCTCGGCGCTGGTCGGCGCCTACATCGCGCTCGACGTGGCGCGCGAGATCTGGCGCGATCCGCACACCGTCGTGAGCTGGGGCCCGCCCAACGAGGCACGCGCCAGGGCCGTTCCCGGCGGCTATCGGATCAGCGGCCGCTGGGATTTCGCCAGTGGCTGCCGCGCCGCCAACTGGATGGGTGCGCATGCCCTGGTGGAAGAGGAGGGCGGCGAGCTCAGGCTCAACAGCTACGGCCGGCCGGGCCAGCGCATCCTGCTCTGCCCGGTCGGGCAGGCGGCGTTGCTCGACACCTGGAACACCATTGGACTGCGCGGGACGGCATCGGACTCCTATACCTTCGATGACGTGTTCATCCCCGAGGCCTATTCAAGCCAGCGCGAGGATCCGGCTCTACGCCGCGAGACCGGGCCGCTCTATTCCTTCACGCACGCCGGACTCTATGCCGTGGGCGTCGCCGGCGTTGGGCTCGGCATCGCGCGGGCGATGCTGGATGGCCTGATCGAACTCGCCACCACGAAGGCGCCGCGCAATCTCGGCCGCATGGCCGACAGTCCGACCGTGCAGGCCGACGTGGCGCGCCATGAGGCGCGGCTGGGTGCTGCACGCGCGTACCTGCTCGATGTCATCGCGACGTTGTATGAGCGTGCCAGTGCGGCGGGGCCGATGGATATTCCCGGTCGCGCCGGAACACGGCTCGCCTGTACGCATGCCATCCACACCGCCATCGACTGCGCCGACTTCGCTTTCAAGGCGGCCGGTGTCGATGCCATTTTCCCGGGCAGCCCGTTCGAGCGTCGCTTCCGCGACATGCACACGCTCAGCCAGCAGATCCAGTCGCGCGGCGCCCACTACGAGGCCGTTGGACACATCCTCCTCGGCGGCCAGCCGGCGGTGTTCCTGTAGCACCGTATCGGCTACGACTAGCGGACAACAACGCGAAGGAGCAGATATGCGGCCCATTTCGAACACCGGACGCCTGAGCGCGGCGGCCGGCATCGCAAGCCTGCTGATCGCCAGCCTCGCACCGGCGGCCGAGGCCTGCACCGGCATCTTTCTCAAGGCGACGGACGGCACGGCGGTTCATGCGCGTACACTCGAATTCGCCATCGAGCTCGATTCGGAAGTCCTCGTGGTGCCGCGCGGTTTTGCCCGCAGCGGCGACACACCGGACGGCAAGCGCGGGCTCCAGTGGACGACGAAGTACGCCAGCGTCGGCGCCAACGGCGCCGGCCTGCCTTATATCTTCGACGGGCTGAACGAGAAGGGGCTGGCGGTCGGGCTGTTCTACTTCCCCGATAGCGCCGGCTACATGCCCTACACCGCGGCCGACGCGGCCAAGACACTGGCGCCGTGGCAGATCGGGTCGTGGCTGCTGGAGACCGTGGCGACGGTCGAAGAAGCGCGCACGGCAATCGCCGGCATCGTGGCGCCAGCCGTCGTGCTGAAGGCCTGGGGATTCGCGCCGCCGGTCCACTACATCGTGCATGACGCCGCCGGCAATAGCATCGTGATCGAATATCTGGGCGGCAAGCTCACCGTTTCCGACAATCCGCTGGGTGTCATCACCAATTCGCCGAGCTTCGACTGGCACATGACCAATCTCCGGAACTACCTGAACTTCTCCATCTACAACGCACCACCGGTCATGCTGGGCAAGGTCAAGCTCGAGCCGATCGGCCAGGGCTCGGGCATGCTGGGCATGCCGGGCGACTTCACGCCGCCCTCGCGGTTCGTGCGCGCGGTGGCCTTCAGCCAGTCGATCCTGCCGGCGGCGACGGGCGGTGAGGCGGTCCTGGAGGCCTTTCACATCCTCAACAATTTCGACATCCCCAGGGGGGCGGCGCGCGACGAGAAGAAGGATGCGCACGGCAACGTCGTGGCCGACTACACGCTGTGGACCAGCGCCAACGATCTCAAGGCCAGGCGTTTCTACATTCGGACCTACGCCAACAGCCAGATCCGCTCGATCGACCTGATGAAGATGAACCTCGACGCTAAGGAAATCGCCAGATTCTCGATCAAGGGGCAGGAGACGATCAAACCGCTCAACCCCTAGCAGCAGGAGCCGATAGCCTTGGCGCCGCAAACGGCCCTATGATGGTGGCCGGGACCAAACGCCCACAGAGGCGTGCATCCGGGAGACGCGTCATGGGGCTGGCACTTGTATAGCTACATCGCCCGGCGGTTGGCCTTCGGCGCGCTGACGGTGGTCGGCGTGTCGATCATGGTCTTCGTGGTGATGCGCATCCTGCCCGGAGATCCGCTGGTCGCGATCTTCGGACCCGAAGGCATGACTAAGCTCACCGAGGCGCAGCGCGCCAACTACATGAAGGACCTCGGCCTCAGCGATCCCCTGTGGGTGCAGTATTTCGCGTGGGTCAAGGACATCGTGCGCGGCGACTGGGGCCACTCGTTCTTCCGCTCCGAGAGCGTGGCCGACATGATCCTGCGGCGCGGGCCGTTGACCGCCGAGATCGCCCTGCTGTCGGTTCTGATCTCGTGGATCGTCGGCATTCCGGTGGCGATCGTGAGTGCGCTCAAGCCCAACAGTGTGGCCGACAGCGCGGTGCGCTTCATCAGCATCCTGTTCCTGGCGGTGCCCGGCTTCTGGGTTGGCATGCTGATCGTGCTGGGTCTGTTGTTCTGGTTCGGCTATCGCGCACCGATGGCCGGAGCCGGACTGTTCGAAAACCCGTTGGACAACCTGCAACTGGTGATCGGGCCGGCGGTCGTGCTCGGGCTCGGCCAGGCTGCCTACATCGCGCGCATGGCGCGCTCCAGTTTGCTGGAAGTGATCCGCGAGGATTACGTTCGCACGGCACGCGCCAAGGGGCTGAACGGCCGGCTGGTGATTTCGCTGCACGCCTTGCCCAACGCCATGCTACCGGTGATCACGCTGTCGGGCGTGCTGATGGGCCTGGTGCTGGCGGGCTCCATTCCGGTCGAGCGGGCCTTCGGCACACCAGGGCTGGGCTATGCCATGTTCACCGCGGTCAGCGAGCGCGACGTCTTCGTCATGCAGAACCTGGTCTTCCTCTATGCCGTGGTGTTCGTGTTTCTGAACATCCTGGTCGACGTCGCCATCGCCCTGCTCGATCCGAGGATCCGTTACCAATGACCGCTCTCGATCGCACCGAGCATGTACTTCCCGCCGCGCCGTCGCGTTGGAGCGTTTTCCGGACCGGGCTTCGCCGCTTTTTTCGCAGCGCGCCGCTTTCGGCCTTCTGGGGCTGCATTGCGGCGGCGATCGTGGCGATGTCCGTCGCGGCGCCCATCATCGTGCCCTATCCGCCGTTGAAGTCGGACTTTCGGGCCATGACGAAGCCACCGAGCGAAAACCACTGGTTCGGCACCGACCAGATCGGCCGCGACACGCTCAGTCGGGTGATCTACGGCAGCCGCGCCTCGCTTACCGTGGCGTTCGGCGCTGTGCTGTTCGGCACCACGGTCGGCGCGCTGTGGGGGCTGGCCTGCGGCTACTTCGGCGGGCGCTTCGACATGATCAGCCAACGGCTGATCGAATTCCTGCAGTCCTTTCCCGACCTGATACTGGCGATGGCGATCGCCATGGCGCTGGGCGGCGGGCTCGGCACCGTGATCGTGGCCATTGCCGTCACGCGAATACCGTTCGGCGGCCGGGTCATCCGCTCGGTCGTGCTGTCGCTCAAGGAAATGCAGTATGTCGAGGCGGCGCGCGGCATCGGCGCCTCGCACAAGCGTTTGATGTTCCGCCATATCCTGCCGCA
>CALFRN010000066.1 GCA_937919085.1 uncultured Reyranella sp.
AGACGCGCTCCAGCGCCAATGCGATGCCCTGGCCGACGCCGATGCACATGGTGGCAAGTGCGCGCTTGCCGCCGGTGGCCTCGAGCTGGTTGAGTGCGGTGATCATCAAACGGCCACCCGAGGCGCCGAGGGGATGGCCGAGTGCGATGGCGCCGCCGTTGGGGTTGACGTTCTCGGCATCGTCGGAAAGGCCGAGTTGCCGCAACACGGCGAGTGCTTGTGCCGCAAACGCCTCGTTGAGTTCGATCGTGTCGAAATCGGCCAGGGTCATGCCGAGCCGGGCCAGCAGCTTCTGCGTCGCCGGCACCGGGCCGATGCCCATGACGCGCGGCGGCACGCCGGCCGAGACTGTCCCCAGGATACGCGCCCGTGGCGTCAGCCCGTTCGCCTTGGCCGCCGCCTCGGAGGCGATGATCATGGCGCAGGCGCCGTCGTTCAGGCCCGAGGAATTTCCCGCCGTCACCGAGCCGCCCTCGCGGAATGCCGCCGAAAGCTTGGACAGCGTCTCCATCGTGGTGTCGCCGCGCGGATGTTCGTCCTTCTCGACGATGATCTCGGCCTTGCCCTTCTTGACGCAGACCTTGACGATTTCACGCTCGAAGAACCCGCGGTCCTGCGCGGCCTTGCAGCGGCGCTGGCTGCGATAGGCGAAAGCGTCCTGGTCGGTGCGGCTGATCTGGTGTTCCAGGGCGACATTCTCGGCCGTCTGGCCCATCGGATCGACGCCGTAGGCTGCCTTCATGCGCGGATTGACGAAGCGCCAGCCCAGCACGGTGTCTTCGAGCTTCATCGAGCGGTCGAACGCGCCCTCGGGCTTGCCCATGACGTAGGGCGACCGGGTCATGCCCTCGACGCCGCCGGCAATCATCATGTCGGCCTCGCCCAGCTTGACCGCACGTGCGGCGTGGCCGGCAGCTTCAAGGCCCGAGCCGCAGAGACGGTTGACCGTGGCCCCCGCGACCTCGACCGGCAGGCCGGCCAACAGCCCGGCCATGCGCGCGACATTGCGATTGTCTTCGCCCGCCTGGTTGACGCAGCCGTAGATCACATCGTCGACCGCGCCCCAATCGACGTTGGCGTTGCGCTGCATCAGCGCCTTGATCGGATGGGCCGCCAGGTCATCGACCCGCATCGCGCCCAGCCCGCCGTTGTAGCGGCCGACGGGGGTACGGATCGCGTCGCAAATGAAGGCTTCGGTCATCTCGGGCACTCCCACGCAAAATCACTATTGCCGGGGTAGCACCCCCCCGAAGAACTTGCCAATACCCCACCGACAACGGGGCTATCGCTATGCGACATGGCTACAAGCGACATTTTCAAGGACGCCACT
Source organism: uncultured Reyranella sp. (assembly GCA_937919085.1). Taxonomy (GTDB): domain Bacteria; phylum Pseudomonadota; class Alphaproteobacteria; order Reyranellales; family Reyranellaceae; genus Reyranella. Next base: position 1,331 of record CALFRN010000066.1, read on the forward strand.
GTCGAAGCCGCCGTGGGCGACAGATCCATTCCACCGGTTGATCCGCCGCCGCTTTCCGAACCGGGAACCGCTGCCGCATGTCGCTCAGAACGCGATGTCTTGAAATTCGCCCGCCCGCCTCGACATCGCAGTCGATCGGCGGGAAGCAGGAAGCGGAGAGATGGAATTGACTTCGGTGTCACTCAGGCAAGTTTCTGCTCGGCTATTTCCAGCTTACCGAACATTATCCTGTCAAGCCTTCCGGAACACGGCGTACTGGGCATAACCGCGGTACGGCCGCTCGAAACCGCGCAGGCCGCCCGCATGCATTTCGAGAGCAGCAAGTTCGCCTTCCAACCCGTCGCGCGGGTCGACATGGAACTGCGCCAGCCAGATCCGCAGGCCGCGACGGAACCAGGGCGGCAGTTGTTCCTGGTCCCCGAAATCGACGATATGCAGTTCGCCACCCGGCAGCAGACAGGCCAGCGACTGCGCGAGCGCCACGCGCCATTGCGGGATCATCGACAGGCTGTAGGACAGGAACACCCGTGAAAAGCCCGGCACGCCGAACAGCAGCTGGGTATCGAAGCCGGTCGCGTCGCCGCAGGCCAGTCGAATGCGCGGTGACAGCCCCGAACGCGCAACCTTCGCGCGGGCGGTCTCGATCATCGCGGCCGAAATGTCGATGCCGTAGAACCTGGCGTGCGGATAGACCCCCGCCGCGGCAACAAGGTTCCGCGCCGTGCCGCAGCCGATCTCCAGCACGCGGCCACCCGATGGCGGCGACAGGCGCTCGATCAGCCGGTCGCGGCCCAGCAGATAGTATTTCCGGGTGCTGTCGTAGAGATGACGCTGCCGGCGATAGATGCGGTCCATCAGGTCGGACATCGCCACGGTGTCGCTCACCGTTCAGCCCTCCAGGACATAGAGATGAAACCCGCCATAGATCGCCGAGCGATCGCGCGCCGTGAACGCCAGCGAGGCCGTTGCCTCGTAGCGCCAGCGCCCGAGCAGTTGCGGGTCGAGGCGGCCAGGAAGCAGCGACGGTTCAGCCGCTGTCCGGAAGATCACCCGCGCGCCGGGCCGCGCCGTGCGCGTGATCTCGCGCCACAGCGCGTTGAGCTGGGCGTCGGTCATCCAGTCCTGGGCATCGAGCAGCACATAGCGATCGCGCGAGGCATCCGGGCAGGCCGCGAGATATTCCGTGACCGAGCGGTTCAACACCTCGACCCGGTCGGCGCGGGCACGGACCAGCTCGAACCGGTCGCGCCGCAGGTAGAGTGGCAGCGGCCCCTCGTCGTCGCGGCTGTAGCCGCGGCCAAAGGCCTGCCAGGCGAAGTAGTTGTCGTCGAGATCGAAGCCGCAGGCCAGCCGCTCGACCCTCTCGCGCAGCACCACCCCCATGGCACGTCCGCCGGCCAGCGCCTCGTACTGCGCCGGCGGGATGCCCAGGCCATAGAGCGAGAGTCGATTACCGGTCACCCAGCGCACCGCCCGCCGATCGAACAGGGGCGCCAGCGTGCTCTCGAAGAACTGTCTCTGTTCGGCCATCGTGCGGGCGCCGAGCAGATCGCGCAGGTCGACGCCATGGAGGCGCGCGGCGACGTGGGCGAAGCCGATGAAGCGGCCGAGCACGCCGTGGCGATAGGCCTTGCGGGCAAAGATCGAAATATGCCGGCGGCCAAGCTGCAGCAGGCTGCGGGCTTCCCAGTAGGCGCGGCTTTCGGCATCGAGATGCGGCGCGATCAAACGGTCGTAGGCCGCGACATTGGCCTCGTCGTCGGCCGCACCGAAGAAACGGTAGAAGGCCTCCCACGACGGCAGGCGGCTGGCCGCCACCAGCTTGAGGCGGCCGAGCGCCACGTGGGCCCGGCTGAGATCGACCGCGGTGATTCGGGCCGGCCCCGCCGTGAGATACGACAGCACATTGCAGCCGCCCGAGGCGATCGCCACGACATGGCTGTCGGGCCCGAGTGCCAGCGCCTCGAGGTCGATCTCCGGGTCTTCCCAGATCTGGGCATAGACAAGGCCGCGGAACAGCCGTTCGAACAGGCGCTCCAGCAGCCCCTCGCGGGACAGGCCGCGATGGCGGCGAACCGCGTCGCTCAGACGGACATTGCTCTCATCCAGCGGATAGGCCAACCGCGCGACTCCGGCTCTACTCGACTGCCGCAATCTATCCACGTCAGGTGCCAGTTTGATGACAGGCACCGACTTGACTGGATGTCCGGTTAGAGAGAACGTAACGCCATGACCGCACAAGGTTTCGCCCTTTTCGACACACCCATCGGCGCCTGCGGCATCGCCTGGACCGCACGCGGCGTCGCCGGGCTGCAACTGCCCGAGGCGACGGCGGATGCAACACGCGCCCGGTTGAAGCGGCGCTGGCCCGGGGCGATCGAGAGTGCGCCGCCACCCGGGATCGGTCGCGCCATCGAGCGCGTACTGGGGTTGCTCAGGGGCGAAGCGTCGGATCTGGCCGGCATTCCGCTCGACCTCGAGGCCGCACCGGAATTCCACCGCAGGGTCTACGAAGTGGCACGCACCATCCCGCCTGGCCGCACCATGACCTATGGCGAGATCGCCAGGTCTCTCGGCGTGCCGCACGAGGCGCGTGAAGTCGGCCAGGCGCTTGGCCGCAATCCCGTCGCCATCATCGTGCCCTGCCATCGCGTGCTGGGCGCCGACGGCAAGATGGGCGGCTTCTCGGCCAATGGCGGCGTCTCGACCAAGCGGCGCATGCTGGAGATCGAGGGCGCAGCGGCAGTCGGTGCCGGGCCATTGTTCGCCCAGCAGCAGCAATGAGGGGATTTCCCTTCAGGCCCGCCACGGCAGTGGCGCGCCTCAAGGCCGCCGACCCCGCGCTCGCCGCGATCATCGAGGCGGTCGGTCCGTTCCGCATGGAGCTCAAGGCCTCGCGCAGTCTGTTCGGCGCACTGGCCGAGGCAATCGTCTACCAGCAGCTCTCAAACAAGGCCGCGGCCACGATCTACGGCCGCGTCGAGGCGCTCTATCCCCGTGCGACCGCGGGTTTCACACCGCGCCATATTCTGGCGACGCCCGACGAGGGATTGCGCGGCTGCGGCCTGTCGCGTGCCAAGGTGCTGGCGATCAAGGATCTCGCGCAGCGCGCGGCAGGCGGCGAACTGCCGACGCTGGAGCAAGCGCAGGCGCTCGCGGATGCCGAACTGATCGAGCGACTGGTGAAGGTGCGCGGCATCGGCCGCTGGAGCGCCGACATGTTCCTGATGTTTCGGCTCGGCCGCCCCGACGTGCTGCCGCTCGACGACTACAGCCTGCGCAAGGCCTACGCGAAAGCTTTCCGGAAACGCGCCCTGCCCTCGCCGCCGGCACTGGAAAAGGCCGGCGAGAAATGGCGGCCCTACCGCACGGTGGCGAGCTGGTATCTGTGGCGGGCCTTGGAGCTGCCATAACGCCTGTCAAAACGTCACAGGCGATGCTGCGTTCACATCACGGACGTACTACGTCACGACTCGGTCTTCCGGATGCAGGCGGCTCCGCCTTGATCACCCTCTGCAATTGCTTGAAAACCACATCGGCGGCGATGCGCAATCCGAGTTCGGTCCAGTGCGCGTCGGACTTCCGGTAGGTCCCGGGTATGCCGTCGAAAACCGGCTTCAAATCGACGAACGAGAGGTGCGTCTTCCGCAATTCCTGTACCAGCAGGTCATGACGCAAATCGCAATGGAGGTACCAGCTGTAGTAGCGCGGCCAGGGCTTCCAGAATTCCACGAACTCGGGATCGACCGACCCCGCCGGTATGATGAAGAACTGGATCGGCACGCCGTGCGACGTCGCCAGCTTTTCCATTTGAAGCAGCCACGACAGGTTTGCCTCGACGTCCGCGGGCTTGACGAAGCCGGCCGCATCCTCGCGCGACTTCACCGCTGCAAACGGATTCGCCCCAAGCTCGTCGCGCAAAATCAGGTCAGGCAGCCATCCTGCCAGGATTTCCTCGTCGAACGGCCTTGCCTCGAATGCAGCGAGAAACCTGCCGTCGCCACGGGAAAGCACTTCCGACAGTTTGTCCTCGGAGATTTGGGGGTAGTAGAAGCGGTTCATGTGCCGGGCCAGAAGGGCGGCCCGTTGTTCGATCGGCGCCCGAATATGGCGTTGCAGGATCGCAAATTCGTCAGGGACGAGCTTGTTGCCCTTCAGGACCTCGGATTGACGCAGGCGATTGACGATCAGCCAGTTCGCATGGGGCATCACCCTTCCCATCAGGGATCGTCCCGGCGACTCGTCGACCAGAGGCGGGAACACTTCGGCCGAATAGCCGCTGCCATCGAGCAGGAAGTCGTTCCCTGAAAAGAAAAAGACGGTCAATACGTCTGGCGACAATCGCAGCGCCACGTCACGCAGACGATAGTAGTAACTGTTCAATCCCGTGCCGCTCACGCCAAGATTGATCGTTTCGATGCCGGCCTGCCCCATGGCCGCAAATTTCTCTTCAACCATGGCAGGCAGGGTCCGACTGAGGCCCTGAAATTCCACGAAGCTGTCGCCGACGAAGACAATCCGGGACCTTATGTCCGGTGGCCTGCTGATCGAGTGCTCCCTGTCCCTCATTCCCCATGAGTTGAAGGATTCGGCCATCCACGGCTTTGCAATGTCGCCCGGCGCCGCGGCCGGCATATTCAATGGGACGTAGGAGCGCAGCGCATGCGCGGGCCATGCCGGAACATGGGCCGACGCCAGGAATTCGATGGCTATCAGGCCGGCAGCAACGGAAACGAGCAGCAGTGCCGCAGGTCCGATAGCCCTTGAAATCAAGCCAGCAACCCTACCTTTCCGGCATTCTGGAGCCAGCGTACCGTCCGGTCGGCTGCATGGCGCGACATGGCGCAATCATTATATCTGAACTCCTGCTCGTCGAACGAGGCTCTTGTCGGCGCCATTCGATGGCGGATCATGACGATGCCATGGCCGCCGCCAAAGCGTCGCAGGTAAAGCCGCGCTCGTCGCTGCCACTGGAGTGACACATCCGCCGTGACATAATCGGCGCCATGGCCCTTCCATTCTCCGACACCTTCGACCGCACCCTTGAACGGCTGCGTGGCGCCTTTCGCGACACCGCACGCGGCGCCCGCGAAGTCGTGGGGGCGTCCTTGCGTCCCGACCTGCCCGACGACGATATCCCGCGACTGAAAAGCCGGATCGATGCCTGCCTGGCGGCCAAGGGCGGCGAGACGGCGCGGCGCGGACGCGCCGCCGAACTGGGGCAGGCCTATCTTTCGCTGTCGCCGGCCGGGCGCAAGAAATTCCTGCTGACACTGGCCCATGACTACGGCCTGCCGCGCGAAGCGGCGATGGCCACGGTCGAACGCTGGAGAACTTCCAAGGAGCCACCCCGAGCGCTGGCCAAGGCCCTGGAACCGCCGGCGGTGCGGCTGCTGCACGAATTCGTCGGCGTGCCGCAAGGCGTGAAGTTCGTGGTCGACTTGCGCGCCGAGCTGCTGGTGCTGGGCCGCAGCGACGCCGCCGCGCGCACGCTCGGCCAGGACCTGCGACCGCTGCTCGGCGCCTGGTTCGACGTCGGCTTCCTCGATCTGGTGCGCATCGACTGGAATTCGCCGGCGGCGCTGGTGGAGAAGCTCGTCGCCTACGAGGCCGTACATGCCATCCGCTCGTGGCGCGACCTCAAGAACCGGCTCGATTCGGATCGCCGCTGCTTTGCCTTCTTCCATCCGCGCATGCCCGACGAACCGCTGATCTTCGTCGAAGTGGCGCTGGTCGACGGCCTGGCGGGAAACGTCCAGCGCCTGCTCGACGCCAAGGCCGAGACGCGAGATCCGCGCGAGGCCAATACGGCGATCTTCTATTCGATATCGAACTGCCAGCAGGGCCTGGCAGGCATCAGCTTCGGCAACTTCCTGATCAAGCGCGTGGCCGACCAGTTGGCAAACGACCTGCCCAACATCAAGGATTTCGCGACCCTGTCGCCGATCCCCGGCCTGCGGCACTACATCGACGGCCGCCTGAAGAACGAGGGCGACGCCGCGCTGACCACGGGCGAGATCGCGTCGCTGACGCCGGTGATCGACAACGCCAACGGCGCCGCGGCAGTGCGCAGCCTGCTCGATCGGCCGAGCTGGTGGGAAGTCCCGGCGATCAACAAGTCGTTGCGGCCGATCCTGTCGCGCCTGGCTGCGCAGTATCTCACCGCGGCCGACGCCCAGGGCCGCGCCCTCGATCGCGTCGCCCACTTCCACCTCGGCAACGGTGCCATCGTCGAACGCCTGAACTGGCTGGGCGACACCAGCGCGAACGGCCTTCGTCAGGCCTACGCCATGATGGTGAACTACCGCTACAAGCTGGGCGACGTCGATGACAACCACGAGGCCTATTCGAACGGCAAGATCGTCGCCAGCCGCGAGGTCCGGGCGCTGGCGAAGGGATGAACTGTACTGCCATCGCGGGTCGGAGCGATCTCCCCCACGATGGCGCGCACCTCACTTGTTCAGGTAATTCAGCTTCAGCCCGGGACGCGGCCATTCGAAACTGACCAGCTTGCCGGTCATCGAGAGCGTGGCGAAAGCGGTTCGCAGGTCCTTGCCGCCGAAGCAGACGTTGGTGACCATCGGATCGGGCAGCTTGTATTGCGTCACCGACGCACCGTCGGGCGAGATGTCGGACACGGCGCCGGTGATCAGGGTGGCGACGCAGATATGACCGGCCGAATCGACGGCCAGAGAATCGAACATCTGGTAACCGCCCAGCCCCGCGATCACCCGGCCCTTCTCGCCGCGATACGGGCCGTTGGCGTCCTTGATGACGCCGGGCGCGGACAGCTCGAAAGCCCAGCAGCGCGCGGTCGGCGTCTCCACGACATAGAGCGTCTTTTCATCCGGCGAGAGGCCGCAGCCGTTGGGCCGCTCCAGCGGAAAGACCTTCTGTTCGATCTTCGAACCGTCGGCCTTGGCGTAATAGACGGCACCGCGATCGCTGTCGTGCTCGCGCGTCTTGCCGAGATCGGTGAACCAGAAGCCGCCCGAGTTGTCGAACACGATGTCGTTGGGACCGTTCAGCTTGCGGCCATCGCACGAATCGTAGAGCGTCTCGACCTTGCCGGTCTCGGGATCGACGGTCTGGATCGATCCGCCCTTGTAGGAAGCGGGCTGGGTGCCGGGAAACAGCCGGCCGTCGGGCCGTTCGATCCAGTTGAAGCCGCCGTTGTTGCAGACGAAGATCTGTCCCTTCGGGCCCACCGCGGCGCCATTGGGCCCGCCGGGCATCCTGGCCACGATGTGTTGCTTGCCGTCGGGCGTAACGCGGGTCAGCGTCTCGCGTGCGATCTCGACCAGGATCACCGAGCCGTCGGGCATGGCGATGGGCCCCTCGGGAAAGCGCAGGCCCGAGGTGATTTCCTTGTGCGGCGTCATGTCGTTTCCTTCTCTTATTTTCCCTTGAAGTCGGCCTTGCGCTTGGCAAGGAAGGCCATGACGCCCTCCTTGAAGTCTTCGCTGCGTCCCAGTTCGCGCTGGAAGTCGCGCTCGACGTCGAGCTGCCGGCCGAGATCGTTGCCGCTGGACTGACCCAGCGCGTCCTTGATCCGGGCCAGCGCCAGTGTCGGACCGTCGGCGAGCTTGCGCGCGATCCCGGTGGCGGTCGTCATCAGGTCGGCGTCGTCGACCACGTCCCAGATCAGGCCCCATTCCTTCGCCTGTTCGGCCGGAATCTGCGGCGCCAGCATGGCCAGCGCCCGTGCCCGCTGGTCGCCCACCAGCCGCGGCAGGAACCAGGTGCTGCCGCCGTCGGGCAGCAGGCCGATGCGGGCGAAGGCCTGCAGGAACGAAGCGGATTTGCCGGCGACGGCGATGTCGGCGGCAAGCGCGAAGCTCATGCCGACACCGGCCGCCACGCCGTTCACCGCGGCGACGGTCGGCTTTGGGATCGCGCGCATGGCGCGGATCACCGGATTGAAGAACTTTTCCAGCGCGGCACCGGAGTCGGCAGTGGCGCCGGAATCGCGGTCGGGATCGGCAAGGTCGGCACCGGCGCAGAAGCCGCGGCCGGCGCCGGTGATCAGCACGGCGCGCACGGTGTCGTCGGCCGCCAGTTCCTCCCAGCAGGTCTTGATCTCGGCGATCATCTTGCGCGAGACGGCGTTCAGCCGGTCGGGCGCGTTGAAGGTGAGCGTGGCGAGGCCGTTGTCGCGGGCAAGCAGGATCTTTTCGTAAGCCATGATGTCAGTGTCCCGTGAAGTTGGCCGGCCGCTTGGCGAGGAAGGCCGCCACGCCTTCCTTGAAATCGGCGCTGCGGCCAAGCTCGCGCTGGGCGTCGCGTTCGAGATCGAGCTGCCGGTCGAGCGTGTTGGTGCCGGCGCGGTTCATGGCATCCTTGATCGCGGCGTAGGAACGCGTCGGGCCCGAAGCGAGGCGTTGGGCGATCTTTCCGGCCTCGTCCATCAGGGCGGCATCGTCGACGACCTGCCAGACCATGCCCATGCGATGGGCCTCTTCCGCCGGCACCGACGCGCCCAGCATGGCCAGCGCCCGGGCGCGGGCATCGCCCACGGTGTGCGGCAGGAACCAGGTGCCGCCGAGGTCGGGGATCAGCGAGATCCGCACGAAGGCCTGGTCGAAACGCGCGGACCGCGCGGCGATCACGATATCGCAGGCCAGCGCCAGGTTGGCGCCGCCGCCCGCCGCCACGCCATTGACGGCGGCGACGATCGGCTTGGGAAGATCGCGCATGGCGCGGATCATCGGATTGAACAGCCGGTCCATGGCGACGCCGAGGTCGGGCTTGCCGTCGGCATCGACCATGCCGGGACCGGCGCCCGCGAGGTCGGCGCCGGCGCAGAAGCCGCGGCCGGTGCCGGTCAGCAGCACCGCCCGCACCGCGGCATCGTCACGGGCGCGCGCGAGCTCGCGAAGCATCGCCTCGATCAGCGCGTGACTCATGGCGTTCAGCCGTTGCGGGCGGTTGAGCGTCAGCGTGAGGACGCCGCTCTGCAGAGCGGCCAGAACCGGGGTTTCTTCCATGCACCGCAGACTGGCATGCGACCACCCTCAAGCCAACCGGCCCCGCGCCAACCGGTCGCGTCGCAGGGCGACACGCGGTCCCGTATGTCCGGTGGCAATGGCCAGCATCCTGATCCTGGTCGGCACCGAATCGGGCAACGCCCAGATGGTGGCCGATGCGCTGAAGCCGGTGCTCGCGAGCGCCGGCCACGCCGTCAACGTGAGCGACGCCGCCGCCAGCGCCGCCGACTTCCTCGGCAACGACGTGCTGCTGGTGGTCTGCGCCACGCACGGCGCGGGTGACATCCCGACCAACATCCTGCCGCTGGCCGAGGCGCTGGCGCGCGACCGGCCGGACCTGTCGGGACATCGCTACGGCATCATCGCGCTGGGCGACATGACCTACCAGGACACTTTCTGCGGCGGCGGCAAGAAACTCGACGAGATCTTTGCATCGTGCGGCGCGACGCGCATCGGCGAGCGGCTGGAGGTCGACGCCTCGGAGCAGCCCCTGCCCGACGAGGAGGCGCTTACCTGGATCGAGGACTGGAAGGCGCTGGTCTGACGGTGCGCCCGGCCGGCGTCATTTCGGCAGCGTGAAAATCTCGACGGGACTGGGCACGCCACGCAGACGGTGGGTGCCGAGCGAGACCAGCGGCTCGCTACAGACTTCCTTGAAGTCGGCCGAGGCGCAGACCTGCACGCCCAGCGCCTTGGTCAGGCCCTC
>CALFRN010000067.1 GCA_937919085.1 uncultured Reyranella sp.
GCGAGGCGGCGCACCACGGCGATGCGCTTCAGCGGCTCGGACTCGCCAGAAGCCTTGAGATAGAGGGCAACCAGATCGGGATGCGGCGCCACGGCCCAGCCGCGTTCCACGGTCTTCATGGCACGCTTGGCGTCACCCGCCTTGAGCTGCAGCTCGGCCAGCCGCAGCGTTGCCGCAATGCGCTCCGGCGCCAGGCCGAACGCCTCGCGTGCCAGGGTCAGCGCATCGCTGTCGTGGCCGGTGCGTTCGGCCTCGCGGCTGCGTTCGACCAGCAACAGCGCCTTCAGCGTGCGGCCCTTGTCCGCGGCCACGACCTTGCGGCGCGTGCCCGAGTCCAGCGTCTCCTGGGCGGCCTTCCACAGTCCGGTCTGGGCCTGCATGTCGAACAGCGAATGCACGACCCACGACGTCTGCGGCCTGAGCGCGAAGGCGCGTTCGGCATAGCCCAGCGCTTTCGTCTGGTCGCCGTCGCGCAGCGCCTGGCCGATCAATCCGCGCAGGCCGAGAAAGGCCATCTGGTCGTCTTCGAGCATGGCGTCGAAGGCGCGCTTGGCAGCGTCGCGATCGCCGGTGAGCTGGGCCGCCTGGGCCGACAGCAGCAGCGTCAATGGCGGTTCGGAGAGCAGCTTCTCGGCCTTGCGCGCGTGCTTCTGCGCCTCGGTGCCGTCGCCGGCGGCCGCAGCCGCCAGTCCCTGGGTCAATTCCCGGTAGCCGCGCCGGCGGCGGCTTTCGCCCCAGCCGTCGAGCAGCGCGCCCGGCGCGCCCACGATCCATCGCCACAGCAGCCACAGCACCACGGCCACCAGGATCAACACCATCACGGCGATCACCAACACGCCGACGCTGGTGTCGAGCCGCCAGCCATGCCACTGGGCGGTGACGGTGCCCGGCCGCTCAGCCAGCCACACCGCACCCAGCATCGCCGCGGCGGCGATGGCGAACCAGAGCAGAATGCGCAGTGCGGTCATCGCGGCCTACCGTGCCGCGCCGAGCAGGGTGGTGGCGTGGGCCGCGAGCTGATCGACCGCGCCCTTGGCCGCGAGATGGGCCTCGCCGCGCGCCAGCCACGCCGATGTGGCCTTGGCGGTTTGCGGCGGCAGCGATTTCACCAGTTCGACTGCCTTGGCGACGTCGCCGGCGTTGAGTGCGGCTTCGGCACGCGCCAGCCTGGCTTCGACCGAATCGCCCGCGACGTCGGCGCCGACCCGGCGCAGCGACACGATGTTCTTCAGTTTGCCGAGCAGCCTCTCGCCGAATGAATCGTCGGCCAGGTCGTCGGCCAGCGCCGCCTTGGCGACCGCGGGGAAGCCGGCGGCCAGCGCCGCGCGCGAGGCGACGCCGTTCTGTGCATAGGGCTGCAGCACGGTCGTGATCTCGCCAAGCTTGGCGTCGCCTTGCGCCAGCGGCGCCAGCAGCGCCAGTTCCGAGGCGAAGGGCAGGCCGGACTCGAGCGCCGAGCTGAGACGGGCGGCGACGCCGATCACCGCCGAGGCGCGGGCGGCGGCCAGCGCCTTCTTGTCGTTGGCGCCGAGCACGCTGGCTTCGGCGCGCGCCTTTTCGACGACCTCGGCCAGCGCCTTGGCCTGCTCGCGCTGGCGGGTGGCTTCGTCCTTTTGTCCGGCCACGGCCTGGTCGAGCCCCTGCAAGGTCGAGCGCAGGGTCGCGATCTCGAGGCGAAGTGCGGCGATTTCCTTGTCGGACTCATCGCTTGCCGCGGGCGCCGGTGGTGCGGGAGCCGGCGCGGCCGGAGCGGAAGGCCGGCTTTCCAGGGCTTCGATCTTGCCGCGCAGTTCGGCGATGGCGGGATCGGCCGCAGCGGCTGGCCGGTCGGCCGCCGTTGCGGATATGGCGCGCACCCGCTTCTCGAGATCGTCGATCCGGGCGCTGATTTCGCGCCGGGCCTCGTCGACCGTGGTCTTGGCCACGACGGCGGCGTCGGCGCGCACCGCCTGCAGGTCGATGGCCGGCGTCGGTGCCGTCGCGGCCGCCTGGCCACGCCACAGCACGCGGATTTCCTCGGGCCAGAACGGCAGCGAGATCACCGCACCCGCCAGCACCAGCACGGCGGCAATGAGGCCGGTGATGAAGGCACCGAAAACGCCGAGGCCGCGGTGGACTACGACCGGTGGAGCCGCGGCCGGCACTTTGGGGGAATCTGGAGAGGGAGTGTCGGTCATGGGTTCCGATCCTTGTACGCCGGCTTCGGCCAGTCGGTCGATCTCATCCAGCACGGACTGGCGGGTCGGCCGCGCCGCCGCGACCGCCGCCTTGAAAGGCAATGCCGCCAGCGGTTCGAGCGCCGCCGGGCTGATGGCGATGGCGGTAACGTCGCGAACGGCACTCGTCAGGCCGGCTTCGCCCGTCAACCTGGAGAACAGTCTCGCCGCGCGCGGCGAGAAGAAAGTAGCGGCATCGACCGCATGTGCTGCGAGCGCGGCCCGCGCCGATTCGGGCAGCGCGCTCTCCTCGCGGGCATCATAGAGCGTAAAGCGATGGACGTCGAAGCCGTCGGCACCGAGCGTCGCGGCGAGATCGAGGGCCACGTCAGCGCCCGAGACATGGACCAGCGGGCCCTTCATCGGATCGAGGCCACGCCGCACCAGGTCGGCCAGCGCCGTGCCGTCGCCGGCGGCCGACGCGACGGCGGCGAAGCCCAGGCCTTCGGCGGTAGAGGCCGTGGTGTCGCCGACAGCCAGGATCGGCTTGGCGCGCTGCTCGCTCGCTTCGGCCAGTGCCCGCGCGCCGTTGGCGCTGGTCAGCAGCACCGCCTGGCAGGCGGCGAGGGCCGCGGCGAAGTCAGCCGGTGGCTGCAGAATTTCGAGGCGGAACAACGGTGCGATAACCGGCGCGTGGCCGCGCTCGCGCAACGCCGTCGCCAGCGTTGTCGCTTCGCGTTCCGGCCGGGTGATCAGCACGCGCATGCGCTCTCACTAGCCGGGGCTCAGGTCCGGCGCAACG
>CALFRN010000068.1 GCA_937919085.1 uncultured Reyranella sp.
GCGGGGACTTCGGATGACGTCGATCACGCAGACGTGAGGCGGCTGTGGACGCTAGACGATGCGCCGCTTCTGCGCCGCCACTGAGCCGGCGCACTGGTCGGCCGGCAGCGGGCGCAGGTGGGTGTCGTAGGCGTCGGCGAATTCGGCGCGCCAGGTTGCGCCGTTGCGTCGGTAGAGCGAGACGAACAGCGTGCAGGCATCGGATTGATAACGCAGCACGCGGGCCGGTTCGTCCTTGCGGTCGAGCGATGCGGCACCGAAGGTGGTCGCGAGCTGCTGCTCGTCCATGCCCTTGATGCGGTCCAGCGCAATGGGCGTGCCCGGATTGCGCGAAACGAACACGCCCTTCTCGCCACCGGCGAGGGAGTACTGCGGACCGGAATCGGTGAGGCAGCCGCCCACGAGAAGGACGAGCGCTAGAGCCCCAAATGCTTTTTTCATGGCTGCAGTCTAGCGCGATCGGGTCGGCAATTTAAGGGGAGGCCTGAGGGTCTGCGCGACATGGACCATGGCCGCCACGCCGAGAACCGGCACGATCAGGTTCAGGATCGGGATTGTGCCGAGAAACACGATTGCGACGCCAGTGGCCCACAGAACGCCGGCATTGGCCTTGCGCCAGGTCTTTACTTCCGCCGGGTCGAGGCGGCGCAGCGCCACCTGCTCATAATACTCGCGGCCCGCGAGCCAGCCGTTGGCGCCGTAGAACAGCAGCGCGCCGAGCCCGGCGATGAACAATGACACCAGATAGAACGGCAGCAGCACGAGATTCAGCGCCACCAGAGTGAGCAGGAACACGATGCCGGAACGGATGCCGGTCCATGCCGGAATGCCGCGCGCCTTTCCCAGGTTCGTGTAGTGCTCGCTTTCGACGATGTCGGCGATCTGTTCGAGGAAGATCGAGATCACGATGCCGAAGCTCGCCGGAAACAGCATCAGCGCTAGTACCGCGACGGCGCCACCGCCCAGCCACCGGATGGTCTCGTTCAGCCAGTTCCACTGGAACGTGGCGAAGGACTGGAGCACCCACCACGCCACGACGCCAATGGCGATCTGCAGCACCAGCGACAGGGCGAGCGACTGCCAGATGATGCCGCGCAGCCGGGGGTCGCCGAGCTGCCGGATCGCCAGGTCGAAGGCGCGGATCATTGCGTTGACATTACTGTGAGCCGACGATTCCCGCCGCTTTCAACTCGCCGATCTCCTTGGCAGAGAAGCCGCTCTGATCGAGAATTTCATCGGTGTGCTGGCCGCGCTTGGCCGCCGGGCCCTTGACGCTTTCCTTGGTGCGCGAGAAGCGCGGCGCCGCCGCCGGCTGTGCGAAGCCCGACACATCGACATAGGCGTTGCGCGCCTTGGCATGCGGATGCTGCGAGGCCTCCTGCATGGTGAGCACGGGGGCGAAGCAGATGTCGGTGCCCTCCATGATCGCGCACCATTCGTCGCGCGTCTTGGTCTTGAACACACCCTCGAGCTTGGCCTTGAGGTCGCCCCACATCTTGCGGTCCATCTGCGCCGGCAGGTTCTGGCTCTTCAGGCCGGTCTTCTCGAGCAGCAGCTCGTAGAACTGCGGTTCGATGGAGCCGATGGAGACGAACTTGCCGTCTCTGGTTTCATAGGTGCCATAGAAGTGCGCGCCGCCGTCGAGCATGTTGGTTTCGCGTTCGTCCTTCCAGAGACCGGCGCCCGCCATGCCGTATATGCCGCCCAGAAGCAGCGCCGCGCCATCGACCATGGCGGCGTCAACGACCTGGCCCTTGCCCGATTTCTGCGCTTCGAGAAGTCCGCACACCATGCCGAAGGCCAGCAGCATGCCGCCGCCGCCGAAGTCGCCCACGAGATTGAGCGGGGGCATCGGCTTGTCCCTCGAGCCGATGGCATGAAGTGCACCGGTAAGGGCGATGTAGTTGATGTCGTGGCCGGCCGCCTTGGCAAGTGGGCCTTCCTGGCCCCAGCCGGTCATGCGGCCGTAGACCAGCTTCGGGTTGCGCGCGAGGCAGACATCGGGCCCGAGGCCCAGCCGCTCGGCGACGCCGGGACGGAACGGCTCGGTCACGCCGTCGGCCTTGGCGATCAGGCGTAGCACGACGTCGACGCCTTCCTTTTTCTGCAGGTCGACCGACACCGAACGCCGGCTCCTGTTGTGCACGGCGAATTTCGGATCGGCGAGACGATCCATGACATGGCTCTTGGTACGGTCGACGCGAATGACGTCGGCGCCCATGTCGCCCAGCATCATCGAGCACATCGGTCCCGGTCCGATTCCAGCCAGTTCGACGATCGTCAGTCCCGATAGTGGTCCTGCCATGGCTTCCCTCCTGCAAAATGCATGTTCTTGGCGGCGATGGTAACCGATGGGTTCGGCGTTACAAAATGTATCGCGCGGTCTACAGTCCGCGCCGCGATAGTTGGTCGGAGGGAACGGATGGGATTGGGGCGTTATATCACGTCGGGGATGCTGACACTTGCTGTCGCGGGCGGCGCGCTCGGGCAGCAGCCGGCGCCGGCGGTGCCCGCGGTGGTCGCCAAGGAGTACGATCAACAGTTCCTGATGCCCGGCTCGTGGTTTCATGGCGTGCATGGCCTGGCCTTCAACAAGGACGACCAGCTTTTCGCCGGCTCGGTGATCGGCCAGACGCTCTATCGCGTGCAGGTCGACACCGGCGAGGTCGACCGCGTGATCGATGCGCCGACCGGCATGGCCGACGACATCGCCTTTGCAGACGACGGCACCATGGCGTGGACGGCTTTCCTACTGGGCAAGGTCTACATTCGCAGGCCAAACGGCAAGACCATCGAAGTCGCCAACGGCATGAGCGGCCCCAACTCGATCGCTTTCGGCAAGGACGGCAGGCTGTTCGTCACGGAAGTCTTTCTCGGCGACGCGCTCTATGAGATCGACCTCAAGAACGTCGACAAGCCGGAATTCAGGTCGTTCCCGCGCGCCGATCTGCGCCGGATCGCCGAGAAGATGGGCGGCCTGAACGGCTTCGAGATCCACCGCGACGACGGCTTTCTCTACGGACCTTTGTGGTTCAAGGGCGAGGTCGTGAAGGTCAATATCGAGACCGGCGCCCTCACGGTGATTGCCTCGGGCTTCAAGATTCCGGCGGCGGTCAACATCGATCCGCAGAACCGCGACAATCTCTACGTCGTCGATACCGGCACAGGCGGCGTGTGGAGCATCAGCCTGAACAGCAAGGCCAGGAAGCTGGTGGCGTCGCTGAAGCCGGGCCTCGACAATCTTGCCTTCGATTCGCGCGGCCGGCTGTTCGTGACCTCGATGACCGACAACGGCATCTATCTGGTCGACAAGCACACCGGCGCCGCCAGGACGATCGTCGAGGGCAAACTTGCAGTTCCCGCCGACCTCGCGGTGGTTACCGACGGAACCAGGGAAACAGTGCATGTGGCCGACGTGTTCAGCTATCGGAAAGTCGATGGCGCAACGGGCGCGGTATCCGATGCCATGCGCGTGCATGGCGATACGCATGCCTACCCCATCGGCATTTCCGCCGGACCCAAACACATCCTGCTGTCGAGCTGGTTCTCCAACACCGTGGAGAAGGTCGATCGCAAGACCGGCAAGTTAGTGGCGACACTCGACGGCTTCGCCGCGCCGGTGGATGCTCTCGAAGGCGCCGATGGCTCGCTCTACGTCGCCGAGCTGGCGAGCGGTAATCTCGTCAAGGTGAACCCCGACGGCAAGACGCGCAGCGTCATTGCCAAGGAACTGCGCGGTCCGGTCGCCATGGCCCAGGGTCCGGGCACTATTGTCTACATCACTGAAAGCGCCGGTGGCGCGGTGCTCCAGATCGATGTCGTCTCGGGCGGCCGCAAGGTGGTGGCCGACGGCCTTGCCGGTCCGGAGGGCATCGATGTCGGGCCCGACGGCCAGCTGTTCATCGCCGAAGTGGGCCAGAAGCGCGTGGTTGCCATCGATGCGGCAACCGGCACGAAGACTGTGATCGCCTCGAACCTCGACATCGGCCTCGCGCCGTATCCTGGTGGCCCGCCGGCGCTGGTACCCACGGGTGTCGCGGTGGCCAAGTCGGGCAACGTCTATGTCAGCTCGGACATCCGCAACAGCCTCTACAAACTGACACCGCCCACACCGTAGCGAGTACGCGATGCCTGGCATTCCCTTCATCAAGGACTTCAAGTTCGACTACGGCACGGCCATGGAAGTGACGCCGCTGATCCGCCGGGTCGTCGCCAACAACCCCAGCCCCTTCACCTTCAAGGGCACCGGCACCTACATCATCGGCCACGGCAAGGTAGCTGTGGTCGATCCCGGGCCGGATCAGCAGGACCATATCGACGCTGTGTTGCGTGCCGTGCGCGGCGAGACCGTAACTCATATCCTGGTCACCCATACCCACATCGACCATGTGCCGGCCACACCGGCGCTGGCCAAGGCAACCGGCGCCAAGGTCTTCAGCTACGGTCCGCACCCCCAACCGCCGGCTGGCGAGCATGCGGAAGAGGCGGGCGATCTGTCTTTTGCTCCCGATATCAAATTGAATGACGGCGACGTGGTCCAGGGCGATGGCTGGAATGTCGAGGCGGTTTATACGCCGGGCCATATTTCCAATCACCTCTGCTTCGCGGTGAAGGAGGACAAGGCTCTGCTCTCGGGTGACCACGTGATGGGCTGGTCGACGGCGGTGATCTCGCCGCCCGACGGCAACATGTCCGACTACTTTGCCAGTCTGCGCAAGCTTCTGCCGCGCGACGAGACGCTCTATATCCCGACGCACGGCGCCGAGATCCGCGATCCCAATCCCTTCGTGCATGCCTATATCGAGCACCGCTTGGGCCGCGAGGCGCAGATACTGGCGCGACTCAAGGAAGGCCCGCAGACAATCCCGCAAATGGTGGCGAAGAACTACGCCGATACGCCGCTGCACCTGCACAAGGCCGCCGGCCGCTCGATGCTGGCGCATCTGGTGCAGATGGCGAAGGACGGCCGCGTAAAGACCGAGGATGGCCGCGCCACAATCGATTCGACCTATCGACTGTAGGAGACCGCGACGTGGACATGAAACTTGCCGGCAAGACCGTACTGATCACCGGTGGCAGCCGCGGCATCGGCTTTGCCTGCGCGATGGGTTTTGCGGCCGAAGGCTGCGCCGTCCACATCGCCTCGCGGTCGAAGGAATCGCTCGAAGCCGCGCAGGAGAAAATCCGCGCACGCCACAATGTGCCGGTCGAGATCCATCCGGTAGACCTCAGCAAGGGCGATACGGCGCGCGCCCTGGTCGAGACCGTGGGCCATGCCGATGTCCTGGTGAACAATGCCGGCGCCATCCCGCGCG
Organism: uncultured Reyranella sp.; assembly: GCA_937919085.1. Lineage (GTDB taxonomy): Bacteria > Pseudomonadota > Alphaproteobacteria > Reyranellales > Reyranellaceae > Reyranella. The sequence goes on from CALFRN010000068.1 coordinate 5,316, forward strand.
GCGACATCCTGGGCATGACCGAGCCGAAATGGCGCGAGGCGTGGGAACTGAAGGTGTTCGGCTACGTCAACGCCACGCGCGCCATGTTGGAGAAGATGTACGCGCGTAAGAAGGGCGTCGTGGTCAACGTGATCGGCCTCGCCGGCGAGAGTTTCAACTACGACTATGTCGCCGGCACCATGGGCAATGCCGGCCTGATGGCCTTCACCCGCGCCGTGGGTTCCCGCAGCGTCGATCATGGCGTGCGCGTGGTGGCGATCAATCCGCCAGCCACCCGGACCGATCGAATGCTGACGCTGCTGCGTGGCCAGGCCGAACAGCAGTGGGGCGATCCCGAGCGTTGGCCGGAACTTACCCAGCACATGCCGTTCGGCCGCGCCGCCGAACCCGACGAAGTCGCCGACCTCGCGGTGTTCCTGGCGTCGGATCGTGCCAGCTATATCAGCGGCGTGGTGATGACCCTCGATGGTGGCCAGGCGGCGCGACACTAGGCGGATTTCGGCGCGATTCGTCCGCGCCTGAAGTTTGCTGTAGGTTACAAAGTCTCAAGCGCTCCGCTTCGGAAGCGCGGCGCGCACGTCGCAACCTTTGGGCTGCCCGCGCGTTATTGCCGGAAAGGCCGGTATCCATTGAAATCGCTCCTGCGGCGCGCCTTCGGGCGCGCTCGACCTACTTCTGTGCGCGATGAGGAAGACCCCATCCGCAGCGAGCTGTTCAGTGTCGAGCGGCTGGAGCAGCATGCCGAAAGTCTCGCCTCCAGCCAGCAAGTCCACGCCAGGCCGACTTCTGGAAAGTCGCTCGTTACTCGCCTGCGGGACAACGAGCGGGTGCTGCTGGAGGCTTACGGCAGCATCGCCAAAGCGGCCGGCGAAGGGCAGCCCATAACACCGGCCGCGGAATGGCTGCTCGACAACTATCATCTGGTTGAACAGCAGGTACGTGAAGTTCGCATCGACCTGCCTCCCGGCTACTATCGGCAACTTCCAAAGCTGAGCGAGGGTCCGCTGGCCGGCTACCCGCGAGTGCTGGGATTGGCGTGGGCCTTCGTCGCCCATACCGACAGCCGCTTCGATCCGGACATGCTCGCCCGCTTCGTGCGCGCCTATCAGAACGTTCAGCCGCTTAGCATCGGGGAGCTGTGGGCTGTTGCAATCACGTTGCGCATCGTGCTGGTCGAGAACCTCCGACGGTCGGTCCGACGCATCATGAGCCAGTGGTCGGCGCGCGAGGAAGCCGACATCGTCGCCGATCGGCTGCTGGGCCTGAACGGCCTGCCCGGGGATCCGGCCTGCCTGGCGCCTTATGAGCACGTGGCCTTGTCCGATGACTTCGCGGTGCAATTGGTCAAGCGGCTGCGCGACCACGACCCCGAAACGACGCCGGCGGTGCGCTGGCTGGAAGAGCGGCTGGTACGCGAGGGCACGAACGCCGACGCGCTGGTGCGCAGGGAGCAGCATCTGCAGGGCGCCGCCAACGTCACCGTACGAAACATCATCACCAGTATGCGCCTGGTCTCCGACGTCGATTGGGCGAAGCTCTTCGAAGCCGTGAGTCCCGTCGACGATATCCTGCGTGCGGGCAGCGACTTTGCCGCCATGGATTTCGCCACCCGTAATCTCTATCGCACCGCCATCGAGCAGATGGCGCGCGGCAGTCGGCTCGACGAGCCCGAGATCGCGCGACGCGCGCTGGCGGCCGCTGCTGCCGTCGCGCCTGAGGGTGATCCGCGACAGCGCGATCCTGGCTACCACCTGATTGGCCGCGGGCGATCGGCATTCGAGCTGGCGCTGCGGTTCCATCCGCCCGGGCTCGCGCTTGGGCGGCGGTTCGCCAAGACTGGCCTCGCCGGCTATGTCGCCAGCGTGGCCGCGACGGCGGGCATCATCGCTTCCCTGCTGCTTCTCGCGGTGGCGGAGACAGGTGTGTCCGGCTGGCGCCTGGCAACCCTGATGATGGCCGTGTGGCTTCCGGCCATCGACGCAGCACTGATGCTGGTCAATCGCGCGATTACCGGCGGCTTCGGCGCGACACGGCTTCCTGGGCTCGCGTTGCGCGATGGGGTGCCGGCCGACCTGCGTACCCTGGTGGCGATCCCGACTTTGCTGACCAGCCGGACTGGCGTCGACGAATTGATCGAGCGGCTTGAGGTCCATTATCTGGCCAATCCCGCGGGTGCCGTGCATTTCGTGCTGTTGTCGGACTGGGCCGATGCCCAGACCGAGTCGTTGCCGGGTGACGGCGAACTGTTGACCGCGGCCAGTGCGGGCATTGCTCGCCTCAACGCCCGCTATTCCGGCGCGCTGGACGGCGACCGCTTTATCCTGCTGCACCGGAGACGGCTATGGAACGCGGCGCAGGGACAGTGGATGGGATGGGAGCGCAAGCGCGGCAAGCTTCACGAATTGAATCGCCTGCTGCGCGGCTCGACCGAGACGTCGTTTCTGAACGCAGGGGGCGGCCGGCTGCCCGGCAACGTCCGGTTCGTCATCACACTCGATTCGGATACCAGGCTGCCACGCGACGCGGTCTGCCGCCTGGTGGGCAAGATGGCCCATCCGCTCAACCGCCCGCGACTAGATCCCGCCAGAGGCCGGGTCGTCGAGGGCTACGGTGTGCTGCAGCCGCGCGTGGCGGCATCGCTGCCGATCGGGTCGGAAGGCTCCTTGTTCCAGCGCATATTCTCGAACAACTCCGGCATCGACCCCTATTCGTCGGCGGTATCGGATGTCTATCAGGACCTGTTCGGCGAAGGCTCCTACTCCGGCAAGGGAATCTACGACGTCGACGCCTTCGAGGCGGCGCTCGCCGGCCGGGTGCCTGACAACGCCATGCTGAGTCATGATCTGTTTGAGGGCGTGTACGCCCGCTCCGGCTTGGTGACCGATATCGAGGTCGTCGAGGAATTTCCCGCCCGCTACGACGTGGCCGCCGCCCGCCACCACCGTTGGACGCGCGGCGATTGGCAGCTGCTGCCCTGGATGCTGGGGCTTATCAAGGGTCCGCGCGGCGGCAACATTCCTGCGGTCGGCTTCTGGAAGATGTTCGACAACCTTCGGCGCACGCTCTCGACGCCTGCCATCGTCGTGGCCCTGCTGGTGGGTTGGACCCTCCCGCTGGCGGGAGCGCTTGTCTGGACCGTTGCCATCGTGGTCGTGCTCGCTTTGCCGGCGATGATTCCGGTGGCTGCGGCACTGCTGCCGCGTCGTTCCGGTGTCACGGCCCGCAGCCACATCGGCGCGCTGGGATCGGACGTCGCGACCGCCTGCGCCCAGACCGCCCTGGTCGTGGCTTTTCTGGCTCACCAGGCCTGGCTGATGATGGATGCCATCGGCCGCACCCTGTTCCGCTTGTTCGTCAGCCATCGGCGCCTGCTCGAGTGGATGACGGCAGCGCAGACCCAGCAGTTGCTCCGCACCGATTGGCGGAGCTTCGTCGGCCAGATGGCCGGCAGCCTGGCTGTGGCCTGCGGGGCGGCGGTCTTCGTGGGCTACGCTGGTCCCGCGGCGCTGCCGGTCGCCGCACCAATTCTCCTCGCATGGTTTCTGTCGCCCGTGATCGCCCGCTGGGTGAGTCTGGCCCAGATCGACGCCGGCAGCCTAGCGATCTCCGCTGGCGATGCGCGGGCGTTGCGTTTGGTCGCCCGCCGCACCTGGCGCTTCTTCGAAACCTTTGTCACCGAGGCGGACCACATGCTGCCGCCGGACAACTTCCAGGAAGATCCCAAACCGATTGTCGCGCGGCGGACCTCACCGACCAATATCGGTCTCTATCTCCTGTCGATCGTCGCCGCGCGCGATTTCGGCTGGATCGGCACCACCGAGGCGGTCCAGCGCATCGAGGCGACCCTGGCCACGATGCAGCGC
>CALFRN010000069.1 GCA_937919085.1 uncultured Reyranella sp.
CCAGAACCTTGCGGCCCAGGCGATGACCGATCTCGCCCAGCGCGCCTCGCTCCGCATCCGACAGCTTCAGTCGACCTTTCAGCTGGGCCTTCATGATGCGGTTTTCGGCCGCCAGGTATTCGTTCCGAGCCAGCAGGTCCTGGTCCACCGTGCCTGTCACGTAGGCCAGGATGCGCGCCCAATCCATACCCGGTCCCCTGCCGTGTCATGCCCCCGGCGACGGCGTCACGGGCCGTCCGCGAAATTGTACTCAGCCGCCTCAGGAACTACTACCGACGCCGCCCAAATCACTGGTTTCTCGGCCGTTTCAGTTTTTTGACCACACGGGTAGTCCTGCTTCGTGTAGAATCCATCGAGCGCAATCGTCTGGTCACAAATGATTCCGGTCGAGCGATCAGTCTGCGCAGAATAGACGCGATGGAAATCCATGTTCGACTTGGTCCGTGTCACGAAGAAAGCGCCGGCCATGTGCAGAACATGAAGCCGCTCGAAATCGACGTAGCCACGATCCATGACGTAGATGGAGCCGGGCTCTGGCACCAGCAGATCGAGGGCATGGACGTCATGCAGCTTGCCGTCGGAAACGTGGATGAAGCTGGGAATGTTGCCGCGCAGGTCGAGCAGCGTATGCATCTTCACCGCCGACCTGGTCGTTCGGAAGTGCGCCCACGGGAAGACCGCCAGGCACAGGTCTATGGTCGTGGAGTCCAGCGCATAAACGGTGTTCGACAATTCCAGCCCCAAGTCCTCGTGGGCATATAGCTCTCTGGCCTGAGCAATCAGGCGCTGCGCGAAGTAGGCATGGATGCGCCAATCGCGCGATTCGTTGGCATCGGCCAGCGTCGAGCGACGGATCGGCTCGCGAAAGCCCATGTGGTAGAGCTTGGTCTCCTGGACCGACAGACACACTTCGATGTCGCGCAGGCTCTCGCGATAGGTCAGCTGCGCGAAGGCCATGGCCCGAAACTGCTCCGCGCACGTCAGCGTGCGAACATTCTTGTCGCCGTCGTAGCGCGCGACATATCGGGCAAAAGTCGTCCAGGGCAGAAAGTCCATGAGTTGGGCGAACAAGGTCTTGCCGGTGTTCATGGCGGACTCCGGGCGAAAGCCCAGAAGACTGCCAGAATTGGCAATCGCCATTCAAATCGACACCACCCTTCAGCACCCGGAAACCCTTGCCTGGAGGGGGTTTTTGCGATTCGGCCCTTAATTTAACCGGACAGCAGTGTGGTATGATACTGCTTAAAGATCCTCGACGGCCGTGACCTGGCACCGGATTTGGCACCGGACTGGCAGTGAAGGGCCGGTTTTAGGGGTGATGGACTGAGCCGACCCCCTACCGAAATCCCAACAGAACAGGACCTTTCAACACCACCGGATACTAGCGGTGACATGGCATAAGGCCCGGGAAGAACCATATCTCTTGGGTAAGATGCACCCGTTCCGATGGCAACCGACACCCTAAATCCCCGTAGCTGGCTCTATCCGACGCCGCGCGGCCTCTACTGCGAACCCGGCGACTTCTATGTCGATCCGGCGGTGGCGGTGAATCGTGCACTCATCACGCACGGACACGGCGATCATGCCCGTCCCGGACATCGCGCGGCGCTGGCCACACCCGAGACCCTTGCCATCATGCGCGCCCGCTTCGAGGATATGCCGAACACCACGCAGCGGGCGCTGGCCTATGGCGAAACCATCCGTCTCGGCGAAGTCGACGTCCGCCTGGCGCCGGCCGGTCACATCCTGGGCTCCGCGCAAGCAGTGCTGGCATTCAAGGGGCAGCGCATCGTGGTCTCCGGCGATTTCAAGCGCCGGCCCGATCCGACCTGTCCGCCGTTCGAGCCGGTGCCGTGCGACGTCTTCATCACCGAGGCCACCTTCGCCCTGCCCGTCTTCCACCATCCCTCCGATGCCGGCGAGATCGGTAAGCTGCTGCGCTCCGTCGCCACCTTTCCGGAACGCACGCATCTGGTGGGTGTCTATGCGCTCGGCAAGTGCCAGCGGGTCATCAAGCTCCTGCGCGCCGCCGGCTACGGCGAGCGCATCTGGCTGCACGGTGGCCTGCTCTCCCTTTGCAAGCTCTACCAGGACCACGGCATCGACCTCGGCGACGTGGCGCCGGTCTCCGACGCCATCCTCGAAACCTTCAAGGGCGCCATCGTGCTCTGCCCGCCCTCGGCCATGGCCGACCGCTGGTCCAGGCGCTTCGCCGACCCGGTCGCCGCACTTTGCTCGGGCTGGATGGGCGTGCGCGCCCGCGCGCACCAGCGTGGCGCCGAATTGCCACTGGTGATCTCCGACCATGCCGACTGGCCCGAGTTGACGCAGACCCTGAAGGATGTCGGCGCGCCCAAGGTCTGGGTGACGCACGGCCGCGAGGAAGCGCTGGTCCACTACGCGCGCTCGATCGGCATCGATGCCGAGGCACTGCATCTCGCCGGCCGCGAGGAAGAGGGCGCCTGAGCCATGCAGGCCTTCGCCCAGCTTCTCGACTCGCTCTCCTTCGAGTCCGCGCGCAACGCCAAGCTCCGCCTGATCGAGACCTATCTGCGCGCCGCGCCCGATCCGGATCGGGGCTGGGCGTTGGCGGCGCTGACCGGCGGTCTCGATTTTCCCGCCGCCAAGCCTGCCCTGCTGCGCGGCTTCGGCCAGGACAAGATCGGGCCCGAGCTTTTCGCCCTCTCCTACGACTATGTCGGCGATCTCGCCGAGACCCTGGCGCTGATCTGGGAAACCGATCCCGCCGCTGGACCACCGCCCGGTCTGGGCGAGGTGGTCGAAACCCTGCAGCGCGCCACCAAGACCCAGACGCCGGCGATCCTGAAGCGCTGGCTGGACGCGCTCGATTCGACCGGCCGCTGGGCGCTGCTGAAACTGTTGACCGGCGCTCTGCGCGTCGGCGTCTCGGCCCGTCTCGCCAAGCAGGCCGCGGCCAACATCGGCAGCCAGCCCGTCGATGCCGTGGAGGAAATCTGGCACGGGCTTTCGCCGCCCTACCGGCCGCTGTTCGACTGGCTGCTGCAAGGGGCACCGCGGCCACAGACCAATGCCGGCGGCGCCTTCCTGCCGCCGATGCTGGCCAATCCCATCGACCGCACTGAGCTCGACGCGCTCGACCCGGCCCATTTCCGCGCCGAATGGAAATGGGACGGTATCCGCGTCCAGGTCGCGGCGGCGGGCGGCGTGAAGCGGCTTTATAGCCGCGCCGGCGAAGACATCTCCGCCGCCTTCCCCGATATCGTCGACGCGATCGAGTTCGAGGGCGTATTCGACGGCGAGCTTCTGGTGCGCCGTGAAGAAGCCGTGGCGCCGTTCAACGACCTGCAGCAGCGCCTCAACCGCAAGCGGGTGACGCCCAGGATTATGGAGGACTACCCGGCCCATGTGCGGCTCTACGACGTCTTGCAGTTCGACGGCCAGGACTTGAGGCCATGCGGGTTCGACGAGCGACGCGCGAAGCTTGAAGCCTGGGTGGCGCAAAAGCCGCGACCACGCTTCGACCTCTCACCGCTGGTGCCCTTCAGGGATTGGATCCATCTCGCCGAGTTGCGCGAGGCGATGAAGAGCGACGGCATCGAAGGGCTGATGCTGAAGCGCGGCGACAGCAGCTACCTCGCCGGCCGGCCCAGAGGCCCATGGTTCAAGTGGAAGCGCGACCCGATGCTGGCCGACTGTGTGCTGATGTACGCCCAGCGTGGTCACGGCAAGCGCAGCTCCTTCTACTCCGACTTCAGCTTCGGGTGCTGGCGGGAGGTCGATGGCCGGCGTGAGCTGGCGCCGGTGGGCAAGGCCTATTTCGGCTTCACCGATGAGGAGCTGCGCTGGCTCGACAAATGGGTGCGCGACCATACGACCAACCGTTTCGGTCCGGTGCGCGAGGTGACGCAGCAGCTGGTGCTGGAAGTGGCCTTCGACGGCATTGCCCGCTCCGGTCGCCACAAATCAGGCCTGGCCCTGCGTTTCCCCCGTATCCATCGCATCCGTAGGGACAAGCCGGCGGCCGAGGCCGACACCATCGACAACCTCCTGCGCCTCTTGCCGTCGCGGGACGGTGACACCATTATCAAGGAGACATGATTGACCCATTCGGCCGCCATATTTCCTACCTTCGCGTATCGGTGACGGACCGCTGCGATTTCCGCTGCGTGTACTGCATGGCCGAGGACATGACCTTCCTGCCCAAGGCCGATGTCCTGTCGCTCGAGGAGCTGGAGCGGCTGTGCGGCGCCTTCGTGCGCCGCGGCGTGAAGAAGCTGCGCCTGACCGGAGGCGAGCCGCTGGTGCGCAAGAACGTGATGTCCCTGTTCCGTGGCCTCGGCCGCCACCTCGACAGCGGCGCGCTCGAGGAACTGACGCTCACCACCAACGGCAGCCAGCTCGCGAAGTACGCCAAGGATCTGGCCGCCATCGGCGTGCGCCGGGTCAACGTGTCGATGGATACGCTTGACGGCGCCAAGTTCCGCGAACTGACGCGATGGGGCGATCTCGATCAGGTGATGCGCGGCCTTGATGCCGCCCAGCAGGCCGGCCTGCACGTCAAGATCAACGCCGTGGCACTGCGCGGCGTCAACGACATGGAATTCGGCGATCTGATCCGGTTCAGCCATGGTCGCGACATGGACCTCGTGTTGATCGAGGTGATGCCGATGGGTGAGATCGGCGACGCGGCCCGGCTCGACCAGTATCTGCCGCTGTCGCTCGTCCGGACCGATCTTGCCAGGCATTTCACGCTCACCGAGACCGACTACCGCACCGGCGGGCCCGCGCGCTATTTCCGTGTCGAGGAAACCGGCGGGCGGCTGGGCTTCATCACACCGCTCACCCACAATTTCTGCGAAAGCTGCAACCGCGTCCGCCTCACCTGCACCGGCACGCTCTATATGTGCCTCGGCCAGGAAGATGCCGCCGACCTGCGCGCTGCCTTGCGCGCCTCCGAAAGCGACGACCTGCTGGACCGGACGATTACGGACGCCATCGCGCGCAAGCCCAAGGGCCACGACTTCATCATCGACCGCCGCCATAGCGGCCCCGCCGTTCCCCGCCACATGAGCGTAACCGGCGGCTGAAACCTTTAGGGTGCGGGCGGAGCGGATGTGCTCTTGATCCTGGCCCGGCGCACCGCCTCGCGATGCGAGATGTAGAGTGCGCTGGCGAAAATCACCGCGGCACCGACGAATGTCCAGATATCTGGTTGCTGGAAGAACAGGAAATAGCCCAGCAGGGTGTTCCAGATCAGCGACAGAAATCCGATCGGCTGCAGCAACGTGATGTCGGCGAGCTGATAGCCACGCTGCTGACAAACGTGCCCCAACGTGCCGGCGAGACCGGCCGCGACGAACCACAGAAGGTCGACGCCGCTCGGCGTCTGCCAGAACCAGATCGCGACGGGTGCCGCACAGATCACGATTACGATGTTCTGCCAGATCACGATGGTGTTGGCCGAGTCAGTGCGGGCCAGCGCCTTGGAGATCAGGTTCGAGGCCGAGAAAATCGGCGTCGAGACCAGGATGCAGATCACGCCGAGATGAATGTCGCTGAAGCCCGGCCGGATGATGATCATGGCACCGGCGAAGCCCACCATGACGGCAATCCAACGCCGCAGACGTACATCCTCGGCCAGGAACAGCGCCGCCCCGATGGTGACGAAGATCGGCCCCGTGAAGCCCAGCGCCGTGATTTCGGCCAGGGTCGTGAGCGGCAGCGCCACGAACCACAGCATCATGCCAACGGTATGGATGGCACCGCGCGAGATGTGCAGGCCCAGCCGATTGGTATGAAGCGATCGGTAGAGACCTAGGCGGAACACGACCGGCAGCAGGATCAGCGCGCCGAAGAAATAGCGCAGGAACGCCATCACGTAGGGATTGAGGTGCTGCGCCGGGATCAGCGTGAAGACATTCAGAGCCGCGAACAGGAGCCCCGACAGGGCGACCCACAGAATGCCGCGCAGATTGGGCGGTAGCGCAAGCCAGCGGGCAACGAATGCGGACACGCCGCCACTATGTCACACGATATGAAGTGAAACACCCCGGCGGGCCGCCACGCGGCCGCGAACTCGTCGGTTAAGCCTGGCCGACGACCTCGGCACTGGCCTGAACCGAAGGAACGACGTGCCCGCCGCGCAAGCCTGCGACCCGCTGCATCAGCTCCTCGAGATAAGGGTCGTGAATGCCGAGGGAGCGCGCGTGCTCGGCGGTGCTGATGAGATAATCGCGACAGGCTCCGCGGCGGCCCTCGGCAAAGGCGATATGATGGGCGGCACGCTCCATCGACAGGTCGCCGCAATACTGGCAGTGGGCGGTGTCGACCACGAAGGTGACCGCCGCGACGATACGGCCGTCGCGCAACCTGGTTGGCACCCAGCGTGCCTGATAGACGCCCGAAAGCATTTCGCGATTCCACAGGATTGCCAATTCGCTGCGGACCTGATCTGGCGCCAGCCGATAGGCGATGCCCTCGCAGGAGCCGCCGCTCTCCAAAGCCAGCATCAGCCCGGGCAATTCGGGCGTGCCCCGTCCGAGCGGGGTCCAGAAGCAGAAGGAGCGGCGCCAGCCCTCAACCTTGCCAGGCAGGGCTTCGGTGAATTCGAGCGCCGGGTTCCACATCAGCGAGCCGTAGGCGAACACCCACACTTCCTCGCCCGGCTTGTGATCGACGAGTGCCTGATCAAGGCTTGCCGCGCGTTCCTCCGATGTGAGGAAGAAATCGTACCCGGCCCTGTGGGCATCCGCCACGATCTGGTCGATACGTTCGGATGTCAGTTCCTCACGCTTGAGCAAATCTATTCCCCCTACGCCCGATTACCCACAGATACGCGCTTTCAGGTACCGTAAACGATGGACATGGTCTCGGCGACGCACGCCGGACGCTCCTGACCCTCGATCTCGATCGTGACCTGGTTGGTGAGTCGAACCCCACCGCCATCCATCGGGTCAGCGGCGATCAGCTTGGCTCGCGCACGGACACGCGATCCGGCCGCAACGGGGCTGGTGAAGCGCACTTTGTTGCAACCGTAGTTGATGCCATTGCGAACATTGTTGATGTGCGAAATCTGGTGATTGAGCATCGGAATCAGCGAGAGCGTCAGGAAGCCGTGGGCGATGGTCTTGCCGCCCGGCATGTCCTTTTTGGCCCGTTCGACATCGACATGAATCCACTGATGGTCGCCCGTCGCGTCGGCGAAGCGGTTGATGCGCTCCTGCGAAACCTCGACCCAGTCGCTCACCCCGATCTCCTGCCCGACATGCTTGTGCATTTCGTTCGGATGGGAAAATTCCTTTTTGGCCATTTCCTACCTCGAAGAGGATTTCTGCTTTTCTGCTGCAATGATATCATGAGATCACGCGCCAGCGGTAAAGTTCTCCCGCCAGCTAGAACATTCGAATGCGCGACAATCCTATTGCAGCGAACCCGCCAGTAATCGCTCAATCGGGTGCCAATTGTAACTTTCGTACCATTTGTATCGTCGCCGAGTTTTGCCCATCATGCGAGCAACAAAAATGCACAGGAGAAGCCTCGGCAATGACATATGACACCGTTCTCTATGATGTCGCCGACCGCATCTGCGTCATATCGCTGAATCGCCCTGACAAGCTGAATGCCTGGACCCGCCAGATGCACCTCGACCTCAAGGAGGCCATGCAGACGGCCGGTGCGGACCCCGAGGTCCGGGCCATCATTCTGACCGGTGCGGGCCGTGGCTTTTGCGCCGGCGCAGACATGGGCGGCCTGCAGGCGATCGGGGCCGGCGCCGCCACGGACCGTTCGAGCAAGGCCCAGGCGGGCCTGCCCGGCGGCAGCACGCTGGCCGAATTCAAGATGAACTATTCATATTTTCCGTCGATTCCGAAATTCATCATTGCCGCGATCAACGGTCCCTGCGCCGGCCTCGGCCTCGTCATCCCGCTCTATGCCGACCTGCGCTTTGCCGCCGAGTCGGCGGTGTTCACAACTGCCTTTGCCCAGCGCGGCCTGATCGCCGAGCACGGCGTGAGCTGGCTACTGCCCCGCCTGATCGGACTGCCGGCGGCGATGGACCTGCTGTGTTCGGCGCGCAAGTTCTGCGCGCCCGAGGCGCTGGCGCTTGGCCTCGTGAGCCGCGTCATCGCCGACGACAAGCTGATGGCCGAGACGCGGGCCTATGCCACGCTGCTTGCCAACACCGTCTCGCCGCGGTCGGTGGCGGTAATGAAGCGCCAACTCTGGGAGGCCGAGTTCCAGACCTTGGCCGAAGCCACCGTGCAGGCCAACCACGAGATGGATCTGTCCTTCCAGACAGCCGACTTCAAGGAAGGTGTCGCCCACTTCCTCGAGAAGCGGGCGGCAAGGTTCACGGGTAAATAGTCCGACCCTAGACCTTCTCGGTCTCGCCGGCCCGGGGCTGCCACGTCATCAAGCGTCGCTCG
>CALFRN010000070.1 GCA_937919085.1 uncultured Reyranella sp.
GCCGGCGAATGCCCGCGCGGCGAGCGGCGATAGACTGCTGTCCGCGCCAAGCGCCGCCATGCTCACCTCCAGTGGATAGCCGCCGGCGGTCAGCACATCCGCCATTTGCTCGCATGTCGAGGCTATCTGCTCGCGCAGCGCCGCGGGCAGCGCGTCATACGGGTGGCTGTCCAAGAGGTTGATCGCGGACAGCAGCGCGACGCTGGAATAGGCCGCCTGCCGCAGCGCCGCGCGATCCTGCACGCCGGCGCTGTATTCGACGCCGGCCAACTTGATGTGGCCCAGCATCGGCGCGGCGCCCTCCCGCAGGCATTCGCGGAAGCGCCGCCGGAGGTCGTCGTCCGGCGCGCGCAGCATGGCGGCGCACAGCCGGAGCCGCAGCGCAATTCCCTGTTCGGCCAGTCGCCTCGGGGCGGGCGCGAGCAGAAGGTTCACGATGATGGACACCCCGGCGGGAATACCGACGAACAGCCACGCATAGAGCAGGCCGCGGGTGCCGTCCTCGCCGAGTTTGATAGCGCCTAGGACGTCGAGTGCATAGCCGACGATAAGGGCAAAGGTAGCCGCCACCGGTCGCAATTTGCTGGCAGAGGCGAGAAACAGCAGGCAGAAGGAAACCAGCGAAATGCAGATCACGCGCCACATGGCATCATCCGCCACCAAATTCGCTACCCCAAAGACGAAGACGATCAGCACCGACACGGCGACCGTGATCCCGATGCTTGTGATGACGCTGGTCGCTCGATCGCCGCGATTTAGGAAGAAGACCACATAGGCGGTCAGCGCTGGCTCGGGTGTCTGGTAGATTTCTGTGACGAGTACGGTCAGCGCGCTGATCAGCGCCAGACGGGCCGCGAATTCCAGCCGCCCGGGACGCGGTGCCAGCAGCCCGAGTATCGCCGCTGCGCTGGTCATCGGCACTTCAGGCCATGTCTGACCTCCACGACCGCGCTCGCGCCGAGACGCATGATCTGCGGCGGCGGTTCTTCGAGCTTGATCCGCACCGGAAACCGTTGCGCGACTCTGACCCAGTTGAGAGAGCGTTCCACGAAGGGCACCGAGCGCGGCAAATTGATGCGATCCTGGTCGAGAACGCCCCAGCCGATGCCCTCTACGATGCCCTTGATGGGCACCTGGCGGTCGATCATGGAATAGACGGTCGCGCAATCCCCGACTCGGATCTCGCCTAGGTCGGTTTCGCGGAAATTGCCCACGGCCAGCCATTCATCGCTGTTGATGAGGGTAAAGAGGCTTTGCGCCGGTGCGGCCATTTCTCCGGAGGACACGGTCAGCCCGACCACGAGACCATCGTGAGGCGCCGTCACCGTGGTGTCCTCAAGATGGCGTTGGGCGAGAGCGAGGGCGGCTCGCCGGGCGGCGACGGCCGACTCGCTGGCCTTCTCGGTATCGATGGCCTGCTCGGCGGCGGCGCGGTGTTCCTGCGTCTGGCGCAGCGTGGTGGCTGCATCGTGCGCCGTCACCTCGGCCTGATCGAGTTGCTGATTCGGCACGTAGCCCTGTGCGGTCAGGGGCCGCAAGCGATCCGCCGTGCGGGTCGCCAGCGCATAGTTGGCTGCGGCGTTTTTCGTCTGATCGGCGGCAATGATCGCGTTGGAGCGTTGCGTCGATACGAACCGCCTTTGAGTTTCCAGCTGCGCCGCGGCGAGATCCAGATCCGCCTGTGCCTGCGCTAGGGCCAGACGATACGGCAGCGGATCAATCTGAAACAGCAAGTCGCCTTTGGCGACCCGCGCGTTCTCCCTCACGGCGATCGTGATGATGCGTCCGCCCACGGCCGCGGCAACGTGCACCACGTCGGCATCGATGGAGGCAGCGGTCGACGAGGGATGAGTGCGGGCCATGCGCGCGGCATAGACCGACAGCGCGATAGCGACGCCGATGATCGCGGCGGAAATCAGCTTGCCGCGCGACGGGAAACGGTGAGTGCCTCCGGCTTTCACGGCGGCTATCCGAAGGCCGGCAGCCAGACGAGGAGGGCGACGATGAGGCCGGCCGCGGTGCACACCAGCAGTTGATAGGGGAGGACGGCCGAGAGGCCACTGTGCAGCAGGACCGCGCGGGAGAGGATGGCACTCAGGATTCCCACCGACGCGCACAGCATCCACGCCGGGAAGAACGCGCCGAACGCTTCGAACGAGGGAGCCGCGGCGTGGGCGTCATTCCCGCACAGCGTCGCCGCGACGCACAGAAGTGCCGGTGTCGAGTGCGATATGGTCATGATGAGCGAAGTTTGCATCCCGTCAGTCGTTGCGAGCGGCCGCGGCATGGCGCGATCTGTTCCCAGCTTCGGATTCTGCACCATCCTAGCGGGCCTCGCCATCGTCGAATTTGCAATTGCGCCCCTGAAAGGGCGATGAAATTGATCGTGGCGCAGAGTACCAATGTCCGACGAATTGCCACGCCCCGACGGGGGACTTCGGAAGCGGCATGCGGCGGCTGACTCGGCGGCCGCGCCCTGATAAGCCGTCCTGTCGCGGAGCTGTTGCCATGAAGGGCGGCATCGGTGACGGTCTTGCTCGCTGCACGCACCGCCTTATCCGCCGGGCGCAGCGCGATGGACGTGACAAGTCTGCAGACGTGGCGGGCTCTGCTGGCTCACACCAACCGCCAGTCGCGCGCGCTATTGGCAAGGGAAGCTTGCAGGCCAACTCGCGCCCGTAGGCTGTCAGGCCCTAGCCTACGGTGAATTGGGGCCCAGAGACTAGGCTTTGCCTAGCAACGCGGCACCCGCCAACGCACCCGCGCCACCCAGCGGGTGGCCTGTTCCAGCTTGGTCAGGAATATTGCCGGCCCGGCCGGTCGAGCAACACCTTCGCGCAGGCCCATGGCGAAATGTCCGGCGGTTGGGTTGGGGCGGGTGACGGGTGGTTTGCCTGTGCACGCGGCCGGCCCCCTTGAGGCCTGTGGCATCGGACTAGCAGTCCCGGCGATCCATTTCCGTATAATGCAAAATTCAACCACAACCGTTCGCAATATCGGGAGGCGCGCCAACATGCCGGGGCTGTATTTTGAGGAATTTTACGTCGGACAAACCTTCGACCATCCCATCCGCCGGACCGTCACCGAGACGGACAATGTGCTGTTTACCACCATGACGCACAACCCCGCGCTGCTGCACCTCGACGAGGAGT
>CALFRN010000071.1 GCA_937919085.1 uncultured Reyranella sp.
TCACGCTGTCGCGCGAGGAGGAGGAAGAGGAGATCGTCCGCGGTAATGAGTCGATCAAGCGGATCAGCGGCCAGACTGCGCGCGGCTACCGCTCGCCCGCCTGGGATCTCTCGCCACACTCGATCGAACTGCTGCTCAAGCACGGCATCCGCTACGACAGCTCGATGATGGGTCACGACTACGACTGCTACTATGCCCGGCAAGGCGACGTCGCGGATCTGAAGATACCGTTCGTGCGGGGACGCGAGACGGGGCTGGTCGAGATGCCGATAAGCTGGTCGCTCGATGATTTTCCGCACTTCGAATACATGCGCAATCCAAATGGCTCGATCCAGGCCGGCCTGATGAACGCCTCGGCCGTACTCGAGAATTTCGTCGACGACTACACCTACATGACCCGGGTTTGCGACTTTGGGATACTGACCTACACCTTCCATCCGCACGTGATCGGCCGCGGCCATCGCATGATGATGCTGGAGCGGCTGATCCAGCGCCTGATCGAGGGTGGCGCCGTGTTCTCGACGATGGAAGATGCGATGCAGGAATGGCTGGCGCGCCGCCAGGGCAACCGCAAAGCCGCCGCGGAGTAACCTATAGCGCGCTGCCCCGCGCAACGCGGATCGCCCGGCAGATGGTCACCATCTTGCCGATGGCATGATCGACGAAGCCTGACACGCCGGATTCTATCTTGCCGGCCAAGGCTGGCGTTTGGGTCGAAATGGCCTTGGCCAGATGCTTTGCGGTCTCATGGGCAACCGCCCGATTGGCTATGATCGCCCGCTCGAGCGCGCCATCGGCCTGGGCCGGCGCCAGTGCTCCCTCCACCCGCTGCAGGAAAGCCGGTGCGTGCGCTAGATGGCGGTACATGCTGGCCAGGATCAGCGGCTGCGGGCGGTCACCGAACAGGTTGAGCCGCAGGACCAGGGACCAGGTCTCTGGCGACAGGTCAGCCTCCGAGGCAAGCGGCGGCAAAGTCACATCGGGCGCCGGCAGGCGCGCACCGCCTAGGGGCGCCGGTCCCGCCACCGCCTCGCCGCGCAACCAGGCCACTAGGGAGCCCAGCGCGAACAGGTTTATCGTGTTGGAGTGGTCGTAGCTCGCCAGTACGGCTTCGACGCTGGCCGGCTCGTCTCCGGCAAGCGAGGCCAGCCTGGGAATGGCCATGGTCTCGCGGAAGTGCCGTGCCGCCTGATCCGGCAGCCCGTCCAGATAAAGCGGCTTCACCGCGGCCCACGCCCACGGCAAGGCTCCGTCGAGGGTCGCCAGGTGCCGCCAAACCAGATTGACCACGCGAACGCCGACGGTGGCGCGAATATCGGCGAAGAGGTCGGCGGTCTCTCCAGTCGCCGAGGCTTCGGCGATAGCCGGGAATGGCTCGCTCATTCAGCGGCCTGTTTCGAATCCTGTCCGATTACGGTGAAGAACGACGCCGTCCTGGGCTGCTTCGGCAATTCGACCAGCCCTTCCTTCAGCCGCGCGAACTTCGCTTCGGCGCCGCGCACGATGCGACCCTCGTTGGGGCTCGGCATCGGGTTGCGTGCGAGCGGCACGGCATCGGCGGCCGTATAGACGCAGATGTAGAGGCCGCGCGACTTGTCCGATCCGTTCGCAGCCGAACCGTGCAGCAGCCTCGTATGCATCAGGCAGACACTGCCGGCATTGCCGAAGCAGGGCACCGATTGTGCCAGTGCCTTCTTCTCCTCGTCGGCAGCCACGGAACCGGTGAAACGATCACCGTCGAACAACGACAGGACCGGTCCCTTGTGCGAGCCAGGCACGACGGTGAGCGCACCATTGCTCTCGTCGATATCGTCGAGGAACAGCAGCGCCGTCACGATGTCGTCGTTGGTGTGCGGCGTGTAGGAGAAGTCCTGGTGGTACGACACCTCGGTCTTGGCGCCCGGCAGCTTGAGATTGATCTTGCAATGATGGAATTTCAGGTCCGGACCGACCAGTTCGGCCACCATGTCCACCATCCGCGCGTCGAGCATGACCTCGCGATAGACATCGGAGATGTCGGACGGGTTGTTGATGCGCCGCAGCGCCGGCTTTTCCGCCGTGTGCTCAACGCCCATGTCGTAGCGCGGCCGGCCGTCGATCGTGGGCGGCCCGAACGGCGCCGAATGCGCCCGACTCTGCTCGACCCATGAGGCGATCTCCGCCTTGAGGGCAGCGAGTTGGGTCGGCGTGACGGCCTGCTCGGCGACGAGATAGCCGTCGCGCCAGAAGGCGTCCCGCTGCTGCTGCGTCAACACTGCCATGGCCGCCTCCTTTTAGCGTCCTTTGAACACCGGACGGCGCTTTTCCATGAACGCGGTACGGCCTTCCTTGTAGTCGTCGGAGTCGAAGCACTCCTTTACCAACCCGCTGAGACGGGCGAAGTCGGGCTTGCCGTCGAGCCGGGTCAGCTCCTCGATGGTGCGCTTGGCGGCGTGCATGGTGAGTGGCGCATTTTCGCCGATCAGCATGCAGTAGTTGTCGACATAGGAGTCGAGCTCGGCATCGGGCACGACGCGGGTTATCAGGCCCATGTCGAGTGCCTCCTGAGCAGAGAAGTGCCGTGCAGTGAAGAATATCTCCTTGGCATGTGAGGGTCCGACCAGATCTGTCAGGATCTTCAGGCCGCTGGCGCGGTAGCCAAGGCCGAGACGCGCCGCCGGCACGCCGAACTTGCTGAAGTCGGAGGCGATGCGGATATCGCAGTTCAACGATACCGCGAGCCCACCGCCGATGCAGTAGCCACGAATGCGGGCAATCGTCGGCTTGGAGCATTTGACGAGTCGGGCGTTCGCAACCTCCCCGATCTTGTCGTAGTAGGCCACTTGCTCTGGCGTATTGCGCGCCTTCTCGAATTCCGAGATGTCGGCGCCCGAGACGAAGGCCTTGTCGCCCGCGCCAGTGACAACCACGACGCGGATTGCCGGGTCCTTCTCGAACTCGTCGAGGATGACCGGGATTGCCTCCCACATGTCGGTCGAGGTGGCGTTGTGCTTCTGCGGCTTGTTGAAGATGAGCCGGCCGACCGGTCCCGCCTTCTCCGCGATCATGTTGGGGGTGGGACTGATATTCATCAGACGACGCCGCGCTTGCGGAAGTCGGCGACGGCGGCGGCATCGAAGCCGAATTCCTTCAGCACCGCGTCGGTATGTTCACCCTGCTCCGGCGTCGCCGTCTTCATTTCGAAGGGCGTGCGGCTCATGTTGATCGCCTGACCGACCAACTCGATGTCACCCAGTTTTGGAGATTTCACCGGGTGGGCCATTTTGAGATGCCTGACCTGCGGATCGGCAAACATCTCGTCCATCTTGTAGATCGGTCCGGCCGGCACGCCCGCCTTGTTCAGCTTCTTGACCAGTTCGGCACTTGTATAGGTGGTGAGACGCTTGTCGATCTCGGCGTTCAGTGCGTCGCGGTTCTTGGCCCGCGCCTTGTCGGTGCTGAAGCGCTCGTCGCTCATCAGTTCCGGCGCCTTGATCGATTCGCAGAAGCGCTTGTAAATATGGCCGCCGGATGCCGCGATGTTGATGTAGCCGTCCTTGGTCTGGAAGACGCCGGTCGGGATCGAGGTCGGATGATTGTTGCCGGCCTGGCCCGGCACGTCCTTGGCAATCGTCCAGCGCGCGGCCTGAAAGTCGCACATCGAGATCATGGCCTGCAGCAAGGAACTCGACACCCATTGCCCTTGCCCTGAGCTGTCGCGTTCGAGCAGCGCGATCAACACGCCGATGGCACAGTGCAGCCCGGCGCCGACGTCGGCCACGGCAATGCCTGCACGGACCGGCCCGCCGCCCGGCATGCCGGTGATCCACATCAGGCCACCCATGCCCTGGGCGATCTGGTCGAAACCGGCACGCTCGGCGTAGGGCCCATCCTGGCCGAAGCCCGAGATCGATCCCAGCACGATGCGCGGATTCACCTTCTTCAGGCTCTCATAGTCGATGCCGAGGCGGAACTTCACGTCGGCGCGGTAGTTCTCGATCACCACGTCGGCCTTCTCGACCATCTTCATGAAGACGGCCTTGCCGTCAGCCTCCTTGAGATTGAGCGTGATCGAGCGCTTGTTGCGATGGAGGTTCTGGAAGTCCGGTCCGTGGCGCGGACCGCCCATGTCGGCGTCGCCCGCGCCCGGCGGCATCTCGATTTTGATGACGTTGGCGCCCCAGTCGGCGAAATAGCGAACGGCGGTAGGACCGGCGCGCACCCGCGTCAGGTCGAGGACGGTAAAACGGGAAAGCGGTCCAGCGGTCATGCTCTCACTCTGGGTTGGGTGAAGATTTATTCTACGCGTACCATGGCGGCGGGATCGATCTCCAGCCAGACATGGCTGCCGACCGCGAAAACCTCGGCCGGCGCCGCAGCGGCTCGCAGAGGCCTGGTGCCGCCAAGGGGGCGCGCCTGATAGTCCCAATATTCCCCGAGATAGGCACGGTCGGTGATTTCCGCCTCAATGAACAGTCCCGGCCCCGACCGCCGCTGGGGGGCCATTCCGACCGCCTGCGGTCGAAGCGAGTAGGTCAGCTCTTCGCTGCCTTCCGCCCGCTCGACCGCCGCCGCGGGGGCCGCGAAGCCATCGAAGTGCACATCGGTACCCTGCCGCCTTCCCGTGAGAAAGTTCGTACGACCGATGAAGCCCGCCACGAAACGGCTGCGGGGACGACCGTACAGGAGATGCGGCTCGTCGATCTGCTCGATGCGTCCCTTGTTCATCACCACGATCCGGTCCGACGTCACCATCGCTTCCGACTGGTCGTGAGTGACGTAAACCGTGGTAATCCTGAATTCATCGTGCAGCCGGCGGATCTCGGACCGCATCTCCTCGCGTAAACCGGCATCGAGATTGGACAGCGGCTCGTCAAGCAGCAGGACTTCGGGTTCGACGACGATGGCCCGCGCCAGCGCGACGCGCTGCTGCTGGCCGCCGGACAATTCGGACGGATACCGGCCCTTGAGACCACGCATCTGGACGACGTCGAGCATGGCGTCGACCCGTCGGTCAATTTCGGCGCGCGACAGCTTGCGCACCAGCAGGCCGAACCCGACGTTCTCTCCCACCGTCATGTTCGGCCAGATGGCGTAACTCTGGAAGATCATGGACATGCGCCGCTTTTCCGGCGGCACGACGCCCGACGGCGACGAAATCCGCCGGCCGTCCATCTCGATCGTGCCGGTGCCCGGCGATATGAAGCCGGCGATCATGCGCAAGGTGGTGGTCTTGCCGCAACCCGATGGTCCCAGCAGCGACACGAACTCGCCCTCCCGCAACTCGAGGGAGAAATCGGCAACCGCTTCTACGGCGCCGTAGCGACGGGAGATATTCTTCAGAACCAGTTTGCTCATGTCCCCGTACGCTTCAGCATGAATTCGCACCGCTCAGTTGCCAAACGTATCCCGCCACTGCTCGATGACTTCCGGAATACCTTCGCTGATCTCCTCGACAGTAAGCCGGATGGTCTTAACTTCGTTCACCGGCCTGCCTCCTGGCGGCACGGGCATCTCGGGCCGCAACGGAATGCCGAAGTGCCTGGCCGTGATCTTCGCGGCCTGAACTGAATAGAGATACTCCATGAACAGGCGTGCGGCATTGGGATGTTTGGCTTCTTTCATAATCGCCGACGGAGCGATGACCAAAACCGAGCCATCACTGGGATAGGCAATGGACAGGGGCGCCCCGCGCGATGCGCTGACCAGCGTCGAGCCTTCCGCCCCTGCTGCCACCTGGTGCACGCCGCCATTCAGCGCCGGGATCGTCTCATTGATCGAACGACTGACCAGCGGCCTGTTCTTTTCGAGCTTCTCGAAGAAAGACCAGCCATAGAGCTTGCGCATGGCCAGCACCCAGGTTCCCGCATAGCCTGAGAATGCGGGGTGGCCGATCGCAACCTTGCCCTTCCATTTGATGTCGAGAAGGTCGATCCATGTTCCCGGGACATCCTTGGCCCTCACCTTCGATGCATTGTAGGTTAACAGCACAAGTCCGGCCGAGGTCGCGTGATAGAAGCCCTCAGGATCGAAATTCCTGAATTCGGGGAAGATCTTGGAGGCACGCTCCGGAATGTACTTCTCAAGCTTACCGTCCGCTTTCAGCCGGACATAATGGCCGACATCGGTCGATGAGAAGACATCGCAGATCGTGCGCGTGTCCCGGATATCCTTTAAAAGCCGCTGATAGGCAACCTGCGCCGTAGTGCGTACGACCTTGACGTTGATACCGTACATTTCATTGAAGCCACGGCCGATATCCTCTGCGCCCTCCGACGTATAGTGGGCGACATACCAGGTGAGTTCGCCTTCCTTCCTGGCGGCTTCCGTGAGTTCCTTAGGATCGGCACGGGCAACCACCGACGTCAAGGCAAGCGCGCCGGCAATGGCAAGACGTGCCAACCCTTTCATGATTCTCTCCCGCCGTGTTGCCTTATTGATATTGTTGGGGAGATACGATCATAGCCCCCGCCATGCGACAAGCGGGGCACAAGAGTGAGCGCATGACAGAAAACGAAGGATCGGCCGGCTGGGCGACCTACTACAGCAAATTGCGCGATCGACCGCCGCGCCGCACGCTGCTCATGGCACTCGACCGGTTCGATCCATTGCCTGCTGCAGCCCTTGCGCTCGACCTCGGATGTGGCGACGGTCGCGATGCCGTCGAAATGCTGCGTCGTGGCTGGCATGTCATAGCCGTCGATGCCGAACCCGAGGCGCTGCGTCTGCTTCAGGCGCGCCCCTTGCCACCTGGCAGCGCATTGACCCCCGTCGTAGCCCGCCTCGAGAAAGTTCCGGTGCCGGTCGGCGTGCATCTCGTCAACTCGAGCTTCGCCATGCCATTGTGCGAATCTGAGGCTTTCCGCGACCTGTGGTGGCGCATCCGGGATGGACTGCCTGCCGGCGGTCGTTTCAGTGGCCAATGGTACGGTGGACGTGACAGCTGGGTCGGCCGTCCCGGCATGACCTTCCTCGATCGTGAGCAGGCTCTCGCCCTGCTCGACGGGCTTGAGGTCGAAATGTTCGAAGAAGAGGAATCCGACGGCGTCACACCGCGCGGCAAATTCAAGCATTGGCATGTCTACCATATCGTTGCGCGGAAACCCTGATAGCCGTCCAAGTGGACAAGGCGGCGGCAGGTGTCCGACACTGCGGCGCCACATACACAGGAGGGAAAATGGCCTCCCCACAATCTCTCGACACCTCACGCAGCACCCGTGTCACTGCGGAAATTGCCCGACGTGCCGCCAACCTCGCCTGGCGCGATTTGCCCGACGACCTCATCGAGCGCACCAAGCAGTGCCTGCTCGACTGGTTCGCCGTGACCGTCGCCGGCGCGCAGGAGGAACTGACTGAAATCCTTATAGGCGAAGCGCTGGAAGACGGCGCCACGGGGCCCGCCACGCTTGTCGGACGATCCGAGAAAGTGCTGCCGTCGGCGGCGACCCTGATCAACGGTGCCGCCGGTCATGCCTTGGACTACGACGACGTCAATTTTTCCATGGGCGGCCACCCGACAGTAACGGTGGTCCCGGCCCTGCTCGCTCTCGCAGAGCAGAGGCAGGCCTCCGGTCGGCTGTTCATCGAGAGCTTCGTCGCCGGCTACGAAACCTCCGGTCGCGTCGGCCGTTTGGTATCGCCCAGCCACTACCAGAAGGGTTTCCACGTCACCGGAACAGTCGGCTCGTTCTCCGCGACGGCCGCCGCCGGCCGCATGATCGGCCTCGACGACAAGCAACTTGCCGTCGCCTTCGGGATCGCCGCCACCCAGGCGGCCGGCCTGAAAGCCAATTTTGGCACCATGTGCAAGCCGCTGCATGCCGGCACGGCGTCGGAGCATGGCCTGCGCGCCGCCCGCCTTGCCGCCCGGGGCTTCACCGCTCGTGGCGATTCGCTTGAATGCGATCAGGGCTTTGCCGCCTCCCAAAGCGATCATTTCGCGGCGGCGGCTGCGCTGGGCGAGCCGCCGGCCGGCTGGCACCTGCGCAACAATCTCTTCAAGTACCATGCCGCCTGCTACCTCACCCATGCACCCATCGAGTGCGCCAAGGAAATCCGACTGAAGAACAACTTCCCGCCGGAGCGGGTGAAGAATATCCTGCTGCGCATCGACTCCGGCTCGGACAAGGTCTGCAACATCCCGAATCCGACCACGGGCCTCGAGGCAAAATTTTCATTGCGCCAGACGGTTGCGATGGCGCTGACGGGCGTCGACACCGCGAACCTTGCTTCATATGACGACGCCGTTACGCAGGAACCTCGTATCAAAGCCCTGCGCGATAAGATGGCGATCGACTTCAAATTCGACTGGGCGCATTCGCTGGCCGAGATGGCAATTGAACTCGACGACGGTACAACCATCGAGGTCTCGCACGACTCGGGCATCCCGTGGGCCGATCTTGCCGCCCAGCGGCGTGCCATCGAGACCAAGTATGACAGTCTGGTAACGCCGGTCCTCGGCGCGGCCGGCGCCAAACGCCTACGCGATGTGATCGAACGCATCGACGATCTCGCAGATGTCGGGGAACTCGCCCGCGCATCTGCAAAGAGCTGACGGAGAAGCAATGACGGAGGATTTCAGGGCCCGCGCGCGACTGGTGCCGAAGGGAAACCGCTATGAAGATTTCGAGGTCGGGCGGATTTTCAAGCATCATTGGGGCCGCACCGTCACCGAGTCGGAGAGCACCCTCTTCTCGACCCTGACGCTGCACTTCAACCCGCACTACTTCAACGCAGCCTACGCCAGCGCCCACGGCCACCCCGGCATTGTCGTCAACCCGCTGCTGGTCTTCACCACGGTGTTCGGCCTCACCGTCGAGGACCTGAGCGAAGGCGGCGGGCCTTTCCTTGGTGTGAACGAACTGACCTATCACCAGCCTGTTTATCCGGGCGATTCGCTGCGCGCCGAATCGGAGGTACTTGATCGCCGTACCTCGGATTCGCACAAGGGGTTCGGCATCGTCACTTGGCACACCACGGGCTTCAACCAGCGCGAAGAAGTCGCCATCGACTTCAAGCGCACCAATCTCGTACGCCTCAGGAATCCGTAAAGATGACCTTTCTCACCGAAGAACGCCGCATGATCCAGGAGCAGGCGCGGGAATTCACTCTGAACGAAGTCCTCCCGATCGCCAACAGACTCGATCCCGAGAAGGGCGAGATCCCGATGGACCTGCGCGACAAGATGGCCGAACTGGGGTACTTCGGCATTTTGATCCCCGAACAGTACGGCGGCCTGGGGCTAGGTTGCTCGGAGTACTGCATTGTCACGGAGGAACTGTCGCGCGGCTGGATGAGCGTCGCTTCGATCATCGCCCGCGGCAACCTGCTGATCGGCGCCCAGGAGATGAGCGAGGAACAGCGAAGCCGCTACCTCCCCCGCATGGCCAAGGGCGAATTCCTCGGTGCCTTTTCGATGTCCGAGCCCAACGCGGGTTCCGATATCTCCAACATCTCCTGCCGCGCCAGAAAGGACGGTTCGGGATACCTCATCAGCGGCAACAAGTACTGGTGCACTTTCGCCGATGGTGCCGATTTCATGATCATCATCGCGCGCACGTCCGACGCGCCTCCTGGCAAGCGCCATCTCGGCTTGTCCATGTTCTTCGTCGAGAAGAAGCGTGGTGAATTGCCGAAAGGCTGCAGCGGCGCACCCATTCCCAAGATTGGCTACTTCGGCTGGAAAACCTGGGAACTGGCCTTCGATGACTTCCGTGTCGACGCCGCCGACCTGATCGGCAAGGAAGGTGAGGCCTTCTATTACGCCACGTCGGGGCTCGAGACCGCCCGCGCCCACACCGCAGCCCGTGCCATCGGACTAGCCCAGGGCGCACTCGACGATTCGATCAAGTACGCCAACGACCGCCGGCAGTTCGGCCACTCAATCTCCGACTTCCAGGCCATCCGCTTCAAGATTGCCGATATGGCGACGCAGATCGAAGCGGCGCGGCAACTCATGTATTTCGTCTGCGAGCAGATCGACACCGGCCAGCGTTGTGACAAGGAAGCCTCGATGGTGAAGCTTTTCGCCTCCGAGATGGCCGAGAGGGTCACAAGCGAAGGTATCCAGATCCATGGTGGCGCGGGTTACACCACGCTCCACGCCGTCGAACGCCACTGGCGCGACGCCCGCCTCACCAAGATTTTCGAAGGCACGTCGGAAATCCAGAAGCGCATCATCTCCGATCGCCTGCTCGGTCGCGGGAGGAACTGATGAAAGTCTCTGCCCTCACCGGCAAGCATAATTACTTCGAGGACTTCACCGTCGGCGACGTCATGAAGCACGCGCGCGGCAAGACCGTCGAACCGATGGAACAGGTCTGGATCACCAACGTGACAATGAATACGGCCGAGGCGCACTTCAACGAGCACCTGACCCAGTCCACGCCTTACGGAAAGCGGCTGGGTTTCGGCGGCGTCACCATTTCCATGTGCATCGGCCTTGCCGCCGAGGACACGGCGGAGAATGCGCTGATGGAACTCGGCATGGACAAGATCCGGCTGAAAGGCCCGCTGCACCATGGCGATACGCTCTATTGCTACAGTGAAGTGCTGGAGAAAAAGGATGCCAAACAGCCCGACGCCGGTGTCGTCCGCTTCAAGCACTACGGCGTGAACCAGGACGACAGGCATATCTTCGAGGGCGAACGCACGGTGCTCATGAAACGACGCAGTCACTGGGCCGACCGGTGAGCGACGCGGCTCCTCTTGGCGCCCTGGACGGAGTCCGCATCGTCGATCTCACCCAAATGCTGGCCGGCCCATTCTGCACCATGCTTCTGGCCGATCAGGGCGCGGAGATCATCAAGGTCGAGCCGCTCGACGGCGACCACACCCGGATCGTTGGCCCCTACCACGATGACGACAAGCTCAGGGCGTTCGGCGGCTACTTCGCCTCGGTGAACCGCAACAAGAAATCGATCGCCATCGATCTCAAACGGCCCGAAGGGCGCGATCTCGTCATGCGCCTATGCGACGGCGCCGACGCGGTGGTCGAGAACTACCGCGGCGGCGTCATGGACCGGCTGGGGCTCGGCTATGAAGCCCTGCATGAGCGCTACCCGAAGCTGGTCTATGCGACCATCCGGGGCTTCGGTGATTGGCGGACGGGCCGCAGTCCCTACACCGACTGGCCGGCCTACGACGTCGTGGCGCAAGCCTTCGGTGGCGTCATGGCTATCACCGGACCGGACAAAACCACTCCGATGAAAGTCGGGCCCGGCATCGGCGACCTGATGCCCGCCACCATGTGCGCCGTCGGTATCGTCAGCGCCATCCTGCGCGCCCACAAGACCGGCCGTGGCCAGTTTGTCGATGTCGGCATGGTCGACGCCATCCTGTCGCTGTGCGAACGCATTGTGCACCAGCACTCCTATACTGGCGGCGTGCCGACACCCGAGGGCAATCACCATCCCCTCCTGTGTCCGTTCGGCATGTTTCCGGCCAAGGACGGCTTCGTGACTATCGCCGCCCACGCCGACACCCATTGGCCGATCCTCTGCCGGCTGATCGGCAGGCCGGAACTCGGTATCGACCCGCGCCTCGCCAATGTGCAGGACAGGCGGGCAAACCAGGACGAAATCATCGCCGCCGTATCGGCCTTCACCGGCCGGCGCACCAAGCAGGAACTGCTGGCCCATCTCGGCGGACAGGTGCCGTTCGCGCCCGTCAACGACGTGCGCGACATCTTTGCCGATCCGCATTTCGCCGCCCGCGACATGATCGTCTCCGTCGCACATCCTGGCCTCCAGCACGAAACCAGGGTGGCGGGCGTTGCGATCAAAATGTCCGAGACTCCCGGCCGCGTGCGCCATCGCGCCCCGTTGCTGGGCGAGCACACAGACCGTTATCTCGCTGAACTCGGCCTCGATGGCGCAGATATTGCGCGTTTGAAGGCTGAAAGGATCGTTGCCTGAGGAGACAAGGAACATGACCGACCGTCCGCGCCGCGCCCGCCGAGTCCAGCTTTCCACGCCCGGATCCAGCGAGAAAATGATCCAGAAGGCCTCAGAATCGAAGGCCGACCACGTCTTTCTCGACCTCGAGGATGCCGTCGCGCCCAGCCAGAAGCGCGACGCCCGCAAGAAGATCATCGAGGGCCTGAAGACCCTCAACTGGAAGGGCAAGACGCGCTGCGTGCGCATCAACGATCTGACGACCGAGTATGCCTACGAGGACATCATCGAGGTCGTCGAGGGCGCCGGCGAGCATCTCGACACGATCATGATGACCAAGGTCATGACGCCGGCCGACGTGCTGTTTGCCGACAAGCTGCTGCATCAGATGGAAAAGAAACTGAAACTCAAGCGCCGTATCGGCCTTGAGGCCCTGATCGAGGAGGTCGAGGGCATGCAGAACGTCGACGCCATCGCCAAGTCGACGCCCCGGCTCGAATGCCTGGTCTTCGGCATGGGCGATTTTTCCGCCTCGATGGGCGTCACCAACAAGAGTGTCGGCGCATCCGACGGCTATCCCGGCGACATCTGGCACTATGCCAGGTTCCGCCTGACGATGGCCTGCCGGGCGGCCGGCATCGACCCCGTGGACGGACCTTTCGCCGATTTTCGCAATCCCGACGCCTACCGCGAGGAATGCCGGCGCTCGATGATCCTGGGATGCGTCGGCAAATGGGCGATTCATCCCTCCCAGATCGACGTCGCCCTCGATGTCTATTCGCCCCGGCCCGAAGACGTTGCCAACGCCCGCAAGCTCGAAAAGGCCTATGCCGACGCCGAGGCCAAGGGGCTCGGCGCCATTAACGTCGACGGTGTCATGGTCGACGTTGCTTCGATCCGGATCCTGCGCAACACTATCCTCAACAAAGCTGATCTCTACGGCATTTGAGCTTGTGCCGCCGGCTCGCCAAGAAAACGATAACTCATTGAGGGAACCATGCTTAGACGGACATTGATGGGCGGCGTTGCCGCTTCGGCACTTGCGGCTCCAGCACTCGTGCGGGCGCAGGAGCCGCTCAAGATGCGGCTGTCGCTCGACACCTCGGCTGCGCACACGCGTACGATGCAGATGACGGACTTCGCCAAGGAACTGGAGAAGGTCGCCAGCGGCAAGATCACGGTTGAGGTCTTCCACTCCGCCCAGCTCTTCCGCGACCGCGATGTCGGTAAGGCGCTGCGCCAGGGCGGCGCCGAGATGGGCGTACCCGGTCCGTGGAATCTCACGGGCATCGAGGCCAACCTCGACATCACGCAGTCACCGGCATTCTACGGTCGCTCGGCAACTGAAGTGTACAAGGTGATCGACGGCGATGTCGGCCGCACGCTCAACGGCATGCTCGGCAAGAAGCTTGGCGTGCACATCCTCGGCAAGTGGCTCGACCTCGGCGCTTCACATACCTTCTCGACGGCGAAGCCGCTGAATGCGCCGGATGACCTCAAGGGCCTCAAGATCCGCACATCGGGTGGCGCGGGGCAGATGGTGCGGGTCAAATTCTTCGAGGGCATCCCCAACTTCACTGCCTGGCCGGATGTACCGCTGGCCTTGAGCCAAGGCACCTTCGACGCGCTGTTTACCACCAACGAAAGCGTGAAATCTGCCAAGCTGTGGGACTCCGGTGTAAAGTACGGACTTCAGGACCAACAATTCTTCGCCCAGTACATTCCGATGGTGAGCGAAGCGTTCTGGAAAAAGATGGGCCCGGACTTGCAGAAGATCGTGACCGACATGTGGGCCGCCAAGATCGGCGGCTGGCGCGCCGACATGGCTAAGAGCCAGGCCGAGGCGGTCGACATCATGAGGAAGGCCGGCGTCACGATCGTCGTGCCGGAGCCTTCAGTGCTCGAGGCCACGCGCAACAAGCTGATGACCACCCAGGATGCCGTTACCAAGGAACTCAAGCTCGATCCCGCCCTGGTCGCGCAGGCGAATGCCGCTTTGGGCATCGCCGGCAAGAGCTGATTTTTCGGGGCGCCTGAAGCACGGGCGCCCCGATCCTCTTCTGCACGATACGACCGGCGGAGACCCGCATGCTCGCAGCATGGGACAAGCTTGAACGCTGGCTGATCGGCCTCCTCGGGGCTGCCGGCCTCATCGTCTACCTCACACAGATCATCGGCCGATACCTGACGACCGCCATCGACTTTTCGGTGGCTGAAGAACTCACCGTCTACATCGTCATCTGGGCGGCATTCCTGACCGCCAGCCTGCTGGTGCGCGAGGACGGACATGTCAGAGCCGATCTGCTCCTGCGCATGATGAAGCCGGAGCGGCAGCGCTGGATCGAGGTGGCCAATTGCGCGATCGCGCTCGGCTTCTGCCTGGGGCTGACCTGGTATGGCTGGCTCGTCGCCTCCGATTCATTCGACCTCAGCGAGCGCAGCAATACCTCTCTCGGCTTTCCGCTCTGGGTCTACTATGCATCGCTTCCGACCGCCGCCGCCCTGATGTCGATCCGTTACGCCCGTCGCCTCTGGCAATTCTGCTTCGCCTTCGACCCGGCGACCATGGAAGTCCATTCGGGTCGCGAGTAGACAATGGTCAAGATATTCGCCCTCATTTTCTTCATCCTCCTCGGCATGGGCTTGCCGATCTGGCTGGTCCTCGGCGTCTCGGCCGGCACGATGTTTGCGGTCGAGGGCAAACCACTCGTCGGCATCGCCCAGAAGATGCTGGACGAGCTCAACTCAACAACGCTACTTGCCGTGCCGTTCTTCGTCATGGCAGCATCGTTCATGCAGCGCGGAGGCATTGCCAAGGCGTTGGTCGATGTCGCCGCGGTCTGGGTCGGAAACGTTCGCGGTGGGTTGGGCGTTGTCTGCGTGGCGGCTTGCGCCATGTTCGCGGCGATCTGCGGCTCGAGTGTGGCGACCGCGCTTGCCATGGGCACCATCCTCATCCCGGCCATGATCGACCGGAAATATGATCGGCCCTTTGCCCTTGGCGTCACTGCAGCTTCCGGCACGCTGGGCATCCTCATTCCGCCCAGCCTGCCTCTAATCCTATATGCCATCATCGCAGACGAATCGGTCCCTCGCCTGTTTCTCGCCGGTGTCATTCCGGGAATGATGCAGGCTGCCCTCTTCGTGGCCTACGTGCTGTGGTACGGCCGGCGTAACAACCTTGCCCGGGAACCCCGGCGATCCAGTGCGGAATTCTGGCGCGTCAACCTGAACGCCATCCCTGCCCTATCCATGCCGGTGATCATCGCCGTCGGCATCTACGGTGGCTGGGTAACGACGACCGAGACCGCAGCCCTGGCGGCCTTCGTTGCCCTCCTGATCAG
The DNA here is from genome assembly GCA_937919085.1 of uncultured Reyranella sp. GTDB lineage: Bacteria > Pseudomonadota > Alphaproteobacteria > Reyranellales > Reyranellaceae > Reyranella. Next base: position 15,218 of record CALFRN010000071.1, read on the forward strand.
CCTGTTCTTCTACAAGGGCTTCAAGTTCTCCGAGACCCTTACCGTCATCGGCGAATCGATCAAGAACGCCGGCACGATCATGATCATCATTGCCACGGCGCTGGCCTTCGGCCACTGGATCACCGAGTCGGGCATTCCTGCGGCGCTCGTCCAGTATATCCGCGACAACGGCTTCACCACCTGGCAGTTCCTGCTGGCCATCAATGTCATGCTGATAATTCTCGGCATGTTTCTGGAGGTGGCCTCGATCCTGCTGATCGCCATGCCGATCCTGATTCCCGTCCTGGGTCCGCTCGGCATCGATCCGGTCCATTTCGCCATCGTCGTCGTCGTGAACATGGAACTGGCACTGATCACCGCACCGGTCGGCCTCAATCTTTACGTACTTGCCACCGTGTCGAACACTCCGCTGAAAACGGTCATCAAGGGCGTCAATCCATTCTTGGTGCTATTGCTCGGACTGCTGCTGCTTATTACCTATGTTCCGGAAATCAGTCTTTGGCTGCCCCGACTGGTCTACGGCTAAACGGCGCGCCGGCCGGTTGCCTACAAGACAGGAGAGCCGCGATGATCAAGGGTCTGCATCACAACGCCTACCGTTGCCGCGATTCCGAGGAGACACGCCGTTTCTACGAGGATTTTCTCGGCCTGCCGCTGGTCCACACGCTGCATATCGAGGAAACCAAGACCGGTCGGGACACCAGTGTGCTGCATATCTTCTTCCAGCTCGACGACGGATCTTGTCTCGCCTTTTTCGAAGCGCCGGACCGGCAGTTCGAGTTCAAGGATCAGCATGACTTCGACCTCCACATCGCCCTTGAGGTCGCTCCCGACACGCTCGAGGCGATGCTGGCCAAAGGAAAGTCCGAAGGACGCGAGGTCCGTGGCATCTCCGACCATCACTTCATTCGTTCGATCTACTTCCGCGATCCCAACGGCTACGTGATCGAACTCGCCGCCAAGGTTGCCGGCCGTGAAAGCGACATGGACCCCACGAAGAACCATGCGCGCGACATTCTGCGGCAATGGCAGGCCGCCAAGCCCAAGGGGGCCCGCGTCGCCTAGCCCAGATTCCGGCGATAAAGCGCTATCAACCGCTCCCAGTGCCGCTCGGCGGCCGGCTTGTCGTAACACCAGCGTTGCGGGAAGGCGAAGCCGTGATGAACGCCGGGATGCACTTCGAGTTCCCCGACCGCCCCAGATTTCTCGAAAAGCGCCTTCAGTTCTTCCACCATGGGCAACGGTGCCAGTTCGTCGTGCTCGGCACAGGAGATATAGAGTTCTCCCCTGGCCTTGCCGAGGGTGAGATGCGGACTCTCGATCGCGTCGCTTACCAGCCAGGTGCCGTAGAATGACGCGGCCGCAGCAATCCGGTCGGGAAATCGTGCCGCAGCTGCCAATGCGTAGGGTCCGCTCATGCAATATCCGTGGACGCCGACCGGCCCCTTCTTCACTTCCGTTTGCCGGTCGGCGTGCGCGATCAAGGAGCTGATGTCGTCCATGACCGGCGGAATGGTCATCTTGGTACGCACCGCCCGCATACGCTGATGTTCCTCGCTGCCGTGAGTCAGCACGTCGGGGCCGTATTTGGTATCGCGCCCGGCACGGTAGTAGAGGTTTGGCAGCAGCACGTAGTAGCCAACCGTCGCAAGGCGGCGTGCCATGTCGTGGAGCTCCTCGCGGATACCAGGCGCATCCATCAGGAACAGCACAGCCGGATGGGGACCATCACGCTCCGGGTAGCAAACAAAGGTCTCGATTGCCCCATTAGCGGCGGCAATATCCAGCGTCTTCTCGATCATGTCCGGTCAATTCCTTCTGCTTTGCGGCCATGCCAGCACCTTGCTAGGCTTCACTCAACAGAAAATCCCAGCAAGGGAAGCGATCCGGGAGCACCGTATCATGAGAGATCAATCCAGCATCTACGTGGGCGTCGCCGGATATTTCGGTAAGCCCGACCACCCCGGTCGTATCGGTGTCTTCCGCCGCGGCACGGCAGGCGGCGACTGGAAGCATGTGCTGGGTACCGTCCAGGCCTTCACGGTCTTTGTCCATCCGACGGATCCGGCGACTGTGCTTGCCGGCACAAGCGATGGTGTGTGGCGCAGCATAGATACCGGCGTCACTTTCCGGCGGACTGACTTCCCCGACGCGAAGGCGCAAATCTGGTCCTTCCTCGTCGATTCACGTGACTCCAAGCGCATCTTCGCCGGCGCCTCGCCGATCGGCCTCTATCGCAGCGACGATGGCGGCGCGAGTTGGCGCAAATTGCCAGATCCCGGCATGGCCGCGCACTGCAAGGGACCTTTTGCTTCGCGTGTCATGCGACTGGCTCAGCATCCGAAGCGACCCGACGAGATCTATGCCGCACTAGAGATCAATGGAGTGATGCGCAGCACCGATTTGGGCGAGACATGGTCCGACTGCAGCGCCGGTTTGATCAAGCTCGCCGACCAGCCTCACCTGCAGAGCAGGATCGTGAGCGACACGACGGCCGAAGGCATGCTCGACAGCCACGCCGTTGCCATCAATCCCGCCGACCCCGATGCCGTGATCGCGGCCATGCGCATGGGCCTGTTCCGCAGCACCGACCAGGGCCGTACATGGCAGGATATGGAAGTTGGCCGCTTCTCGCCCACTACATATGGGCGCGACGTCAAGGTCTCTGCCGTCGAACCCAACACACTGTACTCGGCACTCAGCGTGGCGGCCTCAAGTCATGATGGCGGCCTCTACCGCAGCGGCGATGGCGGCCAAAGCTGGAAGCGCTTCGACAAGGTCCAGGTGCACGGCACCATCATGTCGGTTGCCCTGCATCCGAGCGATGCCGCGCAAGTCTACATCGGCGCCCGATATGACGGTGAGGTGTTCGGCACCCAGGACGCTGGCAAGACCTGGCAGGCCATGCCCCTCCCCGGCGAAGTCCAGCATATCTACTCCGTGACCTGCGGCTAGCCTCGCACCGTGCAGCCGGTGCCCGATACGTCGCCGCCAGGTCACGCGGCACAGCGCGGCTTCGACCCAGTGAGAACTACGCCATAAAGGGCATCGCGTCAGATGCCCTGCTATTCTTGCTCGATGCCGTGCAGACGTGATTTTTCGACGATGCTGTGCACTGCGCCGCGCTCGAGTCTCGCTGTCCACCGACACCCTCCTGGTTTCAAGGTCCTTCGAAAACGTCGTGCCATGGCGCAACAAAAAAAGGCGACCCGAAGGTCGCCTTTTTCTTTGGAAAGGTGGCCGGCCATGCGGCCAGCCACCAGATCCTAAGTAGTCGTTACATCATCCGCTTCGGCAGCTCGACCTTGGCGTCCCTCAGGGACTTCTCGAGCACCGGAATACCGGCCGCGGTGTTGCCCGCGGCACACTGCGCCATTGCCTCGGGCTCGGGACCCTGGGCCGGAGAGCGCGTGCTGGTCTTGCGATACAGGGCGCTCAAGGCCGCGCAATAGGCCATGTCATCCTTGGAACCCATGGCCACCTGGACAACGATTTCGACGCGGCGGTTCTGCGGTTCGCGAACGCCGTCGGCAGTCTTCACGAGCAGACCCGCTTCACCACGACCGATCGTCGTGATCGCGGTTGCCGGCACGCCCTGCTTGACCAGCGCGTCCTTGACGGTGTTGGCACGACGCAGCGACAGCGCCATGTTGTAGGCTTCCGGACCCGACGTATCGGTGTGGCCGGTTGCGACGACGCGGGCGCCGCCCTTGGTCTTGAAAGCGTCAGCAGCCTGCTGGATCGTGGTCATCGCCTGGGCCGAAAGATTCGAGCGGTCCCAATCGAAGAACACCATGAAGGTCGGCGGAGCCACAACCGGCGGCGGCGCGGCTGCCGGCGGCGGCGGCTCGTCGCACGCGCTCAACAAGAACGCAGCGGCGATCACGGCAAACATCGTCTTCATCATGGTCTATATCCCCCAGTTGTTGGTCTCAACATGCATGATGAAGCACTCGGCGCTTTGCGTAAATAGGGTGATTCCGCATTTTCTGAGTACACGGAGGCACGACTTTCGTAGTGTCCGAGCTGCAATGATTGTTGTCGGTAGCCACAGTCGAATTAGACAAAACAGGAACTTGAGCATCGATTTTCAGGTGCAGCGACCTCGATGCACTTGCCACTAAGGACGCTCCAGTCGGTTGTTTCCGGTTTATAATCCGGGCCTTGGCCGGATCGGCGGCGGCGCGGTGCTCACCCTCTCTGCTTCGCGGCGAGCCAGGCAGTCTCAGCGTATTTCGCGGGAGGTGTCAGTTTCGTAACAATTGAAACATTCTCGAGCTTCCAAGCACATACTCTGAACCTAAATCATCCGGCGACGGAATGGCTCTCTCGTCGATCAAGCGAGTGAGTATCATTCGGCCTCAATTTGCATATTTGTGATCTGCAAACTGGCGGGCTACTCATTCATCACGGCACAGGAGCACTGCTTCCTGCATAGAAGACAAGCACCAACTGATATGCCGCCCCGGTCCGACGGAATCATCGGATGGTGAGATGCGCCGGGGGCAGGCGATGGCACCGGCTTGCGATGGTTCGCCGGTCATCGAGGAGAAGCGCGCACAATCGTGCACTTCAGGAGAGTGGCGGCAGCTCTGCCATTTTGCCCAAGAATGGCGTCCCCAGCGGGATTCGAACCCGCGTCGCCGCCGTGAAAGGGCGGTGTCCTAGGCCTCTAGACGATGGGGACGAAGCCGCAAGAGCGGCTGCATGTAGCGGCTCAAGCTCGCAAAATCAAGCAAGCACCGAGCCGGCCGTGGCAGCCGCGTCGTCGATCTGCAGGCGCACGGCTTCGCGGCCGCCGAAGCGGTCGATCCTGAGGGCGCCGGCGACATGCAGGATCGGTCGTGCCGGATCAAGCAGCGCCGGTCCCAGCGCCGACTGGCCGGCGCGAAAAGCGATCGCCTCGACCCGGCCCCGCTCCGCCCCCACCAGGGTGCAGCGGACGTGCCCTTCTCCCACCGGCTGGGCGTAACTGACGCGGACTCCGGTGAGCGCGAAGCGCGGCAGTGCGTTTCCGGCACCGAACGGGCCGGCGCGCTCGATCATACCCACCAGCTCCCGCGTTGCCGCGCCCGGCGAGAGTGCGGCATCGATGCCAAGTTCGCGGACTGGCGGCGCCGCGCCGAGTTGCGGAGCAATGCGCTCGTCGAGGAATTGCGCAAGGCCGGACAAGGCCTCGCGGGTCACCGTGAGCCCCGCGGCCATGGCGTGGCCGCCACCGTTCACCAGCAGGCCGGCCTGACGCGCGGCGATCACCGCCGCGCCGAGATCGACGCCACGCACCGAGCGGCCCGAGCCTTTGCCGAGATCGCCATCGAACCCGATGACGAAGGTGGGCCGGCCATATCGCTCGACCAACCGACTGGCGACGATCCCGATCACGCCGACGTGCCAGCCGTTGCTCTCGACCACCAGCGCCGCCGGCAGGCCTTTGCGGTCCGGTCCATAAAGACCTTCGACTCGGGAAATCGCCTGATCGAGCACTTCGCGTTCGATAGCGCGCCGCTCGGCATTGAATTCATCGAGCCGCAGCGCGAGTGCGCCGACCTCATGCGGATCGTCGCTCGACAGCAATCGCGCCCCGAGATCGGCCTGTCCGACACGGCCGCCGGCATTGACCCTCGGCCCAAGCAGGAATCCCAGATGATATGCCTCTGGCGGTTCCTTGAGGCGCGCAACATCTGCCAGCGCCGCAAGCCCGGCATTGCGGCGCGCGGCCATTACCTTCAGACCGTGGCACACCAGCGCGCGATTGACGCCGGTGAGCGGCACGACATCGCAAACCGTGCCCAGCGCCACGAGATCGAGCCACTGGCGCAAATCAGGTTCTGTTTGCCTTCTGTTGCCGGCCGTTTCGTACCAGCCGGCCTCGCGCAGCGCACGGTTGACGCCGACTGCGAGCAGGAATGCCACGCCGACCGCCGCCATCTGCTTGTGCGGGCTGGAATCGTCGATCCGATTGGGGTCGACCACGGCGATGGCCTCGGGCAACGCGAGCTCGGCCATGTGGTGGTCGATAACGATGGCATCGAGCCCTGCCCGCTTGGCTTCGGCCAGAGGTTCGAAGGCGGTAATGCCGCAATCGACGGTGACCACGACCGCCGCACCCTCGGCCTTGATTTTCAGCAGCGCCGCGGTGTTGGGGCCATAGCCTTCCTTGCGCCGGTCAGGGATGTAGACGCCGATGTTGCCGCCGACGCTGCGGAAGAAACGCAGCAACAATGCCGACGACGTCGCGCCGTCGACGTCGTAGTCGCCAAACACGACGATGCGTTCGCCTCCCTGAACTGCGCGCACGAGCCGGGCGACGGCTGCATCCATGTCCTTGAGGTGCAGCGGATCCGGCAAAAAGCGGCGAAGCGTCGGCTCGAGGAAATCCGGAACCGCGTCGAGCTCGACATCACGCGCGGCAAGCAGCCGCGCCACGGCATCGGGCAGGCCGTGACGTTGTGCGATTGCCAGTGCGGCGCGTTCATCGGTCAGTCGCGCAGCCCAGCGCCGTCCGGTCAATGACCGCTCGACACCGAGAAATGCCGTTCGATCCGCGCGCGGGCAGTGTAAATTGTCAGGTGCCAGCATGGACGTTACCCTAGCCTAAACTTCTGTGGGCGGGAGCCGGATTGTGGAAGAGACCAATCGATCCGGCGTGCTCCTGGCGTTCCTTTGCCTGTTGCTTTGGAGCCGCAACGCCAGGTTACGGCCAGACCACCAGTGACTGGTTCACCGGCCTGCCGCGCGAGATCGTGCCCGTGAAGGCATGGCCGGAGGACAAGAAGGTGGCGGTTTGCTTCGTGCTCTACGTCGAGGTCTGGGGCAAGGTCAGGGCCCCAACTTCCGGCCCGACATGGTGGGTCGAAGGCCCGATCTGATCGATGAGTCATTCCGCCAATATGCGATCGAATAGGGCATGCCCCGGGTCGGACGCCTGTTCAAGGAACAAGGGGTTCCCCTGAGCATCGCGCTCAATGCGCAATTCCCTGGGCAACACGCTGACGTCTGAAAGCGGTTTCGGGCCTCGGTGCCGGACGCCCCGATGATAGCGCACGGCATGAACAACTCGACCGAGATTCTACCGCTGACGAGCGGCCTCGATGCGCAAAAAAACTACATTCGCCACACGCTCGACAGCGTGGATTCCGACGTTCTCTCGCGGCTCGTCTCGCCGTCCGGCCCGTCGATCCTGATTCCCTATCCCGCCATCACTGTCGACATGGGACAATTCCTCACACGGTCTAAATCGCCGGAAGACATCGAGCGCATGTGGATCGCCTACGTCACCGAGCTGACGCGCGAAGCCGACCCCGACCGCGGCGCCACCATCGTGGCGATCGGCACCCATCCTTTCGTTGTCTGCACACCCGACGGGGCAGCATCCCTGCGTCGCGTTCTCGAGAACCTGAAGAGCCAGAAGCTTGGCTGGGTAACCGACGTCGAAGCACTTCTGCGGGCTGCCGGCAAGAAGCTCTAAAGCGTCTTGCCAGACGCGCTCACGCCCAGCTCGGCAGGCCGGCCTTGATCGAGTAATTGTGGCTGGCTGAGATCCAGCGCACCGTGCCGGTCTTGGAGCGCATGACGATCGAATGCGTCTCCGCACCGTTGTGGAAGCGGCGAACGCCCTTCAGCATCGATCCCGACGTGACACCGGTGGCGGCGAACATGACGTCGCCCTTTGCCATGTCGGTCATCGAATATTTGCGGCCGAGATCGGTGATGCCCCACTTGCGGGCTCGCGCCTTTTCATCGTCATTGCGGAACAGCAGCCGGCCCTGGATCTGACCGCCGATGGCGCGCAGCGCTGCCGCCGCAAGCACGCCCTCCGGCGCGCCACCGGACCCCATGTAGATGTCGATTCCCGAATCGCCGGTCGACGTGGCGATCACGCCCGAGACATCACCGTCGCCGATCAGCATGATGCGGGCACCCGCCTCGCGGACCTTGGCGATCAGCTCCGAATGGCGTGGCCGGTCGAGGATGCAGACCACGAGGTCGGCCACTTCGACTTTCTTGGCCTTTGCCAGATCGTCCAGGTTGTCCTTTGCCGTCTTGTCGAGGTCGACGATGCCATCCGGCAGGCCGCCGCCGACGGCGATCTTGTCCATGTAGACATCGGGCGCGTTGAGAAATCCACCATGCTCGGCCATGGCGATGACGGCGAGCGCATTCGGCAGCCCCTTGGCCGTGATGGTCGTTCCTTCCAGTGGATCGAGGGCAATATCGATCCGGGGACCGCGGCCCAGTCCGACCTTCTCGCCGATGAACAGCATCGGTGCCTCGTCGCGCTCGCCTTCGCCGATCACCACGGTGCCTTCGATGTTCAGCGAATTGAGCGTCGTGCGCATGGCGTCGACCGCAGCCTGGTCAGCCATCTTCTCGTCGCCGCGCCCCATCAGCTTGGAGGCCGCCAGCGCCGCCGCTTCGGTCACACGTACGACTTCCAGTGCCAGATTGCGGTCCATCTTGTCTTCGTCGGCCATCGCTTCCTCCTTCGGCGTCTGAATGCGCCGTCCAAACTAAAACGCCTCGATCCTGATCAGGCAGGGATCGTCCGCGACCGCCTTCAGCTTCGCGATGTGCGCGAGCGCACGACGCATTGCCGCTTCTTCAGTCTCGTGTGTGGTCAACACCACGGGCACATCGCCCGATTGCGAGCGTCCGCGCTGCAACATCGATTCCAGAGAGATTCGCTCCTTGGCCAGAGCGCCGGACACTGCCGAGATCACACCGGGCCGATCCTGCACCATCAGTCGCATGTAATAGGCACCGACATGACGGTCCATCGGCGAGGCTGGCCGGGCGGCAAGCCTCGCCGCCGGCACGACGAAGGCCGGCATGTGACGGCCGCGCGCGACATCGACCAGGTCGGCGACCACCGCCGAGGCGGTCGGCCCCTGCCCCGCACCGCGCCCCTGGAACATCGTGGTGCCGACAAAGTCGCCCTCGACCACCACGGCATTGAACACGCCCTCGATGTGGGCGATCGGCGCGGCGAGCGGCACCATGCATGGGTGCACGCGCTGCTCGATGCCGTATCTGGTTTCGCGGGCGAGCCCCAGCAACTTGATCCGATAGCCGAGTTCCTCGGCGAACTCTATATCCATCGCAGTGACGTGCCGGATACCCTCGACGTGGATACCGGGGAAATTAACCTCGGCGCCGAATGCGGCGCCGGTCAGCACGGCCAGCTTGTGCGCGGCGTCGATGCCATCCACGTCGAATCTCGGGTCGGCCTCGGCGTAGCCGGCGGCCTGTGCCTCCGCCAGCACGACTTCGAAATCACGGCCGGTCTCGCGCATCGTAGTCAGGATGTAATTGCAGGTGCCGTTGAGGATGCCGTAGAGCCGCCCGACTTTGTTGCCGACCAGACCTTCGCGCAACGCCTTGATGATCGGTATGCCGCCGGCGACCGCAGCCTCGAAGCCGAGAATGCGCTCCTTCTTTTCCGCCGCTGCCGCGAGTTCGGTGCCATGCAGCGCGAGCAACGCCTTGTTGGCGGTCACGACGTGCTTGCCCGCCGCCAGCGCCCTTTGGACCAGGCGGCGGGCGACGCCGCCCGAACCGCCGATCAGTTCGACGACGACGTCGATATCGGAAGCCGACGCCAGCGACAGGGGGTCCTTTTCCCAACGAACGCCGGACAGGTCGATGTCGCGCTTCCTGGTGCGCGAGCGTGCGCTTACGGCCACCAGCTTCAGGGGGCGGCCACCGCGCAGCGACAGCAGCCTGCCCTGTGCGGCCAGCAACTTGACGACGCCGGCACCTACCGTGCCGAGGCCAGCGATGCCTATTCTAAGAGGGGATTTCATGGGCGCCTGATACGACAGGTTGCGGCTAGGCGCGAGCTTTGATCGGCGCGATGTTGTCCCCAACGCCGCGCAGATAAAGATCGATGGATCGCGCCGGATCGGCGATCACCTGACGAATGCTGCGGACAGCCTGGCGAATACGGTGCTTGTTCTCGACCAGGGCGATGCGGACATGGGCATCGCCGTGCTCGCCGAAGCCGAGGCCCGGCGAAACCGCGACATTGGCCTGGGTGAGCAGCAGCTTGGAGAAGGCCAGCGAGCCCAGTTCGGCGAACGCCTTGGGAATCGGCGCCCAGGCGAACATGCTGGCCGATGGCGCCGGCAGGTCCCAGCCTGCGCCGACAAGCCCTTCCATCAGGACGTCACGCCGCTCCCTGTAGATGCTGCGTGCCTCGGCAACGCAGTCCTGCGGGCCATTGAGCGCGGCCGTCGCCGCCACCTGGATCGGCGTGAACGCGCCGTAGTCGAGATAGGACTTGATGCGCGTGAGCGCGGTGATCAGCGTCTTGTTGCCGGCCGCGAAGCCGATGCGCCAGCCCGCCATCGAGTAGGTCTTGCTCATCGAGGTGAACTCGACGGCGATGTCGCGCGCGCCCGGCACCTGCAGCACCGACGGCGGCGGCACCCCGTCGAAATAGATCTCGGCATAGGCAAGGTCCGAGAGGATCCAAATGCCATGACGTTTGCAGAATTCGACGACCGCGGCATAAAAATCGAGGTCGACGACCTGGGCCGTCGGGTTCGACGGATAATTCAGCACCAGCGCCAGTGGCTTGGGAACCGTGTGCCGTACCGATCGCTCTAGCGCCGGCAGAAATTCATCGATCGAGGTGCTGCCAGGCACCGCGATGTGGCGGACCGAGCCGCCAGCGATGATGAAGCCGTAGGGGTGGATCGGATAACTGGGATTCGGCACCAGCACGATGTCGCCGGGCGAAGTGATCGCCTGCGCGAGGTTGGCCAGGCCTTCCTTCGATCCCAGGGTGACGATGATCTCGCTCTCGGGATCGAGGTCGACGTTGAAACGACGGGCATAGTAGGCAGCCTGTGCCTTGCGCAGACCGGGAATGCCGCGCGACGCCGAATAGCCGTGCGCGCGAGGATTGGCGGCAGCTTCCGCCAGCTTCGCCACGATGTGCGGCGCCGTCGGCAAATCGGGATTGCCCATGCCGAGATCGATCACGTCCTGCCCGGCACCGCGGGCACGTGCCTTCATCGCATTCACTTCCGCGAACACGTAGGGCGGCAAGCGCTTCAGCCGGTGGAATTCCGAATCGTCCATCGTGGTTTTCCTTGGCGGTCTAGAAGTCGATGAAGACTTCGGCCCGCCGGTTGGCGGCGACGCCGCGGGCGGTGTTGGTTTCGTAGACAGGCTCGTCGTCCGAAGCTGCTTCGGCGACGATGGCGCTGGCGGGTACGCCCAACCGTACAAGCTGATTGGCGACAGCCAGCGCACGCCGCCGCGACACCTCGAAATTGCCCCGTTCAAGGGCGGCTGCCGACGACGCCGTTACGTCGTTCGCGGCATGCGCCACAATGCGTACCGTACCGCGGTTTACGCGCTGCATCTGGGCCACCCGTGCAAGCACGGCATAGTCGGTGTCGTCCAGTCCCGACGAGTTGCGGCCGAACTGGATGACCGCCACTTGAACCTGTCCGTTGAACGGAGGTGACTTGATCTCGCTGAACGGCACTGCGCCGGATTGCGCCGTCGCGACATTCCCTACAAGCGGGACCGCCGGCACGGGTGCAGGTGCGGCAACAACCGGCGGCGGTTCAGGCTTCACGACAACGGGCGGTGCAGGTGGTGCGGCAACAACCGGGGCTGGCCCAACGTCTGGAGTCCGCGGCGGCGGTGTCCAGGCGGGTGGCGGCACAAATGCCCTGTTCACATCAACCGTGCGAGCCGGCGGCGCAGACTCGGCTTGCAATACCGGCAATGCTACAGGCATGGCAGCCTCCGTTGTCACCCGCGCAGGTGGCGCGACATCGGCGACAACCGCAGGTGGCGCTGCCCGCGCAACCTCTGGGCGGCCGGGCGGCACCCAGTCCGGCGGCGGGACAAACGCCTTGTTCGGATCAGACGACCGTGACGGTTGAGGTGCTATGGCCCGGGCAGGCTCGACGACTGGTGCCGGCGCCGCAACAGTCATCATTGGCGTCGCTGCTGGCGGCGCGGCGGCGGCTGCAAAAGAAGCTGAAGCGGGCACAATTGCCGCTTGGGCGGGCGGCGCCCAGTCGAGTGGCGGAACAAACGCCTTGTTCGGATCAGCCGGCCGAGACGGCGGCGGCGTTACCGCCTGAGCGGGCCCGGCCGGAGATGCCGGCGCCACAACTGCAGCCGTCATCGCCGGCGACGGGGGGACGGCATCGGCGACAGGAGGCGGTACGACTTGGGTGGCCGCGGCCTGGCCGGGTGGTGCCCAGTCCAGCGGCGGAACAAACGCCTTGTTCGGGTCGGTCGGTCGAGACGGCGTGGATGTCATTACTCGGGCAGGTTCGGCCACAGGCGCAGGCGCCGCGACAGCAGCCGTCATCACCGGTGGTGGTACTGGCGACGCAGCATCGGCCATGAGAGGCGGTACGGCTTTTGCGGCCGCGGCCTGGCCGGGTGGCACCCAGTCTGGCGGCGGAACAAACGCTTTATTCGGATCAGCCGACCGAGACGGCAGCGGCGTCATCGCCTGGGCAGGCTCGGTCACCGGTGCCGGCGCCGCAACTGCAGCCGTCATCACTGGCGCGGGCGCGGGCGGAACTGCATCGGCGACAGGACGCGGTACGACTTGAGTGGCCGCGGTCTGGCCGGGTGGCGCCCAGCCCGGCGGCGGAACAAACGCCTTGTTCGGATCGGCTGGCGGTGCGGGAGCCGCGGCAATACTGACTGGCGGCGGCGTGGCCGGAGGCTCCGTTGCGGCCGCCATGACCGGTGCAGGTGATGGCGGAGATGGCTGTGCTGGCACGTCCGCCGCTACGGCCGTAGGAGCTGCGGTCTGTCCCGGCGGCACCCAGCCCGGCGGCGGCTCAAAAGCCTTGTTTGGATCGGCGGGCCGTGACGGCGGCGCCACGACTGCAACAGGCTCACGTGCCTGGATGGCGGCCGGTGGCTCGGAAGCTGGAGGCGGAATCGGTGCGGCGGAAACCGGTGCCGAGGCCGCAACGGCAGACTCAGCCGCCGGGGGGGCCACTGGAGCAAGCGGCTTTGGGTTGTCCGTGGCCGCCGCTCCCGCCGCAGCGTTTCGGGATTTGGCGTCACCGTCGGCGGCCGCTCGCGCCTGTCGCTGCTCTCGCGCCGTCGCGTCGCGCTTGGCTGCCTCGGCGTCCAACGCTTCCTTCTGGGCCTTCTGACCGCCGCGTCCGGCGACGATAGAACCAATCTGCGGACCGGTGCGCGTCTCGTCGACGGCAACGATGCCGGGTTCGTACTGACGACCGGCATTTGCCGACGGCAGTGCACCGATCGCGGCAACCCGACTATCGGCACCGGGCCGGGTCTTGGCGGAATGTGCGGGAACTCCGCCCCCGAGCCAGTCACACCCCACCAGTACTGCAAGCGCCGACACGCCGATCAGGCCAAGCTTGAGGCCACGACCGTCGAACACGTCCTGTCGTCGCTGCATCGTCTCTACCTGCTCGAAGCCCGGCCTGCCTGCCCTGTTTAGCGGAGGTCGAGAGGAAAATTGACCCATCTGTTGTCGCAGCCTACCTATGGGAGGTTGGCCCGCCCGGAAAGACGTACACTAGGTATGGTGCCGGGAGATTGAAAGTACCGCAAGAAACGCCCTAAAGGCAATGATTCAGAAGGGGAAACGCATGTCGGAGACGCCCACCCCCACCGCCCCTCCCGGAGTGCCGCCCGCCGACGTCGAGAAGATGCAGGCTGCCATTGCGAATATTGCCGAGCGCAGCCAGAAGTTGCTGCAGGACTTTGCCGCCAACTACAAGGCGGACGGGTCGCAGCCAGCCGACCCGCTTCATCTCACCCAGACTTTCATGGATTTCACGGCCAAGATGCTGGCCGATCCGAATAGGCTCGTTCAAGCCCAGATGGAACTGTGGCAGCAGTACATGAAGCTGTGGCAGGTCACCACGCAGCGCATGCTGGGTCAGCAGGTCGAGCCGCTCGCCGAACCCGCCAAGGGTGACAAGCGCTTCAATGATCCGGCATGGAAAGATGAGGTCGTCTTCGACTACCTGAAGCAGTCCTATCTTCTGACCGCGCGTTGGCTGCAGGGCACGGTCAAGGAAGTCGAAGGCATCGACGACAAGACCGCCAGGAAGGTCGATTTCTACACCCGGCAATTCATCGACGCCGTATCGCCTTCCAACTTCGCGATGACCAACCCTCAGGTCGTTAAGGCCACCGTCGAGTCGAGGGGCGAGAACCTCCTCAAGGGCCTGCAGAATCTCCTGACCGATATCGAGCGCGGCAAGGGCAAGCTCGCGATTCGCCAGACCGACATGAACGCCTTCAAGGTCGGTGAAAATGTCGCCACGTCACCCGGTAAGGTCGTGTACCAGAACGACCTCATGCAGCTCATCCAGTACGCGCCGACGACCGCCGAGGTCTACGCCGTGCCGCTGCTGATCGTGCCGCCGTGGATCAACAAGTTCTACATTCTCGATCTCAAGCCCGAGAATTCGTTCATCAGGTGGGCGACCGGGCAAGGCTACACGGTGTTCGTGATCTCCTGGGTCAACCCCGACGAGCGTCTCACCGGACTGGTGTTCGACGACTACATGAAGCTCGGGCCTCTTGCCGCCCTCGGTGCCATCGAGCAGGCAACCGGTCAGCGCCAGGTTTCGGCGATCGGCTACTGCATCGGCGGCACGCTGATGGCCACGACGCTCGCCTACATGGCGGCGCGGGACGACGATCGCATTGTCGCCTGCACCTTTTTCACCGCCCAGGTCGACTTCACCGAACCGGGCGAGCTCGGCGTCTTCATCGACGAGGATCAGCTCGCCAGCATCGAGGAGATGATGTCGAAGAAGGGCTACCTCGAAGCCGGCGACATGGCGACGACCTTCAATCTGCTGCGCGCAAACGATCTCATCTGGTCGTTCGTCGTGAACAACTACCTGATGGGCAAGGATCCCTTCCCTTTCGACCTGCTGTACTGGAATGCCGACGCCACGCGCATGCCGGCCGCACTGCACAGCTACTACCTGCGCAACATGTACCAGAACAACCTGCTGAGCCGGCCGGGCGGCATCGTCATCGACAACGTGCCGATCGATCTGCGCAAGATCGCGATCCCCGTCTATATCCAGGCCGGCAAGGAAGACCACATCGCGCCGGCCCGCTCGGTCTACAAGGCGACCCAGCTTTACAGCGGACCGGTTCGCTTCATGCTTGCCGGCTCCGGCCACATCGCCGGAGTCGTCAATCCGCCGAGCGCCAAAAAATACCAGCACTGGTTGAACGATACGGCCGCCAACCCGCCGACGCTGGCCGAGTGGCAGGCCGGCGCGAAGGAGTTCCCCGGCTCGTGGTGGAACGACTGGGACAAGTGGCTGTCGGAGAAGTCCGGCCCCAAGATTCCGGCACGTGTTCCCGGCGACGGCGCCCTGCCGGCGATCGAGGACGCGCCGGGTTCCTACGTGAAGGTACGCGTGGTCGAGTGAGGACCTGAGACGGCCGGTTCTATTGCGCGGGGGGCACGGTGAATTTTTTCCGCACGAGGAGGTCCTCCATGGCTTTGATCCCCTCGGCATAGCAGCCCCGATCGCAATCGATTTCTGCTCCAATTCGGATCATGTTTCGCTCGCCGTCGGAATTTCCGCTGCGACTTGCCCCGTAGCGATCGTAGTACGCAATCAGCTGGGCACATCGGGCTCTTGGGTCGGGCGCCGTTTGGGCGAACGCCTGGCCTGCCGACATGGCGCCGAGAAAAGTGACAATTACGCAGACCATCAGTGCTGCGAGCAGGCCCATGCCGATTTTCGCCGATTCGGTGCGGCGCGCGATGCGCCC
>CALFRN010000072.1 GCA_937919085.1 uncultured Reyranella sp.
GCAACCCCGGTGGCGCGCGGCAGCAGCGAGACGCGGTCGTCGGGCGCCGGCCGCAGCGATGCCTTCAGCGGCGTCGACCGCGGCCAGCAGGTCAATCGCGAGGCCGCCCGGGGCCGGTCCTATGGCGGTGGCGGCCGCAGTTTCGGCGGTGGCGGACGTGGAGGTCGGCGATGAGCGGTTCATTTCTGCGTCGCGGTCTCCTGGCGTTCGCCCTGGTCGCTGGTTTCACCGCTTCGGCGGTGGCGCAGCAGTCGGCGAAGCTGCAGGGCTTTCCGAGTGCCGACGCGGCGGCGACGGCCTTCACCGACGCCGTCCGCGCCAAGAACGACAAGGCGATCATGGCAATGCTGGGCGCCGGCTGGACCGCGTTCATCCCGGCCGACTCCGGTGAGAGGGATCGCCGCCGGACCGCGTACCTGGCTGCCTGGGACGAGAGCCATAAGGTCACGGTCTCGGACGGCACCACGGCCACGATTGAGGCCGGCAAGTCCGGCTGGACCCTGCCGATTCCGATCGTGAAGGACGGCACGGAGTGGCGCTTCGACCTCGAGGCCGGTCGCGAGGAAATGCGTGCCCGCCTGATCGGCCGTGACGAGCTCGCCGTCATCCAGACCCTGCTGGCCATCGTCGATGCCCAGCGCGACTACGCCGCCCTCGATCCGATGAACACGGGCGCGCCCGCCTACGCCCGCCGCCTGCTGAGTTCGCCCGGCAAGAAGGACGGCCTGTACTGGGATGCCGCGGCCGGCCAGCCGCCGAGCCCGCTGGGTCCGGCAGTGGCCAAGGCGCAGGCCGGCAGCAGCACGGCCGACGGTCACTACGGCTACAATTTCCGGCTACTCTACGCCCAGGGACCGGCGGCGCCGGGCGGTGCCCGCGACTACATCGTGAATGGCCGCATGATCGGCGGCTTCGGCGTCATCGCCTGGCCTTTGCGCTACGGCGAGACCGGGGTGATGACCTTCATCGTCAGCCAGAGCGGCGATGTCTATCAGCGCGACCTCGGGCCGGAGACGGCGCAGCGCGCGGCTTCGATCGTGGCCTTCAATCCCGACAAGGATTGGGTGAAGGCGGATATGACGCCCCCATAAGGGGCATTTTGGGGAGACAATCATGATCAAGACGAAGATCCTCTCGATGGTCGCGGTGGCGGGCCTTCTGGGCGGCTGCAACCAGAGCCTCTCGGACGGCCAGACAGGCGCCCTTGTCGGCGCGGCGGCAGGTACCGGCATCGGCCTGGCCACCGGCGGCAGCTTCGGTGCGGTCGTCGGCGCCGGCCTGATCGGCGGCGCCGTCGGCTATCTCGGTGGCACCGCCATCGGCAACAGCAAGTGAGATCGAGAGCCATGACCCGCAACATCCTTGTCGCCGCCGCTGCCCTGCTGGTCGCGTCTGCCGCTGCCCAGGCCCAGCTCGCCCCCACGAACTTCGACCAGGCCGCCTACATCACCTGCAAGGAAGCGCATGCGATGCAGCCCGAACCGCGCAAGATGCTGGCGATCTACCTCGCCAATCATGCCGCGGCCTATCGCGGCGTGGTCATTCCCGACGGCGAGCAGGGCGCCAAGCTTGCCCTTCTGGTACGCGGCGGCTGCACGCTGGCACCGGATGCCTACCTGTTCACGGTGATCGACCGCGCGATCCTGGCGGAGATGTCGCAGCTGCCGAAGCGCAAGTAGCGCCCTGTCGACAGCTTCAGGCGGGGCGTTTTCGGCACACCTCGTTGTGCCACGAAGTGTCCAGCACCTTGTGCCACAAAGCGGGGTCAAGCCGTTGTTCCGGCGGCGTAATCTCCCCCTGACGACCTGTGCCACCGGCACCGGGCGCGGCGGGCGATGAGTGACCGGAGAATCGGCGGTGAAACAGTCCCCCGGAACCACGAAAAACGCCCGCCGGATTTCTCCGACGGGCGTCTCCCATCCCAGCCAAAACATGGCCGGAATCGCTTGAACCTGCAAATTTGCCCGGGTCAGGTCAACTTGATCATGACGTGACTGGCGTAGGCCGGGCGCGTGGCGAGCCGCTCGTACCACGCCTTCACGTTCTTGAGTTCGGGCCGTTCAATGTCGAGCGCATACCAGCGGTAGGCGAAGCACCCGACCGGAATGTCGCCCATTGTGAAATGGTCGCCCGCAATGTAGCGGCGGCCGGCCAGCCAGCCGTCGAGCCGCCCGAAAAGTTTGCCCGCATCCTCGGCCGCCTTCCTGATCGCCGCCATGTCGCGCTTGTCGGCTGGCGTGCGCACAAGCCCCCAGAAAGCGATGCGCATGGGCTCGGAGATCGTGCTGAGCTGCCAGTCCATCCAGCGGTCGGCCTCGCTGCGTCGGCCCGGATCGTTCGGCCACAAAATACCGGCAGCGTACTTGGCCGCGATATAGCGTACCGCCGAATTGCTCTCCCAGATGATTCGCCCGCCGTCGTCGACGGTCGGCACGACGCCGTTGGGGTTCATGTCGAGGTACCATTTCTGGTCGTTGCCGCCGAACGGCCCGCCGAC
>CALFRN010000073.1 GCA_937919085.1 uncultured Reyranella sp.
CCGGCGGAGCGACCAGCACGGCGGCATTGCCAGCTTCCAGCGCGGCCTTCAGGCACGGCAGCGCCTCGTCAACGGGAAGGGAATCCATCGCCGGAGGTTATACCCGCTTCTATCGGCCGTGACCGCGAGCAACTCTGGCGACACGCGCCTTCCCTCTCGGTCTCGGATCGGCGACGGTCTGGTTGTGGTCGTTGCGCCCCCAGCGACCGCCCAGTAGGGTTCCATCGCGGATCCCTTGAGGAATCTAACGTGGAGCGAGAACGGCGCAAATTGGCGGCGATTCTGGCCGTCGACGCGGTCGGCTATTCGCGGCTTATGGGCAAGGACGAAGTCGGCACGCTTGCCCGTCTGAAGGCGCACCACGCTGCTCGATTCGAGCCGGCACTGGCCCGGAACGGCGGCCGCCTCGTGAAGCTCATCGGCGACGGGGCTTTGGCGGAATTCGGCAGTGCCGTAGACGCCGTGCGGGCTGCCATCGAATTTCAGTCCGCAATGGTCGAATTCAACCGCAGCGAGGCGGAAGACGCCCGGATCGTTTTCCGGGTCGGCCTTCACCTCGGCGATCTCATCGTCGACGGACATGATCTGTACGGCGATGGCGTGAATGTGGCGGCCCGTCTCGAAGCCGAGGCTCCTCCAAATGGAATCATCCTGTCGGGCGACATTCATAATGCTGTCGCAGGCAAGCTGAAGGCGAGCTTGCACGATGTTGGCCTCTTGCCGCTGAAGAATATCGAGCGCCCGGTGCAGGCATTCCGGGTCGAGTGGAATCCTGTGGATTGGCAGGTGCCGGCGGTCTTGCCACCATTCGGCGCACCGGCACAGCATCATGGTCCGCTGACGGAAATGCGCACGCTACGAGAGGATCTTTCAACGCAGGTCGCCGCGCATCCTCCGCACGGGAGCATCTCCATAGCGGTGCTGCCGTTCATGGCACCGGAGCACATCCTTGGCCATGGCTTTTCCGAAGACCTGATCGTCGAGATGTCGCGGCTGCGGGATTTCTCGGTCATCTCGCTTCAGTCGAGCCAGCAATTCCCTCCGACGGCCAGCACAGCCGCCGACAGTGCCCACCAGCTCGGTGCTCGCTATATCCTGGCCGGTACGCTGCGGCGCAGTGGCGAGAGGCTCCGCGTCACGGCGCAACTCATCGACGGTAATGACAGCCGATGCCTCTGGGCCGAACGCTATGAGCGGGTCATGACCGATCTCTTTGATGTCGTCGATGACATCGTGGGCAACATCATCGGCTGCGTTGACGCCGAGCTCGGGGAAGTCGAGCGGCAGCGTGCTTCCAGGGCCAATCCCACCGATCTCGATGCTTGGGAACTGGCACATCGCGGCATGTGGCACGTGTACCGTTTTACGCGGGAAGACACCGTAAGCGCTGAACAGTGGCTGCACGAGGCAATCGAGCGGGCGCCCGACTTCAGCCTGCCGTATGCGGGCCTCGCCTATGCGTCGTTCGTCAAGGCGATCTGGCGATTTGCCGACGACCTTCCCGCTGCCATGCTCGAAGGACTTGGCCGCGCCGAGAAGGCGATCGCCGTCGATCCGCATAGTGTGCTCGGCCATGTCGTCCTGGGACGTCTGCTTACATTGCTGGGCGATCTGCCGCGCGCGTTTCATCACCTCGAGCGAGCCATGGATATCAGCCCCAGCTTTGCCCAGGCGCACTTCGGATTGGGGCAGGCCCATCTGTGGTCCGGACAGCCCGAGCGCGCCCTGCGCTGCCTGGTTTCCGCTCGCCGGCTCAGCCCGAAGGATCCACTGCTCAGCATGTTCCTGACCTTCGAGTCGTTCTGTCACTTTGCGTTGCAGGACCACTCCGCGGCAGAACATGCGGCGCGTCGTGCAGCGGAGCTGCGCCCCGCCGAGGTATGGGCCCAACTGGCTCTTGCGGTTGCAATGA
>CALFRN010000074.1 GCA_937919085.1 uncultured Reyranella sp.
AGTTTGTTTTTGCCGAGGGCAAGAGCCGGCGCGAGGCGGCGCGTATTTTTGGGCTGAGCCGTGAGACGGTTTCGAAGATGTGCCGGTATTCGATGCCTCCCGGCTACCGGCGAGAGACGCCTTCGAACAAGCCGAAGCTGGGCCCGTTTATCCCCGTGATTGAGGCGATCCTGGAGACCGATCGGACGGCTCCGGTGAAGCAGCGCCACACGGCCAAGCGCATATTCGAGCGGCTTCGCGACGAGCACGGTTTTGGCGGCGGCTACACGGTCGTGAAGGATCACGTCCGGATCGCGCGGTCGCGCGGGCGGGAGACCTTCGTGCCCTTGGCTCATCCGCCCGGCCATGCGCAGGTCGACTTCGGCGAGGCGGTTGGCGTGATCGGCGGGGTGCGTCAGAAGATCCATTTCTTCTGCATGGACCTGCCGCAATCGGATGCCTGCTTCGTGAAGGGCTACCCGGCGGAGACGACCGAAGCGTTCCTGGACGGGCACGTATCGGCGTTTGCCTTCTTTGGCGGTGTGCCACTGTCGATCCTTTATGACAATCTCAAGATCGCGGTGGCGAAGATCTGCGGCGACGGCAAGCGGGAGCGCACACGAGCGTTCACGGAACTGGTCAGCCATTACCTGTTCAAAGACCGGTTTGGTCGACCTGGCAAAGGCAACGACAAGGGTAAGGTCGAAGGGCTGGTGAAGTATGCACGGGCGAACTTCATGACACCGATCCCGGTTGCCGCGAGCTACGAGGCGTTCAACGCCCAACTGATCGAGCGCTGCCGCAGGCGACAGTTAGAGCGCGCCGGGCGTCATGCTGAGACGATTGGCGCACGCCTGGCCGCCGACACCGCAACCATCCGCGAGCTGCCTGCAGTGCCGCTGGAGCCGTGCGAGAAGCGGGCAGCGCGGGTCTCTTCCACCGCCCTGGTGCGCTATCGCGGCAATGACTACTCGACGCCGACGGCCTACGGGTTCCAGGAGGTCATGGTGAAGGGCTTCGTCGATGAGGTCGTGATCCTGTGTCGCGGGGAGGAGATCGCCCGGCACCTGCGATCCTATGGCCAGGGCGTGTTCGTGTTCAATCCGTTGCATTATCTGGCGTTGATCGAGACGAAGCCGAATGCGCTCGACCAGGCCGCGCCATTGCAGGGCTGGGATCTGCCCGAGATATTCCAGCATCTTCGCCATCTTCTGGAGGCGCGCATGGGCAATCGCGGTAAGCGAGAGTTCATCCAGGTTCTGCGCCTCATGGAGGCCGTCCCGAAGGAGATCGTGGCGAGCGCCGTGACGGATGCGATCCACCTCGGAGCCATTGGCTTCGACGCGGTCAAGCAGATCGTGCTGGCCCGCGTCGAGAGACGGCCGGCGCGGCTCGACTTGGCTGCCTATCCTTATCTGCCACACACCAGCGTCAAGACAACGTCGGCCGCTGATTACGCCGTACTCCTTTCGACGAGCCTCACATGACGGCCACGAAGAAGACAGACAAGCCGCCGGCTGTCGACACGATGCCATCGGGCACGACCAGCGGAACGCCGCAGGTTCTACTTGCGCATCACCTCAAACAGCTGAAGCTGCCGACGGTGCTGCGCGAGTACGACAAGGTGGCGCGAGAGTGTGCCCGCGACGGCGTCGATCATCCTCGCTATCTCCTGCGGCTCATCGAGCTGGAGCTTATCGACCGCGAGCGCCGGGTCGTCGAGCGGCGCATCCGGCAGGCCCGCTTCCCGGCGGTGAAGAGCCTCGATACCTTCGACTTCACGGCGATCCCGAGCCTCAACAAGATGCTGGTTCTCGAACTCGCTCGCTGCGAGTACATCCTCCGCCATGACAATATCATCGCTCTCGGCAACTCCGGCACCGGCAAGACACATATCGGGCTGAGCCTCGGGCTGGCGGCCTGCCAGAAGGGCTTCTCGGTCGCCTTTACGACTGCCGCGGGGTTGGTGCACCAACTGATGGAGGCGCGCGACGAACGGCGCCTGCTGAAGCTCCAACGTGACCTTCAGGCGGTGAAGCTGCTCATCGTCGATGAGCTCGGCTACGTGCCGCTGTCGCCGACCGGCGCTGAGCTGCTGTTCGAGATCTTCTCACAACGCTACGAGCGTGGTTCCACCATCGTTACTTCTAACCTGCCGTTCGAGGACTGGACATCGGTTCTGGGCTCCGAGCGCCTCACCGGGGCGCTGCTCGACCGCCTCACCCACCACGTCAGCATCCTGACCATGAATGGCGACAGCTATCGCCTCAAGCAATCCACCGGAAACCGCCGCCCTGAAGCCACCGCGGAGCAAAATCAGGGCACCGGCGATACCGTCGACCCCGACACCGGCGAGATCACCGAGGCTTAAACCCCGGAAAACCGCTCATGACATGCAAAGGGGCCCGATCGGGCCCCTTTGCATGTCAGCGCCGCCACGCGCTACTGGCCTGCTTTTACTCCGCCACGCTGGCCTGGAATTACTCCGCCGTTGACACCCGCCACAGCGGCAGCGCAATGCAGGAGCGCGGAAAAATGGCAGGGACTTCGCACGGTTTTTTCCTGACTGTTCATTCGTAACCGTTTGTAAATCCAACACCGTCAAAAGAC
>CALFRN010000075.1 GCA_937919085.1 uncultured Reyranella sp.
CGCGCTTTCGTGCCAGCGCCGCAGCAGCAGGTACGAGACCAGCGACAGCGCGAGATAGATCGCGATGCCGGCGGCCGAGATCAGCACCAGGGCGGCGAACATGCGCGGGATGCGGAGCTGGTAGCCGGCTTCGAGGATGCGCCAGGCCAGCCCCGAAGCGCTGCCGCCGGTACCGGCCACGAACTCGGCCACGACGGCACCGATCAGCGCCAGGCCGCCCGAGATGCGCAGCCCACCCAGGAAGTATGGAAGAGCGGCCGGCAGGCGCAGGTGGATCAGGGTCTTCCAACGGCCCGCGCCATAAAGCTCGAACAGCGCCAGCAGGTTGTGGTCGACCGAACGCAAACCCAGCACGGTGTTCGACAGGATGGGAAAGAACGCCACCAGCCAGGCGCAGATCAGCAGCGACAGCTCGACGTCGTTGGCCCAGGCGATGATCAGCGGCGCGATCGCCACGATCGGCGTCACCTGCAGGATGATGGCGTAGGGAAACAGCGACAGTTCCACCCAGCGCGACAGCGAGAACAGCACCGCCAGCAGGACTCCGACCACGACCGCGGCGGCGAGCGCTTCGAGCGTGATCTCGAGCGTGACCCACAGCGACGGCGCGAGCGTGCTCCAGTCGGAGACCAGGGTAGCGGCCACCACGAACGGACCGGGCAGCACATAGGGCGGTATCTCCGCCATCCGCACGATGCCTTCCCACAGGCCGAGCATCAGCAGGCCCATCAGGATGGGAGCGACGAACCTCGCGCTCATGCCGCCGCCATCGCCTCGGCCAACCGCGCCGAAGCCAGCCGGCACCGTGCGGCGTAGTCCGCCGAGGTGCGGAAGGCCTCGGTGCGCGGATAGGGCGCGTCGACCGCGATTTCCGACAGCACGCGACCCGGCCGGGCCGACATCACGGCAATGCGCTGCGACAGGAACACCGATTCGAACACCGAATGGGTGACGAACACGACCGTGAAGCCCGTGCGCTGCCACAGCGCCAGCAGGTCGGCGTTGAGCCGGTGGCGCGTGATCTCGTCGAGGGCGGCGAAGGGTTCGTCCATCAGCAGCAGGCGCGGCGCCGTCACCAGGGCGCGCGCGATCGACACCCGCATCTTCATGCCGCCCGACAGTTCGCGCGGCCAGGTGTGCTCGAAACCCGCGAGCCCGACGTGGCCCAGTGCGTCGGCCGCCCGCGCCTCGCGCTCGCTCCGCGCCACGCCGTCCAGCCTGAGCGGCAGCGCGACATTGGCGAGCGCCGTCGCCCACGGCATCAGCGTCGGCTCCTGGAAGACGAAGCCGAGATCGGTCTTGCCCGACGGCCATTCGATGGCACCGGCGCTCGGCGGCGTGAGGCCGGCGATGATGCGCAGCAGGGTGGATTTTCCGCAGCCGGACGGGCCCAGCACGCTCACGAACTCGCCCTGCCCGACGTCGAGCGAGGCGCCGTCGAGGGCGCGGACGCCGTTGGCAAAGACCTTGGAGACGCCGTGCGCCGCGACCAGCCGCATCAAGCCGGCGCGAGGGTGAGGTTGAGCGTGGCCGACCAAACCGGCATCGGCAGGCTGTCGCGCGCCGCGAGCACGGCCGGCAGGGCAGCACGGTCCACGGCGCGGGAGAACGGCAGGACGAGGCCGGCGCGCACGCCGAACACGGCATCGCCATCGAGATGTTCATCGTCCTCGGGGAAGAACTCGGTGATCAGCGGCCGGTGTCCGGGAGCCTGGATGATCATGTGCAGATGCGCCGGCCGCCAGGCGTCGCGCCCCAGGACGCGCAGCATGTCGCCGGCGGGACCGTCGTCGGGCACCTTGTAGGAGACCGGCCGCACGGTCGAGAAGGCGAAGCTGCCGTCGTCGGCCACCCTCAGGCGCGCGTGATAATTGGTCGGCTGCTGGTCCTTGTCCTGCTGGGCGTAAAGGCCGTTGCCGGAGTTCTGCCACAGCGCCAGCACCGTGCCCCTGGCCGGTGCGCCCTTTTCGTCCGTGACGCTGCCGCTCACCACCAGCGGTTCGCCGGTCTGGCCGCGCCACAGGTCGCCGCCATTGGGCAGTTCAGGGGCGCCTTCGATATGGAATGGCCCCAGCACCGACGACGGCGTGCCCGAGGGCGCGGCATTGACCATGTCGATCAGCGACGACACGCCGAGCAGGTCGGAGAACAGGATGTATTCGTTGCGCTTGTCGTCGGTGAATTGCGTGGCGCGCGTCAGGGCGTCGATGGCTGCGCCCCATTCGGCCTGGGTGACCTTGTTTTCGCGCACGAAGCTGTGGAGATGACCGGCGAGGCCGACCAGCAGAGCACGTGCCCGCGCCGAAGGCGCGTTGCGGGAATAGTCGGCGAAGGCCTGGGTGATGGTGGTCGGCGTGAGGTCGCGCATGCCGTCTCCCGCCCGCCTAGCGGGTCCCACTTGCAAGTTTGTCGTAGTCGGCGCGCAGCAGCGCGAACAGCAGGTGGTCGGCCCACTGGCCGTTGATGCGCAGGTACTGGCGGGCGAGGCCCTCTTCGTGGAAGCCGACCCGGGTCAGCACGCCTTTCGAGGGCTCGTTGTGCGGCAGGCAGGCGGCCTCGAGGCGATGCAATCTGAGATCGTCGAACACGAATGACAGGGTGGCGCTTAGGGCGTCGGTCATAAGCCCCTGCCCGGCATAGGGTTGGCCCATCCAGTAGCCGACCGCCGCGGCCTGGGCGACGCCACGCCGGACGTTGCTGAGGTTGATGCCTCCCGCCAGCCGGCGGCCGTCGTTGGTGAAGACGAACAGCCCGTAGGCCTCGCCGGCCCGCCACTCGCGCACCTGCTGGCGCAGCCGGCGGCGGAAATGGTCGCGGGCGAGAGAATCCTCGGGCCAGGTCGGCTCCCACGGCGTAAGAAAAGCCCGGCTGCGGGCCCGAAGTTCGGCCCATTCCGCCCAATCGTCCATCGAGGGCGCGCGCAGGAACACCCGCCGGCCGGCGATCCGGGTCATCCCCGACAGCGACAACGGGACGTCGGCAAAACGGAACATCTTGGCGCCATAGTAACGCAGGTTTAGAATTGTGACATGTTTTCCGAGGTTTGGCGTAGGAAATTGAGACCCTCGGTCGCGGCCGGTGCGGCAATTGCCCGGTCTTGAAAAGGCAGTTCAGGAGTATGAATTTGTACCGGACTTCATCCTGCCAGGATTTCGATCATGCAAAGTGAGTCTCAGGGCGTCGGGCACAAGGGGCGTTTCTACCTGACCAAGAACATCTGGCTGCCGCAGCAGCCCCTGGAGAACTTCAATCTCAAGATGTCCGACATGATCCTGCGCAGCATGCCCAAGCTGCCGCTGGCCGGCGAGGACGCGATGCGGATCTTCCCGGTCCTGGGCGAGCTCAAGAAGAGCCACGACAAGATCAAGGCCGACCTCCAGTACCTGCTGAGCCATCACGAGGAGATCCCGGCGCTGCATGAAGTTCACCCGCGCGACCTTTATGTGCCGGGTCGCGCCTGGCGCACCTTCCTGCTCAAGCTCTGGGGGCATGACGTTGCGGAGAACGCCGCCGCGGTGCCCGACACGATGGCGGCGATCAGCAGGATCCCCGGCGTGCATACCGCCCTGTTCAGTATCCTGCACGGTTTCGCCGAAATCGAACCGCACCGCGGGTCGGCGGCCGGTGTGGTGCGCTTCCACTATCCGTTGATCGTGCCCAACGAGCCGCAGAAGTGCTGGATCGAAATCGGCGGCCACCATTTCTTCTGGACCGAAGGCGAGCCGCTGGTGTTCGACGACACGCGCGAACACTGGGTGAAGAACCAGACTGACCAGACCCGCGTGGTGCTGATCATCGACTTCAATGCCGCTATGCCTTTCCCGGTAAATCTCTATACAGGACTTCGCTACCAGCTCGTGCGTCGCAGCGCCGAGGTGAAGAAAGTCATCGAACGGGCGGCGATCGGCGTGCCGCCGCGCGACAAGGCCACCGGCGTCGATCTGCCGAAGGCTGCCTAGGGGGTCGTACCCCGGACAAACAAGGACAGGACGTCCATTGAACGAGACCAAAGCCGCCGACCCTGGGGCCTCCCCGGCGGCGATTCGCGCCCACTATGATGTCGGCAACAGCTTCTACCGGCTGTGGCTCGACGAGACGATGACCTATTCGGCCGCGATGTGGCGCGACGAGCAGGATACGGGTTCTCTGGCCGATGCCCAGCGACGCAAGATCGCCTGGCACCTGCGCCATTCCGGAGCCGACCGGGCCGATGCCGTTCTCGACGTCGGCTGCGGCTGGGGCGGCATGCTGCGTGCCGCGGCCGCGACTCGGGCCGAGGGCGCACCGGCCCTCGCCCATGGTGTCGGGTTGACCCTGAGCGACGCCCAGGCTGACCTTGCTCGCGACGCCATTGCCCGAGACCTGCCGAACTTTGGCAGCCCGCCGCCCCGCTTCGACATCCGGCTGGAGAGCTGGGTTGACCACAAGCCGGCCGAGCCCTACGGCGCCATCGTCTCGATCGGCGCCTTCGAGCATTTCACCAAGCCGGACGACGAATCGGAAGCCAAGATCGCCATCTATCGTGATTTCTTTTCGCGGTGCCGCGACTGGCTGAAGCCGGATGCACGCATGACGCTGCAGACCATCGCCTATGGCGATCCCAACCCCGACGCGGCCGCCGTTCCCTTCATGAGGGATATTTTCCCCGACTCGGACCTGCCGCGTGTCCGCGACATCCTCACCGCAACCGATGATCTGTTCGAGGTCGAGCGGCTGCGCAACGACCGCGTCGACTATGCGCGGACCTGCGACATCTGGGCGAAGAACCTGCGCACCCACCGCGCCAAGGCCGTGGAACTGGTCGGCATCGAGCAGACCAAGCGCTACGAACGCTATCTGAAGTTCTCCGGATGGGGCTTCTGGTCCAACCGGCTTCACCTGCTGCGCTTCAGGCTGAAGCGGCGCTGAAGTCCCGGCGCGACGATCTCCTAGGCAGCGAGGCGCGCGGCGATCCGGTCGAGCGGTTCGAGACCGTCGATCGGGCCGAGCGCCGCAAGAGTAAGTTCACCCTTCAGGAGACGGCGGGCGACGCGGCGCACGGCGTCCTGGTCGACCGCCTCGATGCGCGACACGATCTCGGTATAGGGAATCGACCGTCCGTGGACGATGAGATGGCGCGCCGCCTGCTCGCAACGCGCGCCGCTCGATTCCAGCGCCATCAGGGTACCGGCCTTGATCTGGTTGCGCGCCCGCACCAGTTCGGCCTCTTCGAGCGTGTCGGCCACGCTCGCGAACTCCTCGCACACCGCCGGCACCAGTTCGCCGAGGTCGTCCTCGCCGGTGCCGGCATAGATGCCGAACAGGCCGCCGTCGGCATAGGCGGTATTGAAGCAGTGGATGCCGTAGACCAGTCCCCGCTCCTCGCGGATGCGCTGGAACAGCCGCGAGGACATGCCGCCGCCGAACAAGGTCGAATAGATGGCGAGCGCGAAATAGTCGGGGTCGCGATAGCCGATGCCCTGGCAACCCAGAACGATGTGAGCCTGCTCGAGCACGCGGGCCACGCGGCCGTCACCGCCGACGTAGCTGAGCGGCGTCGGCGCAGCGGTATTCGCCGGAGTGCGCGGCACCGACCCGAAATGCTTTTCCGCGAGGTCGACGATGCGGTCGTGCTCGACGCGCCCCGCCGCCGACAGCACCATGTTGGAAGCCGTGTAGTGGCGGGCGAGATAGGCGAAGAGATCGTCGCGACCGATCGCCTCGACCGATTCGGCCGTGCCCAGCACCGGCCGGCCGAGCGGCTGGCCGGGCAGTGCGGTCTCCTGGAACTGATCGAAGATCAGGTCGTCGGGCGTGTCGAGCGCCTGGCCGATTTCCTGCAGGATGACACCGCGCTCGCGCTGCAGCTCGTCGGGATCGAACACCGAGTTGCGAAGGATGTCGGAAATCATCTCGACGCCGAGCGCCACGTCCTCCTTCAGCACCGAGGCATGGTAGGCGGTGGTCTCGCGGCCGGTATAGGCATTGAGACTGCCGCCGACGTTCTCGATCTCCTCGGCGATGGCGCGGGCGGAGCGGGTCCTGGTGCCCTTGAACGCCATGTGTTCGAGCATGTGGGCCATGCCGTTCAGTTCGGCGCTCTCGTGCCGCGTGCCGCAGGCGACCCAGATTCCGAGCGAGGCCGATTCGACCTCCGGCATCTCGTCGACGGCGACGCGCAGGCCGTTGCCGAGGGTTGTTACCTTGACGTCGCTCATGTGCGCACCTTGCTCCGTGTGGCGGGTGCGACAGCCATCGCCCGGCGTTGGTCGATCATGGATTTCAGCTCATCGATATCGTTGCGCATCCCGTCGACGCGCTCGGCGCGGTCCATGAGATCGCCAAGACGCGCCGGCAGGGGCGGCCGCACGCCGGTCGCCTTCTCGACGGCATCGGGGAACTTGGCGGGATGCGCCGTCGCCAGCACGACCATGGGAATGGCCGGATCGCGGCGATGCTGCTGGGCCACGACATAACCCACCGCCGTGTGCGGATCGATGGTCTCGCCGAAGCGGTGGCGGCAGTCGGCGATGGCGGCCAAGGTGCCGGGTTCGTCGACGCGGCCGGCGTCGAAAAGCGCGCGCACACCCGCCAGCGCATTGGCGCCGACCCTGAGCGTGCCGGTGCTGCGAAAGGCGGTCATGGCATCGGCCAGGGTCACGCCGTTGCGGTCGTAGAGGTCGAACAGCAGACGCTCGAAGTTGCTCGAAATCTGGATATCCATGCTCGGGCTCAATGTCGGCACGACATCGGTCATCGTCATGGTGCCGCTTTCGAAGAAGCGCGCCAGGATGTCGTTGCTGTTGGTGCCGACCACGAAATGCGAGATCGGCAGGCCCATCTGCCTGGCCGCATACCCTGCATAGACGTTGCCGAAGTTGCCGCTGGGCACCGTGAAGGCGACGGGCCGCTCGGGCGCACCGAGCTTCAACGCGGCCCAGAAATAATAGACGATCTGCGCCATCACGCGGGCGAAGTTGATCGAGTTCACCGCCGTCAGCGCATGGCGGTCACGGAAGGCGAGATCGTTGAAGCAAGCCTTGGCGAGGTCCTGGCAATCGTCGAACGTGCCTTGCACGGCGATGTTGTGCACGTTGGGCGCCGACACCGTCGTCATCTGTCGGCGCTGCACCTCGCTCACCCGCCCCTTGGGGAAAAGCATGAAGATGTCGATGGTCTTGCGGTCGCGCACCGCCTCGATGGCAGCCGACCCCGTATCGCCCGACGTCGCGCCGACAATGGTGGCGTGCTGGCGCCTGGCGGTCAGCGTGTGATCTAGCATCCGGCCGAGGAGTTGCAGCGCCACGTCCTTGAAGGCGAGCGTCGGGCCGTGGAACAGTTCGAGCAGATGCAGGCCGCTGTCGCCCAGCGGCTTGAGGGGGGCCACCTCCGGCGTTTCGAAGGAAGCATAGGCTTCGCCGATCAGGCGACGGAAAGCCGCCTCGTCGAAGGCGTCGCCGACGAACGGCCGCATGATGCGGAAGGCCAGCTCGACATAGGACAGCCCCTTGAAGCCGGCGATTTCGGCCGTGGAGAACTGCGGCCACTGGGCGGGCAGGTAGAGACCGCCGTCTCGGGCGAGACCCGCGAGCATGATGTCTTCGAAGCCGAGCGGCGCGGAATTGCCCTGCGAGCCGTGGCGGGTGCTGACATAACGCAAGATCGGACTCCGGCTAGGCGACCTGGCGGCAAGCCGCGTGATCCTTGCGGATGCGCTTGGTCGAGGCAGGATGCTTGGCCAGCATGCGCTCCGGGCGGGTCGGCCGCTTGACCAGATCGCCGCCGCAGTTGGGGCAAATGCCGCCCAGGCGGGTTCGCGCACAGTCGGCGCAGAAAGTGCACTCGTAGGTGCAGATCAGGGCATCGGACGCGCCGTTGGGCAGATCCTTGTCGCAGCATTCGCAGTTGGGGCGGAGATCGAGCATGGCTCTTTCTTACGCCGGGAGATACCGGCTTTCCAGATGCGCTTTGAAGGCGGCCACGCCGAGGGGGGCGCCGGTGGCCATCGTCAGGATCTCGTCGGTTCCGGCGATTGAACCCCTGGCGTGCACATTCTCTCTCAGCCAGCCCAGCAGAGGGGCGAAATCGCCCGTTCCGATGGATGTGAGCAGGCCGGGATTGGCCTCGCGCGCGGCGGCAAAGAGCTGGGCCGCCGCCAGGGCGCCCAGGGTGTAGGTCGGGAAATAGCCCCATCCCCCGTCCGGCCAGTGAATGTCCTGCAGGCATCCCAGTGCGTCGTCGGGCGGCACCACGCCCAGCAGTTCCCGCATGCCGTCGTTCCAGGCGCCCGGCAGGTCGGCCAGCGCCAGGTCTCCCGCCAGGATGGCGCGTTCCAGGCGGTAGCGCAGCATGATGTGCAGCGGGTAGGTCACCTCGTCGGCATCGACCCGGATGAAGCCCGGCGCCACACGCGTGTAGAGGCCGTGAATGTTGTCGGTCGTCCAGGCCGGGCCGTCCTTGCCGAAAGCCTGGCGCATGCGCGGCGCGGCAAAGTCGATGAAGGTCCGGCCACGGCAGGCCTGCATTTCCATCAACAGCGACTGGCTTTCGTGCAGCACCATGCCACGTGCGTTGCCGACCGGCTGGCGCCGCCAGTCGCGCGGCAGGCCGGCCTCGTAGAGGCCATGCCCGGTCTCATGCAGCACGCCCATCAGCGACCGGGCAAAATCGGTCTCGTCGTAGCGCGTGGTGATGCGCACGTCGTCGGCCGTGCCGCCGGTGAAGGGATGCGCCGATACGTCGAGCCGGCCGTGATGGAAGTCGAACCCGATGATGCGGATCAGCTCCTCGCCAAGGCGGCGCTGGGCCTCGACCGGGAACGGCCCGTCGAGCGCCAGCGGTGCCGGCCGGCTGCGCTGGCGCTCCAGCACGCGGCCGAGCAGATCCGGCAGGAAGCCGCGCAGTTCGTCGAACAGCCCATCGATGTGAACGGCCAGGCCACCAGGCTCGAACTCGTCGAGCAGGGCATCGTAGAGCGACACGCCCAGTGCAGCCGCCTTTGCCTCGCCGACCCGGCGCGTGATCGCCAGCACCTCGCCCAGGGTCGGCAGCAGGGCCTTGAAGTCGGCGTTCTTCCTGGCCTCTCGCCACGCCATCTCGCAGGCCGACGTGGCGCGCGATCGCGCCTCGACCAGATCGGCCGGCAGGGCGCTCTCATGCACCCAATTGCGACGCATTTCGCGCAGGTTGGCGGCCCGCCATGGATCGAGCGTCGCTCTGGCCGCCTCGGCGCGCGCCAGCAGGTCGGGCATGTCGGGCGCCACCATGATCTCATGAGCGATCACATTCAGGGTCGCGAGCTGGTCGGCACGGTCTTCGCTGGCACCGTCCGGCATCATGGTCGAGCGATCCCAGTTCAGGATGGCACCGGCGCGATTGATCGCGCTCAGCCGCGCAAAGCGGCGTTCCAGTTCGGCATAAGGGCTCTTGGGGGGATCGTTGGCGATCACGGCTTCCGCTTCGTCCTGCCGCCGATATCCAGCCGCCCGTTTTCCCAGTGATACGCCAGATAGACACCGGCCAGCGCCAGCGCGATCAGAAACCAGGTGATGGCATACTGCAGGTGGTCGTTGGGGATATCGAGCCGCGTCTGGCCGCCGACCGGCACGCCGCCCGGATTGGGCGTCGCGTCGGCTTCGAGGAAAAAGGTATCGAGCCCGGGATCGGGCGCAGCACCCGCCAGCTGGCGCATCAGCGGTACGTCGACCTGGAACCAGACATTCTTGTCCGGCGCATTGTCGGGCACGAACCGGCCCTTGATCTGCGAACGCCGGACAATGCCGGTGAGTTCGACGCGGCCGGCGACCTGGCCTTCGGCGCGCTGCGCGGGCTCCTTCTTCTCCGAGGGAATCCAGCCGCGATCGAACAGTACGATCCGCCCATCGTCGGTCTTGAGCGGTGTCACGACCTGCAGGCCAACCTTGTTCTTGAGGCTGCGTGCGGCAAGGTGGAATTCCTTGTCGTGCATGAACGTGCCCGCGACCTTCACGCGGCCGTATTCATGTCGCAGCGGGTTGCCGCGCAGCAGTTCGTCGAGCGTCAGCGGCGCTGCCGCCTGGTTCGCCGTCAGGCGATCGAGGATATCGAGCTTCCACTCGCGCCGTTCCATCTGCCAGATGCCCAGGGACAGCGACAGTACCAGGATCGGCAGTGAAATAAGCGTTGGCCACAGGGCGGGCCGCAACCTGACCATTTTTACTCCCCTACTCGTCGTTCAATGCCGTCGAGCGGTGCGTGTACTGCTGGGCGATCAGCA
>CALFRN010000076.1 GCA_937919085.1 uncultured Reyranella sp.
CGCGCGTTGGCGATGGTGAAATGCTCGGCGTGACGCATGCGGGCGACGATGGGGCCGTGGCTCGCCGGGTCGATCAGGCGATCCTCGCCGGCCGTCATCAGGATCAGCGGCAGGTCGATGCGCTCGAGGTACCCGGGCGCCAGGGCCGCCGTCATCGAGCGCACGGCCTGGCGCGACCAGCCGATGGTCGGGCCGCCCACGGCGAGGCGCGGATCGGCGGTGAACCATTCGTCGGTGAAACGATAGCGCCGCTCGTCGTGGGTGACGAAATTCGAGGCGAACTCGCGGGCAAGCAGCACGAATGGGCCGGTGCCGAAGAGGTAGCGCTCCTCTACGGCCGGTACCTCGGGCATCAGCATCAGGACCGACCGGAGCATGGCCTCGCGCCTGAGCGCCGTCATCGGCGACACGAAGACGCCGGCCGACAGCGGCCCCGATCCGTGCTCGGCCAGGTGCCGCAGCAGGATATGGGCCCCCATGGAATGACAGAGGGCCACGACCGGCCGGGGGGCGGCCGGCGCGACGATGGTCTCCAGGAACAGCGCCAGGTCGGCAATGTAGGTCGTGAAATTGTCGATATGGGCCTTGCCGCGGTCGGCGAGCGGCCGGTCGGACAGGCCCTGGCCGCGCCAGTCGACGGCATAGACCGCAAAGCCGCGGTCCATCAGCTCGCCCACGATCTCGGTCGCGTATTTCTCGATGAACTCGCCACGCCCCGTCAGAACCATCGCCGTCCCGCGCGGCGTTCCCGGGACGTTCCATACGGCATAGCGCAGCCGCGCACCGGCGCCGCCAAGGAAACCATAGCGATCGGCAGGGCGGTAGCGGACGGCGAAGTGGGCCGGCACGGCCGCCGGGGCGGTCGCCGGGTCGCTTGGGGGACCTTGATCAGACATGCGCCATGGCGTTTTGGCGAAGGCCAGCCGCCGTTGCCAGCGGAGATTTGGGCATTTTGGCCATCATCGTACGCGGTCCCTTTACCGTTACCGGAGGCACGGCTATAGATCGCCCCGTCGCCGAATCGTCTGCGAAGGGTCGCAGACGAGGAAATCCGGCGCAAGGAAACCTCCAAGAGGTCCACCGCACTGCGTGGTTATCGACTCGTCGGTTGAGTCGATCCGGCACGGTCCTTGCGCCGACGTTTATCGTCCGCAGGAGACTTGCGGCCGCGATCCCGACGATGGAATTTCCCACGGGCGGCTTGCCGGAGTGATCGTCCTTTTATGATCCGTCACGGATTGGTTCTTCTGATTGTCGTTGCGGCCACGGTGGCGGGCTGGCGCCTGCTCGATGCGCCTGTCGTGGCGGCCAATGTCGAAGGCCCGCTTCACGGCGTCACCTATGCGCCGTGGGCCAAGGATCAGGATCCGCTCGAGGCCAAGGCGAGCGGTATCTGGAGCTTCCTCCGTACTGCCGTCACCGATGCGCCACCGCCTGTGACCAAGCCGCGCAAGGAGCAGATCGAGCGCGACTTCGCCATGCTCGGCGGCAAGGTCAATTACGTCCGGACCTATCGCACGACGGATGGCGGCGACGTCATGCCGGAAATAGCGGCGCGCCACGGACTGAAACTGGTGCCGGGCGCGTGGATCTACAGCGCCAACGAAGCCAAGCAGCAGTTCGGCCGCGAGGCGAGCGAGGTCAACGCCGAGGAAACCCGGGCACTGATCCGCATGGCCAACCAGAACCCCAGCGTCGAGCGCGTGCTGGTCGGCAACGAGAACATCCTGCGCTGGGATGGCCAGAAGGATCAGCGCGATCCCACAGCAACCAGTCCGGCCCAGCTCATTCGCGAGATCCGCAACGTCAAGCGCAACGTCAAGATTCCGGTCAGCACCGCCGAGCCGTGGCACGTGTGGCTGCACTATCCGGAACTCGCGCGCGAAGTCGACTATCTTGCCGTGCACGTCCTGCCCTATTGGGATGAGAAGTCGAGCGAGACACCGCTCGAGTACCTGAAGAGCCGGATCGGCATGTTGAAACAGGCCTATCCCAACAAGAACATCATCGTGACCGAAGTCGGCTGGCCGTCGAATGGTGCGGCACGGCGCAGCCCGGGCAGTGGCTTGGTCAAGTACGCGACGCCGGCCGAGCAGGCCAAAAACGTGCGCGACGCCGTGGCATGGTTGCGGTCGCAGAACATCGATCATTTCGTAGTCGAGGCCGTCGACCAGCCGTGGAAATCCTACGATCTCGAAGGCAAGGCTGGCGGCTATTGGGGCCTGTGGAATGCCGACAGGCAGCAGAAATTCAGCTGGACCGGGACCATCGAGAGCTTTCCGCAGTGGGCAAGCTGCGCGGCGTGGTCGCTGGCGGCCGCGCTGCCACTGATGCTTGTGTTCCTATGGCGCTGGCGCGACCTCGGCTTCGTGGGGCAGATCACCTTCTGTGCCCTGGCGGCGCTCGCGACCAGTGCGGTCGTGTACGGCGCGTCGGTGGCGGCGGGCACCTACATGTTGGTCGCGGAAATGGCAGGTTGGGGAGTGCTGGCGTTCTTCCTGACGATCAGCCTTGTGATGGCACTGGTGCAGGCGCTCGAGATGGTCGACACGATCTGGCGGCGGCGCTGGACCCGGGAAGCCCTGCCGGCGGCCGAAATGATCGCCCGCCAGCCGGTTGACCGCGCGTGGCCCAAGGTTTCGTTGCATCTCGCGATCTGTAACGAGCCGCCGTCGATGGTGATCCAGACGCTCGAGTCTCTTGCCGCGCTCGACTACCCTGATTTCGAAGTCATCGTCATCGACAACAACACCAAGGACCCGGCGGTGTGGCGCCCGGTCCAGGACTATTGTTCGGCGCTGGGCGAACGGTTCCGCTTCTTCCATTTCGATGTCATGAAGGGCTTCAAGGCAGGCGCTCTCAACTATGTCCTGAGCCAGACAGCGGCCGACGCCCAGGTGATCGGCGTCATCGACAGCGACTACATGGTGCGACCCGACTGGCTGAGGGCGTTGGTGCCGTACTTCGACGACCGCAAGATCGGCTACGTCCAGGCACCACAGGACCACCGTGACTGGACAGGCGACCGCTTCAAGGAAATGTTGAACTGGGAGTATGCCGGGTTCTTCGACATCGGCATGTGCCTGCGCAACGAGTACGACGCCATCATCCAGCATGGAACCATGACCCTGGTCCGCCGCGACCTGATGGAAGAGATGGGCGGCTGGGCGACCTGGTGCATCACCGAGGATACCGAACTCGGCTTGCGCATGATGGAGAAGGGCTACGGCGCCATGTACAGCCGCGAGCGCTTCGGGCAGGGCCTGACGCCCGATCATTTCTCCGGTTACAAGAAGCAGCGCTTCCGCTGGGCCTACGGCGCCATGCAGATCATGAAGGCTCATGCCGGCAAGATGCTGGGCGGCGGCACCCAGCTGACCTTCTCGCAGAAGTATCACTTCGTGGCGGGCTGGCTTCCGTGGTTCGCCGACGCGCTCAACCTGATCTTTACCTGGGCAGGACTCTTCTGGGTGTTGGCCGTCCTGGTGCCGCCCCTGTTCGGCATCAAGCCGGTCGGCTTGCCGCCCTCCGAATTCATCCTGCCTACCATCGGGATTTTCGTGTTCAAGCTGCTGTATTCATTCGGTCTCTATTTCGATCGCGTGAGATGCACGTTCCGCCAGAGCCTCGGCGCATCGCTGGCCGGCCTGGCGCTGACCTATACGGTGGGTCGTGCTGTGATCTATGGGCTGGCAACCAGCCGGTTACCGTTCATGCGCACGCCCAAGATGGACGAACGTGCCACGCTCGGCATGGCGCTCGGCATGGCGCTCGGCGAGGCGGTTCTTGCCGGCTTGCTGTGGATCGCCGCCATCGCCCTTTGGTTCACCAACGGTGTCGTCGATCCTGAGGCCAGGCTGTGGACCGTTTTCATGGTGGTACAGTCGTTGCCGTTTGCCGCGGCGGTCTACGTGTCGGTGGTGAATGCCCTCGAGCAGATGCGCCATGTACGCGCCGTATTCGAGGCCGCCCCGGCCGCCCGGGCAGGCGCGGCCGCGATGCAGCCTGCGCAGTAGGGGGACAGCGTTTTTCCCTGTCGCCCTGGCTGCTGCGTCTGCTAGACGTTGCGCTATGCCCCCGTTCGAGTCACGTCCCCGCTTGGATTCGCGCGCCGGCACAGCCCTCTTCCTGAAACGTTGGCTGCGGCGGCCCTTCGCGATGGGCGCGGTGATTCCGAGCGGCCGCCTTCTCGCCGAGGCAATGGCGCGCGCGACGCTGGCGGCGCTGCAGGGCTGGCCAGGCCACGTCGTAGAGCTGGGCGCGGGCACCGGCGAGGTTACCAAGGCGCTACTGGCTGCCGGAGTGCCACCCGATCGGCTGGCTTTGGTGGAACGTGACCCCGAGCTGGCCGCGTTCCTGCGCCGGCATTTCGAGGCATTGCGGATCATCGAAGGTGATGCGGTGCGCCTGCCGCGGCTGTTGGCCGACAATCAGACCGCGCCGATTGCAGCAGTCGTATCGAGCCTGCCGCTGCTGTCGCTGCCGACCGAAATCGTGAACGGCATCGTGCACGGCATCTTCGAGGCATTGCCGCGCGGGGCGGCATTGGTGCAATTCACCTACGGCCCGACTCCCCCCGTACCACGCGTCTTGCGCGAGAACTTGCGGCTTGTCGGCACCCGCAGCCAGCGCATCTGGCGCAATGTACCACCGGCCGTTGTCTGGACCTTCCGAAGGCCGGCAGCGGCGTGACGCCCTTGCATTTCGATGCCGCGCTGCGAAGCACGATCGCTGATCGCCTTGGCCGCTTCGACCGGCAGCACCGCGACGATGGCGGTGAGCTCAAGCGTGCCGCCGTGGCCGTGGTGGTGGTCGAGTCTGAGCTGCCCGGCGAGGCGGCGTTCCTGCTGACCAAGCGAACTCCCAGACTGCGCGCGCATGGCGGGCAGTGGGCGTTGCCCGGTGGGCGACTCGATCCCGGTGAGACGATCGAACAGGCGGCGTTGCGCGAACTGGAGGAAGAACTGGGAGTTGCCGCGGTACCGGGCGATATCCTCGGTATACTCGACGACTACCCGACGCGGTCAGGCTATCTCATCGCGCCTGTTGTCGTGTGGATTCCAGGTGGCGTCACGGTGATACCCAACCCGACGGAAGTCGCGGAAGCGTACCGCATCCGATGCGCCGAGCTGTTCCGCGAGGGTTCCCCGGAGATCGTGGCGATCGAGGAGTCGGATCGGCCGATCATCCGCCTGCCGTTGCCGGTCGCCACGGTCAATGCGCCGACGGCCGCCGTGCTCTACCAGTTCCGCGAAGTGGCGCTGGCAGGGCGCCAAACACGCGTCGACCATTTCGAGCAGCCCGTCTTCGCCTGGCGCTGAAGCGCTTCGGTGCTATCGGCCGGCGGCGTCAGACGTGGGCCGGCGCTTCAGAAACACGGCGGTCTCCTGTTCCATTACGTGCTCGCCGTGCTGGTTGATCGTGACCTGCCGGATACGGGCGATGCCACGGTCCGGCTTCGATGATGACGGGCGCAGTTCAGTTATGTCGGTGACAACGCGCAGCGTGTCTCCTGGCCGGACTGGTCGTGGGAACTGGACTTCGCCGATACCAGGCGATCCGAGGCTGCTTGCACGGAAGATTCCGAGGTCGAGCCACAGGCGTAGGGTTACACCCATCGTGTGCAAGCCGGAGGCGATAAGGCCGCCGAAGGTCCAATTCCTCGCAAACTCGGTGTCGACGTGAAAGGGTTGCGGATCCCACTGCTTTGCAAATTCTATGATGCCCGCTTCGGTCATGGTCATGCTGCCACTCAAGAACCGCTCGCCAGGCTTGAAGTCATCGAAATAGCGATCGGTCACGGGACCAGCTCCATATACACGGTGTTGGGCGCGGCACGCCGGGGTGGGGTGCGATGTCGACACATAGCCCGTCGACCGGAATTGCTCGCTGCCAAGCCCATTTTACCGCTGATTGTGTCGAGTCTGAGACGTCGGATACGGTCGCGGTACTTCACTGGGTTGGTGTTCGACAAATCCGGGGACGCGAGAATGCGTTCGGGTCCGATGCGCCGTCGCACTTTGGCATTTGCTGGCGCTGCATGGGCGCTGCGGGCGATACTTCCGCCGGGCGGGCCGATCGAGATTGCCATCTTCACCAGACACCAAATAGCGATGTGGAGCGAGGTCGTGCGTGCGGTCGGCATGAAGCTCGATAACTGAATGCGGAGGAGAAGGACGTGAAGCTTTACAGTCTCAAGAATGGTGTCAATCCGCGCCGCGTGCGCATCTTCCTGGCAGAGAAGCGGATTTCCCTTCCGATCGAGGAATTCGACATGGAGACCGCCGGGCACAAGGCCGAGGCGTTCCTGGCCAAGAATCCGCTGGGCACCTTGCCGATGCTCGAACTCGAAGATGGAACCCTGATCGCCGAATCGGTGGCGATCTGCCGCTATTTCGAGGAGATGATTCCCGAACCGCCGTTGTTCGGCCGCTCGACGATCGAGCGCGCCCAGGTCGAGATGTGGAACCGGCGCATGGAACTCGAACTATTGCTGCCGACGATCGACGTGTTCGTGCACACCCATCCCTTCTGGGTAGGCAAGCGGACGCAGGTGGCGCCGTGGGGCGAGCAGCGCCGTGCGCAACTCGTGGCGCGCATGCGCTGGCTCGACGGCGAACTGGAGGGGCGGGAATTCATCGGTGTCGACCGCTACAACATCGCCGACATCACGGCCCAGGTGGCGTTGCTGACGGCGCGGGGTGCGCTCAAGCTGCCGATCCCGGAGGATCACCGCAATCTGTCTCGCTGGTGGAACGCCGTATCGTCGCGACCAAGCGCGCGGGCCTGAGCGTTCAGAAGCCGGGAGGCTCAAATCGTCGATCAAACCGACCGCGGGAAGGTCAATGACGGCCTCCGTAGCGACCGGCCGCTACGCGTCCAGTACGGCGACAAGCTGGCCTTCGCTTATGGCCTCGCCTTCGGCGACTTTGATTTCCTTGATGACTCCGGCTTTGGGAGAAAGCACCGGAATTTCCATTTTCATCGATTCGAGGATCATGATCTCACCTTCGAATTCAACGGGGTCGCCCGGCTTTGCCTGAATCTTCCAGACATTGCCTGCGATCTCGGACTTCACGTTGACGACGGCCATGCCCCGGACTTCTCCCGATGTCTTTCAGCGAGCTTTGTCGGTCACGGCGAGGGCCAACGCAAGAGCGGAGGTGCCGACGCGAGCGCCGAGCCGGTATGCGGCTTCGTTCACTTTGGAAAGCACGCCGTCCATGAGAGTCGAGCGGCCATCGCCGATGCGGGCTGATAACGCGCCTACGGTTGCTCCGGCGACTCCGGCCTCGTCGAGGATAGCCAACCCCGCAACACCCGCCTGCTCGATGCCGAAGCCGGCATCGTTGAAGAGAGCCAGCGCCGGCTTGAATGCCACTGCCGTTTCACCGGCCGGGACACCGCCGTGACTGCCGCTGGCGACAACCAGGTCGGCGTCGCGGGCATCGGCAAGCGATATTGAATCCACGCAAACGATCCGACCTGAGATGGCGCGGCCCTCGGCCAGCCGTTCCGGTTCGCGATGCGGCCATGGGGCGGCTTTCAACCGTTCTGCCGCCTCGGCGACAGACTGGCCGGCTTCGACGCCGCACGCCGCCGCCAGTACGTTGGCACGGCTGATGACGCCGCGGCGCAGCATGTCTGCACCGTCGCCGATCCGGGCGCTCGATGCGGCGACCGCGGCCATCGCCATGCCGTGCTTGTCGGCCCAGGCCAGGCCGCTCACGCCGGCCGCATCGAGCCCGATTCCGGCATCGTGGTGAATGGCGGCGCGGGCGCCGGCCTTGGTGGAAAGATAGGCGGCATAGACCGCGCCATGGGACCCGCCGATCAGGACAGCTCCGGCCGTTTCCGGGGGCAGCTTGGTCACGCTGGGAACGACGATCACGGAAATGCTCATGGCGACAGTTTACCGCCAAACAGTTTATATGTCCGGCAATGTCCGATGCAATTCCGACAGTCGACAACAAGGTGGCGCTGCTGATCCTCCAGCATCCGCAGGAGCAGGACCATGTCTTGGGCACCGCGGGCCTGCTGGCAAATGCACTCGCCAATGTGCGGCTTGCCGTCGGCCTCTCCTGGCGCAATCTCGGTCACGCCTTGGACAAGCCCGCGGAAGCCCACGACTGGGGTGTGCTCTATCTCGGTTCGACGCACGCAACGGCACAGGGGCCGCTCGTCGCGGTCGATCGCAGAGGCGAAATGCTTCCCGCCCAGCAATCAGCGCTTTCAGGCCTTGCAGGCCTGGTCGTCCTGGACGGCAATTGGGCGCAGGCCAAGGCGCTGTGGTGGCGCAATGCCTGGCTGACCAAGCTTCGCCGTTTCGTGGTCGTGCCCGATGGACCGTCACTCTATGGCAACCTGCGCAAGGAGGCGCGGCCGGATGCCGTCTCGACGCTTGAGGCCGTGGCCCTGGCACTTTCGGCCCTGGAAGCCGACCCAACAGTGCGCGAGCGGCTGCTGGTGCCGTTCCGCGAACTCATAGGCAGGGCCCGCGCCGCGGGCATCCAGGGCGGCAAACGGGATCGTCGGCGCCGACGTTAGGCCCTATAATCCGGGCATGCTGGATCAAGCGCAGCTTCCCGTCGCCCAACGGACCAACCCGGAGCGCTCCTTCACCGAGGAAGTGCGCGCGCTCCGGCTGGGCGAGGGCGAAGTCTTTCGCGGCGAGGGGATCCTGGCCGTCACCAAGGCGATCCTGCAGGCGGGTGTCGCCTATGTCGGCGGTTATCAGGGTGCACCGGTGTCGCATCTGGTCGACGTGCTGGTCGAATCGCAGGATCTGCTCGACGAGCTTGGCGTCCACCTCGAGACCTGCACCAATGAATCCTCGGCCGCGGCGCTGCTCGGCGCCTCGATCAACTATCCGATCCGGGGCTGCGTCACCTGGAAGTCGATCGTTGGCACCAATGTGGCCGCCGATGCGCTGTCCAACCTCGCTTCACCCGGCGTGATCGGCGGCGCGCTGATCGTGGTCGGCGAGGATTACGGCGAGGGTGCCTCCGTCATCCAGGAACGTGCCCATGCCTATGCGCTGAAGTCCTCGCTCTGGCTGATGGATCCCCGGCCGTCGCTGCCGACCATCGTGCGGTGTACGGAGATGGCATTCGAGCTGTCGGAAGCCACCAACACACCGGTGATGATGGAACTGCGCATTCGTGCGTGCCATGTCACGGGCGAGTTCGTCGCCAGGGACAACAAGCCGCCAGCGATCTCGCGCAATCACCGCCTCGCCGATCCCGCGGCACACAATTACGACCGCATCTCGCATCCGCCATCGACCTATGCCCATGAGAAGCTCAAGGTCGAGGTCCGCCAACCGGCCGCCGAGCGCTTCATCGTCGAGCACGGGCTGAATGAATTCCTCACTGGAGCGCGCTCCGATCTCGGCATCATCGTGCAGGGTGGCATTACCAACGTCCTGTTACGTGGCCTCGACCGGCTGGAACTCGAGGGCAGGGTCCCGACGCTCGTGTTGAACGTTACCCATCCGCTGGTGCCCGAGCAGATCGCCGACTTCTGCAAGGGCAAGCGGGCCGTGCTGATCGTCGAGGAGGGTGCACCCGACTACATCGAGCAGGCGATCCACGTCATCCTGCGCAAGCGCGACATCGGCACCATGGTCCACGGCAAGGATGTCCTGCCGATGGCCGGCGAATACACGGCCGAGGTCGTGACAGAGGGACTGCTGAAGTTCTTCGCCCAGTCGGCCAACGATATCGACTTGAGCAAGCCTCGCGAGCGCTTCGACGCGGCCCGCGCCGGTCGTGCCGAGGCCCAGCGTATTGTTGGTGGACCGCTGCCGCTCCGGCCACCGGGCTTCTGTGTCGGCTGTCCCGAACGGCCGGTGTTCTCGGCAATCAAGCTGCTCGAACGCGACGTCGGCAAGGTCCACATTTCAAGCGACATCGGCTGTCACTCGTTTGCAACTCTGGCGCCATTCAACCTCGGCAACTCGATCCTGGGTTTTGGCATGTCGCTGGCCGCAGCCGGCGCTGTCGCACCGGTCATGGAACGGCGCACCATTTCGGTGATGGGAGACGGTGGCTTCTGGCACAACGGCCTCTTGAGCGGCGTTGCCTCGGCAATGTTCAATCGCGGCGACCGCGTGCTGGTCATCATGCAGAATGGCTATACCTCGGCTACCGGCGCACAATTCATTCCCAACACTGCGGGCAACCGGCGCGACGGCGAGACGACGTCGGATATCGCCGCGACCCTGAAGGCGATGGGCGTGAAGT
>CALFRN010000077.1 GCA_937919085.1 uncultured Reyranella sp.
TCGCCCGTGCCAACCGTTACTCCACCCACGCCGGCACCGGTTGCCATGCCGGCTGTTGCGCCACCCAACGAGCCGGTGAAGTCGGCGGCGGCAACCCCTGCGATCGCATCGACGCCGTCTCCGACGCCGACACCAACGCCGTCTTCGGCGCCACCGGTGGTTCCCCCCGCGGCAGTCATGACGACACCACAACTCGTCCCGCCGCCATCAGTGTCCGGGGGAGCCGTGGCGGCCACCATCGCCTTTGCCGGCCAGTCGGCCGAACTCGGCGGTGCGGCGAAAGCCGATCTCGACCGTGTCGCCAAGAACCTCGCCGGTCGTGGTCTTCGCCAGATCGAACTACGTGCTTACGCAGGCGGTGGCGGTCCGGAGAGCCGAAAGGTGTCCCTTGCCCGCGCGTTGGTGGTACGCAGCTACCTGATCGACAAGGGCGTGAAGTCGCGGATCGAGGTCGGTGCCTACGGTGGCGACGGTGGCAGCGGTGGCAGCGAACGGGTCGACATCGTGGTCCCTAACTCGTGAACGGGGCGGCCGGCTCTGCAGGGGTGGTTCACAGAATGAGCAATCCCCTTCCGTATCTCGTACGCATGCTGCTGTTTCTGGTCGCCGTAAGCGGCCTGGGCTATCTGCTGTGGCACGACCTGCTGCGGGTATTCCTGAACACGCCAATCCTGAACGGCGTAATTCTGGGAGTACTGGTCCTCGGTATCTTCTTCGTGATGCGTCAGGTGATTTCGCTGCGGCCC
Organism: uncultured Reyranella sp.; assembly: GCA_937919085.1. Lineage (GTDB taxonomy): Bacteria > Pseudomonadota > Alphaproteobacteria > Reyranellales > Reyranellaceae > Reyranella. Next base: position 747 of record CALFRN010000077.1, read on the forward strand.
GAGGTTCTGTGGCTGCGCCGGTTCCAGCGCCGTGAGAAAGGCGCACCGCCACTCGAGACCGACTCTATCAATCTTCTGTCACCGATGGCGGCAATGCTGGGAGAGCAGCAGGACAATTTCCACCTCTCTCCAATGGCCACTCGCGCAATGCTCGACGGCATCGCCACACGCCTCGACGAACGCCGCGACCTGACGCGCTACATGATCGGACTGCTGATCTTCCTTGGCCTGCTCGGGACGTTCTGGGGCTTGCTCGAAACGATTGCCGCGGTCGCCGACGCCATCGCGGGCCTGCAGGTAACCGCCGGCGACGCCGTACAAATGTTTGCCAAGCTCAAGGCCAGCATCGACGGTCCGCTGAAAGGCATGGCTACAGCCTTCGGGGCCTCGTTGTTCGGCCTCTCGGGCTCACTGGTACTTGGTTTCCTCGAACTGCAGGCGAGCCAAGCGCAGGGCCGCTTCCACATTGAGCTCGAGGAGTGGCTTGCCGGCGCAACCCGCATTTCCCGCGGCGGCCTGCAAGCCGAGGGCGAACAGGGTGGTTCAGCCTACGCCGAGGCCGTGTTGGAGCACACTGCCGAAGGTCTCGACGAACTTGTCCGCTCACTGCGCCGCGCCGAGGAGACACGGGAGGCAACGATCGCGCTCGGCACCGCACTGGTGGAGCGGCTGGCGGTACTCTCGGATACCCTGCGCGCTCAACAGGGCCTCCTCGCTGGCCTTGCAGAGCAGTCGATTCAAATTCACGGCGCCTTCGAGCGGCTGTCGGAGCGGGCCGACGGTGGCGACCGCGAGGCCTCCCTCGCCCACCAGCGCAATATCGAGGCCCTTCTCTCCCATCTCGTCGAAGAGAGTGCACGAAACCGTGCCTCGATGACCGAGGAGCTGCGTGGCGTAGTCAATCAGCTTACCGCACTGCACGACGGCACCGACACCGCCGCCCTTCTCGCGCATCAGAGGAACATCGAAGCCCTGCTTTCCCATCTGGTCGAAGAAAGCGCGCGCAGCCGTGCGGCGCTCACCGATGATTTGCGCGGTACAGTCGATCGCCTTGCCCTCTCGTCCGGGAAGACCGACAATCAAGGTCTTCAAGTCCACCATCAGAATGTTGAAGCTCTGCTTGCTCGCCTGGTCGAGGATCGGGCGCGCGACAGTTCGGCACTGGCCGACGAATTGCGGGGCGAGTTCAGGCTTCTGGCGCGAACGATCGCTGCGTCGACACGAGGAGCCAATCCACCCTCGCAAGGCGAGGGGTAGCGGGCGATGGCGGCCCTTTCGTCCCGCCGCCGGTCCGGAGCCGCCGACTACACCTGGCCTGGTTATGTCGATGCGCTCACGACGCTGTTGATGGTGCTGATCTTCCTGCTGTCGATCTTCAGCGTCGCGCAATTCACCCTGTCGGATGCACTGACCAACCGGGATACCGCGATCGACCAGCTTGGCAAGCAGGTCGGCGACCTCGCCAAGCTCCTGTCGATTGAGAAGCAGTCCAACCAGACTCTCCAGAAGGACATCGAGCAGCTCTCGCTCCAGATCCGCCAGGCACGTGCCGAGAAGGAACGGCTGGACACCAGCCTTGCTGCCGAACGCCGGACCGGCGATGCGCTCAAGATCGAGCGCGACCAGCTGAGTGAGCGACTGACCTCGATGCTGGCCGAACGGGATCGACTGAGTGCGGCGCTGTCGAGCACGACCAAAGAAGCCGAGACCAAAAGTGCCGACCTGCAAAAGGAGATCGAGCGGCAGCGGCTCGAACTCACACGCCTCGCGGCCTCGCTCGCCGCCGCCAACGAGGAAAAGGGCAAGTTCTTTGCCGATCTCACCGAAGAACAGAAGATCGCGGCCGAACAGAAGGCCGCCGTCGTGCGCCTCGCCGCCGAGCTGGCCGGCGTCAAGGACGAGCTCGCCCGTCTCAACGTCGCGCTCGAAGCTGCCGACACCAAGGCCAAGGAACAGCAGGTCCAGATCGTCGACCTCGGCCAGAAACTCAACCGGGCGCTTGCCAGCAAGGTCGAGGAATTGGCGCGCTATCGCTCGGAGTTCTTCGGCAAGCTGCGCGAGGCGCTGGCCGGCCAACGCGACGTGCAGGTCGTCGGCGACCGCTTCGTTTTCCAGTCGGAGGTGCTTTTCCCTTCGGGCTCGGCGGTCCTTCAGCCGGGCGGCGAGAAGCAGCTCGCAAACGTTGCCCACCGTCTGATCGATATCTCCGCCCAGATTCCCAAGAATATCAACTGGGTTCTACAGGTCGACGGCCATACCGACAGCACGCCGATCAACAACGCGCTCTATCCATCCAACTGGGAACTCTCCGCCGCACGTGCCATCGCCGTGGTGAAGTTCCTCCACAAGGAAGGCATTCCGAACGATCGTCTGGTCGCCGCCGGTTACGGTCAGTACCAGCCGCTGTCGGCTATCGACAGGGCCCGCAACCGGCGCATCGAGCTGAAGCTCACCAATCGCTAAAGCAGCCCGAGCCGTTTCAGCTCGATCGCCATTTCGGCCGGCATGTCGCCGGTATCGCCGCGCGAGAGGTCGGGCGGTACACGTTCCTGCTCGAAATAGCGCCACCCCTGGAATGCCTTGCAGGCCCTTGGCGCGGTCGGCACCAGGGTTCGCCTGAGCTTGATCCGGCAGTATTTCTTGCCGCTGTCCTCGTCGAAATCGTCCTCCAACCCGACCAGTTCCTGGCGGCAGCGGATGACGCCGCGCACAACCCAGTAGAGCGAGCCGCCGGCCAACAGCTCCTCCGCCCGTCGCGGCGTGTTGCGGGTATAGACCCAGTGAGCGGAGCGGGGACTCTGCCGGCGCTGTTTGCGGCGTGCCGCCTGGACTTCCTTCATGTGGGACAGATCGTCCACGCCGACCGCCAGCTTGATGAGATGCAACGCCATTATCTGCGCTTAGAACGCAACCGGGGGACACTCAAGGCGGGCCTATCCACAGCGTGGCGCGAACGCCACAGCCCGGGAACATTCACAACGGCCCCGTCGACCTCCACAGTGTCTGCACAATCGGCGAGCTACACTCCTGCCGCTTGCCTAGGGGGTTGTCATGAACCGTTCGACGCTGACTGCCTTGGTCGTGGCCCTGATGCTGGGCTCCGGCATCGCCGGCTACCTGCTCGGAACGCCAGAAGGATCGATCGACCGCCCTTCTCCATCGCAAGTGTCATCACCGGCGCCGCCCCCATCGGCACCGGCTAAACCGGCCCCGCCGGCGCCAGTCGACCCCGCGCCGCTTGCACAGCCCGCAGCGGCACCCAACGAACCTTTCGCTTATCGCCGGCTCGGGATCGACAGCTCTCGCCCCGAAGGCGAGGCCTGCTTCGCCTTCAACAAGCCTCTGGCAACCGGTGACGTGAAGTACGGCGACTATGTCCGCATCGAACCGGAAGTGAAATCGGCGCTGCGCGTGGTCGATGATCGTCTGTGCATAGGCGGGCTCTCTTATGGTCAGGACTACAAGGTCAGGCTACTCGCCGGGCTTCCCGGCCGCGACGGCGCAAAACTGGATGAAGAGCGATCGGTCGATGTTGCGCTGGGCGCCCGGCCGGCGGTCGTAACTCTGCCGGGCAAAGGCTTCATCCTGCCGCGCGGATCCTCCGCCGGCCTGCCAGTCACCACGATCAACGTCTCGAAGGTCGGTTTCGCTGTCTATCGCGTCAACGAGCGCGGCCTCGATCGCTTTGCCAGCGACCGCTACGACGCCACCTTTCCCGGATCGGAACCCGTCACCGAATCGTGGTCTCTGCGCTCCTGGCTGAACGGTTCCAACGGCATTCTGCAATGGCGCGGCACGATGGAAGTGCGCAACGTCCCCAACCAGCCAATCGTCACGGCATTTCCGATCCGCGAGACTGTCAAGGACTGGAAGCCCGGCGCCTACTTCGTGGTGGCATGGAATGCGGCGCGTCCGCCTTCGGAGAGCGACGACGACTACGAGGATCAAGTCGGCCTGTCCGGCCTGTGGGTGATAGATACCGACATCGCGCTTACGACGTTCAGCGGAGATGACGGCCTCAATGTCTTTGCCCGGTCCCTGCAAAGCGCACAGCCTCTACAGGGCCTCGAAGTCGTCTTGCTGTCGCGCGGCAACGAACCCATCGCCAAAGCCATCACCGCATCGGACGGACGCGCGACCTTTGCCGCCGGTCTCGTGAAGGGTCGCGGCGCGGCCGAGGCGACCGCCGTCATGGCTTCCGATCCTGCCAAGCAGGAATTCTCCCGCCTCGAACTCACCAAGGCGGCGTTCGATCTTTCGGACCGCGGCATCGACGGTCGCGCCCAGCCCGGGCCGGTCGATGCCTTCCTCTACACCGAACGCGGCGTCTACCGGCCCGGCGAGACCGTGCAACTCATGGCATTGCTACGCGACGATGGCGCGACGGCGCTTTCGAACATGCCGGTGACCCTGATCGTCAAACGGCCCGACGGCACCGAGTTCACCCGGTTCGTCCATGCCCTGCAGGCCGCCGGCGCATTACATCAGGCGATCGGATTGCCGAAATCCTCGCGCCGTGGCCGCTGGTCGGTCGGCGCCTACATCGACCCCAAGGCAGCGCCGGTTGGTCGCGTCGAATTCTCGGTCGAGGATTTCGTTCCAGAAAAACTCAAGGTCGAACTCGCCTCCGACGAAGCGATCCTGCGCCCCGGCCAGGCCAATGGCTTCGGGGTGTCCGCCGACTTCCTCTATGGCGCGCCGGCATCAGGTCTTGCCGTCGAGGCCGACATGCGCGTCACCATCGACGACCAGCCCTTCCCGGCTTTCGCCAAGTACAGCTTCGGACTGGAAAGCGAGCGCGAGAAATTCGAGCCGCCGTTCATTACCTTGACGGCACCCGAAACCGACGAGGCCGGCAAGTCGCGCCTCGAATGGGGCGGCGATCAGGTGAAGGACACGGTGCTGCCGTTGCGGGCACAGCTGACAGCCCGCGTCTTCGAACCCGGCGGTGGACGCGCCACGAAGGCCGACAAGGATGTGCCGATGCGCGGGCGCGAAGCATACCTGGGAATCCGATCGACCTTCGAGGGCCGCTACGCGCGCGAAGGCATCGACACTGAATTCGACATCGTGGCCGTCGATGCCCTGGGCACCCAGATTGCCCGCCCCGCCGTCGAGTACCGCATCGACCGGATCGACTACGCCTACCAGTGGTACCAGGTCGATGGCCGCTGGCGCTGGCAGGCGATCCCTACCGAGCGCCTGCTGATTGCCGACACGATTGCCCTGAAAGCTGATGCGCCGACGCGCCTGTCGCGCCGCCTGAGCTGGGGCCCGCATCGCCTCACCATCGTCGACCGCGAGAAGAACACCTCGAGCAGCATGATGTTCTATGTCGGCTGGTACGGCGGCACCGGCGTCGAGGAAACGCCCGATACTCTGCGCGTGGCCAGCGACAAGCAGAACTACGCGCCCGGTGACACGGCGCGTCTCCGCATCGAGGCACCGTTTGCCGGCGAGGCGCTGATCGCCATTGCCACAGACCGGATCGTGACGACCTATGCCACGAAGGTTCCTGCCGGCGGCACCACTGTCGATGTTCCGGTGAAAGCCGAATGGGGCGCCGGTGCCTATGCCCTGGTAACGGCATGGCGACCGCTTGACGCGCCCGCCGAACGGACGCCGACGCGCGCCATCGGGGCGACCTGGCTCGGCCTCGATCCGGCGCTGCGCACGCTGGGAGTCGAGATCGCAGCGCCGGAGAAGGTAACGCCGCGCCAGCGCATCGAAGTGCCGGTGCGCGTCTCAAACCTCAAGGATGAGGAAGCCTTCATCACCGTCGCTGCGGTCGACGAGGGCATCCTGCAACTCACGCGCTTTCGCACACCAAATCCCGCCGGCTTCTACTTCGGCAAACGCCGGCTGGGCGTCGCCATGCGCGACGACTATGGCCGCCTGCTCGATGGCCGCGCCGACGATCTCGGCCGCATCCGTTCCGGTGGCGATTCGGGTGACATCGGCGGTCTCGACGTCGTGCCGACCCGCACGGTCGCCCTGTTCAGCGGCCCGGTGAAGCTGGACGACAAGGGCGAGGCGCGGATCGCCCTCGATATCCCCGACTTCATCGGCCAGCTCCGCATCATGGCGGTGGCTTACGCCAAAACCCGTGTCGGCTCGTCCGAGCATCGGCTCTTCGTGCGGGACGCCGTGACCGCCGACGTCGTGCTGCCGCGCTTCCTGGCGCCCGGCGACCGCGGTCGCGTGGCGCTGTCGCTTCACAACGTCGAAGGCCAGCCCGGCGACTACCGGATCGTCATGGAGGCCGCCGGCGCGGTCGCGCTCGAACAGCCGGTCGTGGAAACGCGACGTCTCGCCGCCAACCAGCGCGATCTGCTCTCCTGGAGCCTCCGCGCCGGCGATCCCGGCTTCGGCAAGGTCACCGTGTCGGTGGCCGGACCGGGCAACTTCGCGGTCAAGCGCGAATGGGATATCCAGGTTCGCGCGGCCCAGACGCCAAGTGCCATCGACACCGTGGCCCAGCTCGAGCCCGGTCGCGAGCTGACGCTCGATCGCGACGTTACGGCCCCCTTCGCGCCGGGTACGGCGGTGGCCAGCGTTGCGCTGTCGCGTACCCCGGGCATCGATGTGCCGGCGCTGCTGCGCGCCCTCGACAAGTACCCCTTTGGCTGCATGGAGCAGACCACGAGCCGCGCCCTGCCCTTGCTCTACTACAACGACGTGGCGCTTCTCGGGTACGGGCCTAGCGATCCCCGGATCGGCGACCGCGTGCAGGATGCGGTCTATCGCATCGTCGACATGCAGATCGCCGACGGGTCGTTCGGCATGTGGGGTCCGTTCGGCAATGCCGCCGCCGAATGGTTGCAGAGCTATGCCCTCGACTTCCTGCTGCGCGCCCGCGACCAGAATATGGCGGTGCCGGCGGCGTCGCTGCAGCGCGGCCTGACCTGGCTCAACCGCACGGTCGACCGGCTCTCACCCAATGCCCAGGCCTATGCCTGGTACGTGCTCGCCAAGGCAGGCCTCGCAGATCCCGGCCGCGTCCGCTACTTCCAGGACACCAAGGCCTCCGAAATCAGGGGCGGTCTCGCCTGGGCCCAGCTTGCCGCGGCGCTCAATCACGTTGCCGAGCCCGGCCGCGCACGCCTCGCCTTCGGCCTTGCCCGGCAGAACATCGACCAGCCCGACTCCAGCGACTACTACGGCTCGCCGCTGCGCAACCGCGCTGCCCTCCTGGCGCTTGCTTCCGAGGCCGGCGGCCGCGAGGGCCTGACCCAGGTGATCGCCTCAGTGCGCGACCGGCTGACGGCGCGGATCGAGGACACCACCACCCAGGAGCAGGCGTGGCTGGTGCTGGCCGCGCGAGCCCTCGCCGGCGGTGGCGAGTTCGTCTATTCGGTCGATGGGGTCGCCGCCAAATCGGTCAGCGAACCGGCAGTGATCAATCCCGATGCCGCCGCGATCGCCCGCGGCCTGCGCGTGCGGAACGACGGCGATCGTCCGGTGTGGATGCAGGTCACGGTCCGCGGCGTGCCACGCGAGCCGCTGCCTGCGGCGTCCAACGGGCTGAGCGTGGACCGGAAGTTCCTGACATTGACCGGCGAAACGGCCGATCTTGCCCAGGTCCGGCAGAACGACCGGCTGATCGTGTCGCTGAGGGGCCGCAACCTCGAGGGCGGCTACCACGAGATCGCCCTGCTCGATCTTCTCCCGGCAGGCTTCGAGATCGAATCCGTCCTGAACGAGGAGACCGCCAAGTCTTTTCCGTTCCTGTGGAAACTGACGGTGCCGCGGATCGCCGAGGCGCGCGACGACCGCTTCTTTGCGTCGTTCGACCTTGGCGACCGGCTCTACCGCACGCTGTGGGACGGAACCCGGCGATTCGGCAACTCCTATCACCTGGCCTATATCGTGCGCGCCGTAACGCCGGGAACCTTCGCCCTGCCGGCCGTCAATGTCTCGGACATGTACGCTCCGCGCGTAAATGCCCGTAGCGCGATGGGCAGCCTCTCGGTGGCGCC
>CALFRN010000078.1 GCA_937919085.1 uncultured Reyranella sp.
ATCGAGGCCAAATTGGACAAAGGCACCACCATGTCGGGCTTTTTGAGCTCCCTCCGGCTTCCGGTCCTGCTGGCCGGCGCCATGGCGTTCGGGCTTGCCGCCTGCGGCAACAACAACGTCAACGAAATACGCACCGGCAACACCGGAGATCGCTCAAAGCGCGACCTGAACCAGGGCCTGGCGTCGGGCACGCAGGAGAGCGGCACCCTGTTCGGGCCGGGCGGCTTATTCGGGTCGAAATCCGAGAAGAAGGACGACAGCGGCACCGGCGTGGCCGTGAACGCCTATCTGTGGCGGGCCTCGCTCGACACCATCAACTTCATCCCGCTGGTTTCCGCCGATCCGTTCGGTGGCGTCATCATCACCGACTGGTACACGCCGGCCGAAACGCCCAACGAGCGCATGAAGGTCCAGGTCACCATCCTCGACCGCGAACTGCGCGCCGATGGCGTACGGGTGTCGGTGTTCAAGCAGCAGACCGCGCCCCGCGGCGGCAACTGGGTCGACGCCCAGGTCGACCCGCGGACCCAGATCGACATCGAGAACGCCATCCTGACGCGCGCGCGCCAGCTCCGCATCGCCGGCGGCTCCTGATCGCCCGCCGCAACGCTTGACGAGAGAGGCCGCAGCGGGCATCCGCTGCGGCCTCGGTTTTTTTCAGGGCATATCCGTGTCGTCGACGCCAGCGCGCTACAATTTTCACGAAACCGAAGCCAGGTGGCAGAAGGTCTGGAACGAGCGCCAGACCTTTCGCGCCGTCATGGATCGGGCCAAGCCCAAGTACTATGTGCTCGAAATGTTCCCCTATCCGTCGGGGCGCATCCATATGGGCCACGTGCGCAATTACACGCAGGGCGACGTGATCGCCCGCTACAAGCGCGCCAGGGGCTTCAACGTGCTGCACCCCATGGGCTGGGATGCGTTCGGCCTGCCGGCCGAAAACGCCGCCATGGAAAAGAAGGTCCACCCCAAGAAGTGGACCTACGAGAATATCGCCACCATGAAGGCGCAGCTCAAATCGATGGGCCTGTCGCTCGACTGGAGCCGTGAGCTCGCGACCTGCGATCCAACCTACTACCGCCACCAGCAGAAGATGTTCCTCGACTTCTGGAAGGCAGGGCTCGCCTACCGCAAGGAAGCCTGGGTCAACTGGGATCCCGTCGACAACACCGTGCTGGCAAACGAGCAGGTGATCGAAGGCAAGGGCTGGCGTACCGGCGCGCCCGTGGAGCGGCGCAAGCTCACGCAGTGGAACCTCAAGATCACGCATTTCGCCGACGAGCTGCTGTCGCGCCTCGACACGCTCGAGCGCTGGCCGGAGAAGGTGCGCCTGATGCAGGCGAACTGGATCGGCAAGAGCCGCGGCGCCCGCGTGTTCTGGGATCTCACCGACGCCTCAGGTGCAGATCGTGGCAAACTGGAAATCTTCACCACCCGCCCCGACACGCTCTACGGCGCCTCGTTCGCAGCACTTTCGCCCGAACATCCAATCGTCTCCGAGCTGGCCAGGAACGACCCCGGCCTGGAACGCTTCGTGGCCGAGTGCCGCAAGACCGGCACGGCGGCGGCCGAGGTCGAGACCGCCGAAAAGGTCGGCTACAAACTGCCGCTGCTGGCGAGACACCCGCTGATCCCGGGCAAGACCATGCCGGTCTACGCCGCCAATTTCGTGCTGATGGAGTACGGCACCGGCGCGATCTTCGGTTGTCCCGGACACGACGAGCGCGATCACGAGTTCGCTGCCAAGTACGGCCTGCCTATCCTCGCGGTGGTCGCGCCGGCCGATGCCGACCCCAACGCCTTCAGTGTCACCGATGCGCCGTTCGTCGAGGACGGCGTCATCATCAACTCCGATTTCCTGAACGGGCTCGGCGTCGACGACGCCAAGGCGCGCGTGATCGCGCGCCTCGAGGAAATGGGCGTCGGCAAGGGCACGACACAATATCGCCTGCGCGACTGGCTGGTCTCGCGCCAACGCTACTGGGGTTGCCCGATTCCCGCGATCCATTGCGAAGGCTGCGGCATCGTACCGGTGCCGGCCAAGGACCTGCCGGTGCAGCTTCCCGACGACGTTACCTTCGATAGGCCGGGCAACCCGCTTGATCGCCATCCGACCTGGAAGCACGTCGACTGCCCCAAGTGCGGTGGGCCGGGGCGGCGTGAAACCGACACCTTCGACACGTTCATCGATTCAAGCTGGTACTTCGACCGGTTTACCTCGCCCGGACTGGAAACCGCACCGTTCGACCGCGAGGAGAACGAGTACTGGATGCCGGTCGACCAGTACATTGGCGGCGTCGAGCACGCGATCCTGCACCTGCTTTACTCGCGCTTCTGGACGCGGGCCATGCGCGAAGTCCAGATGACGAGCCGCGACGAGCCGTTCGACGGGCTGTTCACCCAGGGCATGGTCTGCCACGAGACCTACAAGTCGAGCGACGGCCAATGGCTGTTGCCCGAGGAAGTGGCGCGCGACGGCGCCAAGGTGGTGCGCCTGTCGGACAAGAGCCCGGTCGAGGTCGGCCGCTCGGAGAAAATGTCCAAGTCGAGGAAGAACGTCGTCGACCCGGACCAGATCATCCGCGACTACGGTGCCGACACCGCGCGCTGGTTCATGCTCTCCGACAGCCCGCCGGAGCGCGACCTCGAATGGACCGAAGCCGGCGTCACCGGCGCCTGGCGGTTCCAGCAACGCTTGTTCCGCATCGCCTCGACGGCACTCGAGCAGGTCCCGCCGGCCGGCACGCCGAAGCCCGCGTCGTTCCCCGACACCGCCACCGCGCTACGCCGTGCCGCCCACAAGGCGATTGCCGGCGTGTCGGCCGACATCGAGGCCTTCCACTTCAACAAGGCGGTGGCCCGCCTCTACGAGCTCGCCAACACCATCGACTCGGTCAAGGTCACCGACGATGCGACGAAGTGGGCCTTGCGCGAGGCGCTGGAGGTCTTCGTGCGGCTGATCGGCCCGATGACGCCGCACCTCGCCGAGGAGCTGTGGCAACAGCTCGGCCACAGGTCCCTGCTCGCCGACTCGCCCTGGCCCGTGCCTGAGGATGCCTTGCTGGTCGACGACACGGTGACCGTCGCGGTACAGCTTAACGGCAAGCTGCGCGGCACCATCGCGTTGCCCAAGGATGCTCCAAAGGATGTCGCCGAGGCGGCCGCCCTCGTCCTGCCCGAGCTTGTGCGCGGGCTCGACGGGCGGACGCCCAAGCGGGTGGTCGTGGTGCCGAACCGGATCGTAAACGTCGTGATCTAGACACACTCATCCTTTTACTACCAAGCTACCAAGCCAGGAGGCCATCGCCATGGCACGCAAGCCGAACTACGATTTCGAACGCCGCGAACGCGAGCGACTGAAGGCCATCAAGGTGGCCGAGAAGGCCGAGGCCAAGCGCCAGGCCCGCGAGAAGGCCAGAACCGAGAATGCAGGGGCGGAAGGTGCCGATACGGTAGCACCCGGCGACGAACCGGCACCCGACAAGACCTGATGCCGTGAAGATCGAGCCGCGCCAGGCCGAGGCGTTCCTCAGGAAGCCGGATCCACGGATCCGCGGCGTGGTAATCTACGGCAACGACGATGGCCTGATCGCCGAGCGCGCAATCGCCCTGGCCAAGACGGTCTGTGACGATCTCAAGGATCCGTTCCGCGTCATCGACATCGCCGGCGATACGCTGAAGAACGACCCGGCGCGGCTGGCCGACGAATTCGGCGCGATGTCGATGCTGGGCGGCCGCCGCGTCATCCGGGTACGACCGGCCGGCGAGGAATCGGTGGCGGCGCTGGAAAATCTCGTGGCCGCACCGGCCGGCGACGCGCTGATCGTGGTCGAAGGCGGCAATCTCTCGCCCCGTTCAGGCCTCAGAACGCTGGCCGAAACCGAGGCCTGCCTGGCGGCAATGCCCTGCTACATGGACAACGAAGCCGCCATCGAGGGCCTGGTCGAAAGCGCGGCCCGCGCCCAGGGTCTTGCCGTCGAGGGCGATGCGCTGCAATGGATCGTCGAGCGGCTGGGCGGCGACCGCGGCCAGACCCGAAGCGAGATCGACAAGCTGCTGCTCTACAAAGCTGGCGATGCCAGCAAGACCGTCACGCTCGACGACGCCATCGCGGTGCTGGGCGACACCGCCGCGATCGGCATCGACAATGTGGTTGCCGCCACCTTCGATGGCGAACTGGTCAGCCTCGACCGCGCCCTCGACCGGGTTTTCGCCGAGGGCGGCCACCCGGTGCAACTCGTGCGGTCGCTGCAGCGCCATGCCGACCAGCTTCATCTCGTATCGGGCCATGCCGCAAAAGGCGGCAACCTCGAAGCCGCCATGTTCAAGGCCCGCGGCCTGCCTCGCGGCGGCCCGGTGCGCCAGCGGTTCGAGCGCCACCTGCGTGCCTGGCCGCTGCCGCGGCTGGGTTCGGCCCTGTCGGCGATCCTCGACGCCGAGATCGATTGCAAGAGCACCGGCCTGCCCGACGAGGCAATCGCCCGCCGGCTCTGCCTGCGCCTGGCACAGGCAGCGCGCTCGGCGAAGGCAAGGCGCTAGCGCTTTTTGCCGGCACCCGAAATGAGCGGGATGGCGGCTTGCTCCGTCAGGGTCAGGAAAGTGAAACTTTCCTCGATGTAGAGCCTGACCCGTTCGGCGGTGTGATCGAGATAGCCGATCGAGAAGTCCTGCCCCACGGTGAGCTCGAAATCGCCGCCCCGCAGCGAGATCACCACGCCACCGTCAAGGCCCGGGGCCCAGACGATATCGCCATCGACCAGGCGTCGGACGTGGCTGATGATCGGATAGCCCTCGTCGGTGCGCGAGGAGAGATCCTTGTAGAGCCGTTCGCTCAACACCACGGCGAAGGGACCTTCGATGCCTTCGTCGCGCAGCTTCGTGAGAGCCGCGGAGACCACGCCGGGATAGTCGGCGTGACTCGCGCCCAACGGCACCGCGGCCGACGCTTGCGCGGGACAGATGCCGGCGATCTTGGCCGCCGCATAGCCGTGAAAGATCGCGCGATCCTCGGCGATGGCGATCTCGCGCGCCGCTGCCGTCACCGAGTCGAGATCGGGATCGCGGGCGCCGCGGTCGATGGCGTCGAGTTCGGCCCGGCTGACATCGAAGGGAATGCGCAGCTCAACCAACGGCTGGATGCGGCGCAGGCGCGCTTGCACGGCCTTGGCCTGGGGCGGCGAAGCAATCGGATCGGCGCGGCCCAACTCGACGTCGGACGCGCCCCAGCCCAGCGGACCCTTGAAGTCGACGACGCGGCGGGCCGCCAGCAGGGCGCGCAAGGTGCGCTGGGCTTCATTCTCGATTTCTTCCCAGCCAGCCTCAGTGATCGGCGCGCGATCTCGAAACAGATGATTCTTCATTTCGCCACCTGTGCTGTCTTGGGCCTCAGACTGCCGATGCCGAGGCTACCATCCGCGCTGGCCGTCGGCGCCGTCTCGGCGCCGTTGCCATCGCCTTGCTTCATGGCGGCCTCCACCGCGGCGAGCGGTCCCTCGGTGAACAGGAAAGTGCGCAGATGTTCATTCAGTTTGGCGTCGCCGCGGCGCAGCCACTCCAGCACCATCGCGGCATGTTCCTTTTCCTCGTCGCGATTGTGCTCGAGGATGGCGCGCAGCTCGGGATTCTCGGTTGCCTTTGCCCGCTGGCTGTACCAGTCGACAGCCTCCAGCTCCTCCATCAGTGAAACGATGGCTCGGTGCTGGTCGATGACCTCG
>CALFRN010000079.1 GCA_937919085.1 uncultured Reyranella sp.
CTTAGGCCTGAGACAGTCCCATCGGCGGTGAAGTTGATCAATAGAAGGCGCGGCGTTTGGTGACGCCCTGCGGAACGGCGACAGTCCGACGGCTGCGCAATGTCGTCGCATGGAGAGGCTGCGGCCGCTGCCACGATTTCCGCCCCGCGGCACCGCGAAATCAACTAGAGTTACCCGATGCAATCCAGCGCCATGACCGGTTCGGCACGCCCCGTGCGCTGGGGGTTGGCAGCGAAACTGTTTGCGATCCTGATCCTGCTGGGCGCGACCGCGGTCGTCGTCACCAGCGTGATGGGCTACGTCCGTTCCCGCGATGCGCTGGAGCAGGCGATCTTCAATCAGCTTACCGCCGCCCGCGAGACCAAGACGCGTCAGGTGGAGACCTACTTCCGCACCATCAGCAACGAATTGCGCCTTCTCGCGGCATCGAAGATGGTGGTCGACGCGACGCGGGGCTTCCGGATTGCAGTCGATGAACTCGACCAGGCCGGAGCACCGGCGGAGTTGCGCGACAAAGTCGGCGCCTGGTACGGCGAGAATTTCCTGCCCGAGCTGCGCCGCGCCACGGGCACGGAACCGATCCTTGCCGACTATCTACCGGCGCGTCCCGGATCTTACTATCTCCAGTACCACTACATAGTCGAGAACCCGCATCCGGCGGGGCGGCGACGGCTGCTCGACGATGCCGGGGACGGCAGCGCCTATAGCAGGGTGCATTCCGTCTACCACCCCCTGATGCGCGCCGCGGCCACGACAGTCGGCTTCGACGATTTCATGCTGGCCGATGCCCGGACGGGGCGGCTCGTCTATACCGTCGACAAGGACGTAGATTTTGCGACGTCCTTCCAGACCGGACCTTACCGGCACTCGAACGCAGCCATTGCCGTCGCGCGCTGTGCGACGGCCGCCGAAAGCTCGGCCACGTGTCTCGAGGATTTCGCGCTCTACGCCCCGGCGATCGACGAGCCAACGGCCTTTATGGCAGCTCCCGTGATCGACCGGGGCGTAGTCATCGGAGTTCTGATCGCCCAGTTGTCGGATGCCGAGATCGACAAGATCGTGACCGGCGGCAGGCGCTGGCGCCACGAAGGATTCGGGGCGACCGGCGAGGCCTATCTCGTTGGCCCCGATCATCTCCTGCGATCCGGCCCACGAGAGTTCTACGAGAACCGCGACAAGTATTTTGCGGACATCAAGGCCGGCGGAGCCTCGGCAGAGGAGATCGCCGCGATTCGGCGTTTCGGGACGCCCGTGTTGCACCAGCACGTCGAAACCAAGGCGAGCCGGGCGGCGCTTGCCGGTATCGAGGGGACCGGTGAAATCATTGGCAATCGCGGCGTTCCGACGCTGGCTTCCTGGGGTCCCCTGGCGATTCCCGGGCTCAATTGGGCCTTGATCGCCGACATCGATGCCGACGAGGCCTTCGCGCCGATCTATCGGTTGCGCCGGGACCTGGCGGTTGTGGGCGTGGGTGCCCTGCTGGTCGTGCTCGTCACCGGCGCGTGGCTGTCGCGCGCGCTGCTTGCACCGCTGCGCGAACTCACAGCCGGCGTGAAGCGGTTTTCTGGCGGAGACTACGACACCAAGGTTGCAGTTCGCACGCGCGACGAAATCGGACAGCTCTGTCTCGCCTTCAACGGCATGGTCGACGAGTTGCGCGAGAAGAACGTCGTCATCGACAGCAAGAACCGCGAAAACGAGGAACTGCTGCTCAACGTCCTGCCGGCGCCGATCGCCAACCGGCTGCGCGGTGGCGAGCAGGGTATCGCCGACGGCTTTGCCGAGGTCACAGTTGCGTTCGCCGATCTGGTGGGGTTTACCGCGCTAACCTCGGACATGCCGCCGCACGAGGTCGTGACACTGCTCAATGGCCTGTTCTCGCGCTTCGATGTCGCGGCGCAGGAACTCGGAATCGAGAAAATCAAGACGGTCGGCGACGCCTACATGGCGGTGTGCGGTCTGCCGGAGCCGGTCGCCAACCATTCGGAGCGCATGGTGCGGATGGCGATCCGTATGGTCCATATCACGCGTGAGCATGCCATGGAGCATGGTGTTTCGATGAAATTGCGCGTCGGGATCAACAGCGGACCGGTGGTGGCCGGCGTCATCGGTAAGAGCAAGTACATCTACGACCTGTGGGGCGACACCGTGAATCTCGCCAGCCGTATGGAATCAGGCGGCATCCCCGACTCGATCCAGGTGACCCGCCCAGTCTACGAGCGGCTCAAGGACCAGTTCGTGTTCGAAGCACGCGGTTCGATCGAGGTCAAAGGCAAAGGCAGCGTCGAGGCCTGGCTGCTGAGGCTTTAGGACCCAGGCAAGCTGTCGGCGCTTGTCGGGCGCCGGCAGGTCGCGCACTGTATGTAACGCGACGAAAGTAGCCGGGAGAGCCATTCGTGCCGAACCAATCCGCCAAGATCGAACTCGCAGACCTCATGATCAGGAAAGCGGGTCTGATCCGCACCGTACGAGACGAGTTGGCCAAGCAGGGCGTCGTCTACTGGAACGGCCTGAGCGAGATTCTCGACGCCATCGAGCGGGCGAGCGGCGAGGAATCCGGAAAGGGCGCGGGATGACGCTGGGCGAACTGACCCTGATTTACCTTGCCTGCGGCGCGGCGACCTTGCCGCTCAGCATTCTCGTGCTCAGGTTTGCCGTCTCGCTGTCTTCGCCGAATGGTGAGTCACGCGAAGTCGACACGGTGTTCGACCGTGCGATCGACGTGTCGGTCTTTCTGTGGATCATCGGCGGGCTGGCGTTTTATTTCTGCGCGGCACATATCGAGCGCGAGAGACCCTGCGGCGAGCAACGGACCAATCAATTGACCAGCGAGTGCCGGCGGCAACTCGGCGCAGGCGTTCGTGTTCTCGACTCCCCCGTGCGTGTGGCGGCGCGGGCTAGTTCGATCCTTCGCCGCGGGCCAGCAGGACGAACCTTGTAGCCTTCGAATCGCTGTCCTTCAGGATTGCCTCCGCTATGCGGGGGTCTTGATAGGGATTGGTCACGGCAATCAGCCGATTGGTCTCGGGCATGCACGCTAGTGCAACGGCGGCCGCGACGCTGGCGACATCTTCGTTGGTGCGGCTCGACGGAACGGCATTCTTCGAAAGGCACGCGTCCCGAGCCTCATAAGCCCGCTCGATCTGCGTAACCACCTTTGGGTTGCTCTGCCCTGCCTCGCCCAGGAGCGCGGCGGAATTGCAGGCCCCCAGGGACAGGGCAAGAACGGCCAGAGTGGCTCGAATGGGTCGTTCCGGAAAATTCATCTGTGCTTTGCTCATGGAAGTCGCGATGGAGAGTCATAGCCAAGCGTCGAGATTCCATCAAACCGCACGGGAAGGCTAGGTCCATCGCTCGCCGCGAACCTGCAGGACGTAGTGCAGGGCGCGCGCGTCGGTGTCCTTGCGGATGGCGTCGGCGACTTTCGGGTCATTGTCGACATTGGTTGCGGCGATGAGGCGGGCGGTCTCTGGGGCACAAGCCAGGGCCACGGCCTTGGCTATGCTGGCGGCATCCGAATTCCTGCCATCGGAAGGGATTGCATTCTTGGCGAGACAAGCATCCCGGGCGACATACAGATCCTTGATTTTATGTACTTTTATGGGGTTGCTGTACTCGTTGCCTTCAAAGAGATAGTCGCGACTGCAAGCCCCCAGTGACAGGGCAAGGGCAGCCGCCGCAGCCTGGATCAATGGTTTCAGTAATTTCATTCGTGGTCAGCTCGAGTTCGTTTCGTAACCAGACGCTCGCGGCGGATGGCGGACCCGACGAGATTCGAACTCATGACCTCTGCCTTCGGAGGGCAATTCC
>CALFRN010000080.1 GCA_937919085.1 uncultured Reyranella sp.
ATCCCGGATCGGCAGCTTGGTGCCATGATCGGACATCAGTGTCGTGCCGGCCTACTTAGAACAACCAGGCTTGTCCGGCGATCCTGTGCAGAACGGCGTTCGCCTGCTACGCATTTGCCCACGCACTGTAATGTTCGTCACCTAGTCTTGGGCAAGGCCTAGACCTACCGCCAGGGTCTGTGCCAGCGACATCGGCGCCACCAGGGTGCGGAGCGCGGGCTCCGGCATGTCGTGCAGTTCGAACACGACCTCGGCGCCGCGCGCGATCGGACTCAGCAGATTGTCTGTGATCGACACGGCGCGGATACCGCGCGCGATCAGTTCGGCGAACAGCCGTACCGTGTCGGCGTTGTACTGCTTGAAGCTCACCGCCAACAGAGCGTCGGCGCGCGTCGCGGAGACCGCCTGCTCGCGCAGGCCCCCGCCGATCGCGTCTAGCAGCACCGTGCGTCGACCGAGCTTCCGCAGCACGTAGGCGAGGTGCGCAACCACAGGGAAGGAACCGCCGAGCCCCAGGAGGTAGATCGTCTCGGCGGACTTCAGCAGTTCTATGGCGCGCCGCAGGTCCGGTTCGCGCGCCGCCGTGTTCAGGGTTTCGAGCGAGGCGATTCCTTCGGTGACGAAGCGGCTCAGCACCGCGCGCGGCTCCCCGCCGCCACTCCATGGCCCGTCGCGCTTCAGCCTGTCGATACGGTCCTTGTAGGAAGGGGCGAGGCTGGCCACGAGACGCAGGCGGAAGACCTGCTGCATTTCGGTGAAGCCGCCAAAACCCAGCGTGTTGGCGAAACGTACGATTGCCGAGGGCTGCGCACCCGCGCGCTTGGCAACCTCCGCGACGGTACCGAGCGCCATTTCAGTCGGATTCTCCAGCGCAAACTCCGCGATGTTCCGGAGCTGTGTCGACAGGGTCGCGTGCCTGGCAGCGATGTCGGACCGCAACCGATCGTAGGCGTCCTGTCCGGCGCCATTCGCGGGCCTGCCGCGAGGCGTGACCTGTTTTTTCAATGAATCGTCCATTCCACTTTACTTACCCATATAGAATGTTCATTCTATTCCTCAAGAGCAAATGAAATTGCCCTGAATTCTGATCCGGAGGAAATCCATGACCAAGTCACGCATCACGCGACGCGGCGCGTTGAAGGCCAGTCTGATGACCGCCACGCTTGCCGGCACGGCCAGCTTCTTCGGCCCGTGGCGCCACAACCGGGTCTGGGCGCAAGGCAAGAAGCCGATCAAGATCGGACTCACCTGCGATGCCAGCGGCCAGTACGGCAACAGCGGGCAGGACGATATGCGCGGGATGCGCATGGCGATCGATGAATTCAACGCCAAGGGCGGCGTGCTCGGGCGCAAGATCGAGTGGATCACCACCGACACCGAGACCAATCCGGCGACCGGCACCCGTGTCGCCGAGCGCCTGATCGCCCAGGAGCAGTGCGGCTTCCTGATCGGCGCGGTGCATTCGGGTGTCGCAAACGCCATCACCCAGGTCGCCAACAAGTACGGCACGATCTATATGAACACCAATTCGTCGGCGCCGAGCGAAGCCGGCGTCAACTGCAGCCGCATCAAGTTCGTTTGGGACGGCAATGGTACCAACTTCTCCAAGGCCGCTGTCGCCAACGCCGTGCAGAAGATCGGCAAGAAGTGGCTGCTGCTGACCAACGACTATGTATGGGGCCACACCACGGCGGCGGCGACCAAGGCCGAAGTCGAGAAGGCCGGCGGCCAGATCGTCGACAATCTGCTGGTTCCCCAGAACACCCGCGACTTCACCGCCTACCTGCTCAAGGTCCAGCAGATCAAGCCGGACGTCATTGCCATGGCGATCGGCGGCGACGACATCAAGGCGCTGCGCCAGCAGATCGCCGAACTGAAGCTCGAGGACAAGGCCGCCTGGATCAACAACCAGCAGGACTGGCCCGACATCTGGGGAGTGCCCGAGACGCTGTTCGGCGTCTTCGGCACCAACTGGTATCACAAGCTGGCGCTGCCTGGCGTGCCGGAGTTCGTCAAGCGCTGGCAGGCGGCCTTCCCGCAGTCGCCGATTCCGGTGCCGGGCAACGTCTCCTACAACGGTTACATGGCGACGCGCGAACTGTTGCGCGTCATCGAGCAGACCGGGACGACCAACAACATCGCCATCATCAAGGCGCTGGAAGGCCGCAAGATGACGGCCCTCGACCGCATGCAGACCTACGACGCCTACATCGATCCGGTGACGCACCAGGTCCAGCAGACGATCTACCTCGCCAGGCGCAATCCGAAGCCGGCAGACAAGACCGACCTGTTCGAGATCATCAGCGCGGCACCGCCGGCGCAGGTCATCGACACGGCCTCGCTCACGGCCTGCAAGCTCAAGCCTTACGCCGACGTTCCGACCTTCGAACTGTAAGGTCCGGCGCAACATAAAGCGTTGAGCGTAAAGAGTAGCGTGTCGCTTCTGCCTCATCTGGTGAACGGTCTGGCGCTCGGCCTGCTGTTCGCCCTGCTGGCTCTTGGGTTCATGCTGATCCTGGGGTTGATGGAGCAGATCAACCTCGCGCACGGCTCATTGTTCGCGTTGGGCGCATATTTCTCCTTCGCGATCGCCACACCGCGGCTGCCGCTGCCGCCGGACCTGTTGCACGCATGGGCTGCAGTACCGCTCGGCTGGCGGTTCACTGCAGCGATCTTCCTTGCGCCGGTGCTGGTGGCGCCATTCGGTGTCGTCATCGAGCGGCTGATGCGGCGGACCTATGGTCGCGACCCGCTCTACGGGCTGTTGCTCACGTTTGGCGCCGCCATGGTGATCGAAGACCTGATCCGCATCGTCTGGGGTACCCGCGACTACATGCTGCCGGTACCGCGCGGCATTTCGGGCGGCTTCCTCATGCTCGACCTCATCTGGTCGACCTATCGTTTCTGGGCGGCAGGCTTCGCCGTGATCGCCATGGCCGTCGTCTGGCTGGTGATCGAGCGGACCCGCTTCGGTGCGCTGGTCAAGGCCGGCGCCCACGACAGCGAGATCGTCCAGGCGCTGGGCCACGATCTCGAGAAACTGCGCGTCTGGGTGTTCGTGCTGGGCACGATGATGGCAGCCATTGCCGGCGTGATCCTGGCGCCCATCTGGGGCATCCGTCCGCACATGGGCGTCGACGCCGTGATCCCGGCCTTCGTCATCATCGTCCTGGGAGGTGTCGGCAGCTTCTGGGGCGCCGTGCTGGGCGGCCTGCTGGTCGGCATGGTCGTCGGCCTCTCCGGCGCCTACGCCTCGGAATGGTCGATGCTGTCGATGTACCTGTTGCTGATCCTGGTGGTGACGTTCCGCGCGCGGGGCCTGTTCGGCAAGAAAAGCGTTCTGGAGGCGTGATGCGCAGCGGCCATAGGGTTCCCACGCTGACACCGGCGATGATCGCTATCTGGGCGGCCTTCGCCACCGTGCCGCTGTGGATCGAGCATATCGGGCTCTACCAGTACCTCGGCGTCGAGATCCTGATCTTCGCCACCTACGCGCTGGCCTACAATCTCGTGCTGGGTCACAGCGGCCTGCCCTCGTTCGGTCACGGCGCCTTCTTCGGGCTGGGTGCCTACGGCTTTGGGCTGGCCCAATTCCATCTCGTGGCCGATCTCTGGTTCTGCCTCGGCGCGGCCGTGGCCGCCGCCGCACTGGGCGGCGCGATCGTCGCGGCCTTCATCTCCCACCGCCGCGGCATCTACTACTCGCTGCTCACCATCGCCTTCGGCCAGGTCTTCTGGTTCATCGCCATCAAGTCGCACGCCATCACCGGTGGCGAAGACGGGTTGCTCAAGATCGCCCGCCTGCCGGCCCGGCTGGGCGTCGTGAGCTTCGACCTTACGCACAATATTTCGCTTTTCTACTTCGTGCTGGCGGTTTTCGTCGCGGTTTCCCTGCTGCTGTGGCGGCTGGTTCATTCGCCATTCGGTCGCGTCCTCAAGGCGATCAAGCAGAACGAGACCCGCGCCCGCTTCGTGGGCTACGACGTTTGGCGCTACAAGGCGGCGGTGCTGGTGCTCTCGGCCGGTCTTTCGGGCCTGGCCGGCGGCCTTTTCGCCATGGCGCAAAGCTCGGCCTTCCCCGATGTGATGAGCCTGCACTACTCGGGCTACATCGTGATGATGACCCTGGTGGGCGGCGGACTCGTTACCTTCTGGGGACCCGTGCTGGGGGCCATCGTTTTCCTGCTGGCGCGCGACGTGATCGGCGCCTTTACCACCGGCTGGATGCTCTGGTTCGGCATGCTGTTCGTGGCGCTGGTCGTCTACAGGCCCGAGGGGCTGGGCGGCCTGTTCCTGCGTCCGGCGCGCGCGAAGCCGGCGGCGGCAAAGTAGCCATGGCGTTGTTCGAAGCCCGCGAACTGCACCTGCGCTTCGGCGACAGGGTCGTGCTGGAGAACATTTCACTCGCCTTCGAGGCCGGTTGCCTGTCCGGTATCATGGGGCCGAACGGCGCCGGCAAGACGACCTGCTTCAACGTACTGACTGGCCGCTATCGGCCCGACCGCGGAAGGGTGATGTTCGACGGTGCCGACATCACCGGCCGGTCGCCGCAGGCGATTGCGCGGCTCGGTATCGCGCGTTCGTTCCAGCTCATGAACCTGTTCGACGAATTCACGGTCTTCGAGAATGTGGCCATCGCGTTGCCGCAGACGCGCAAGCGCGGCGCCGATCCGATCGGCGTGGCCTACGGCGACGCGGCCCTCGTCGCAGAAGTGCATGAGATCCTTGACACGGTCGGTCTCGGCGAGCGGGTCGACCAGATCGCCAAGTCCCTGCCCTACGGTGAACGCCGCGCGCTGGAGATCGCCGTGGCGCTGGCGTCGCGACCGAAGCTCCTGTTCCTCGACGAGCCTACCGCGGGGCTGGGCAGCGACGGCCGCGCGCGCCTGGCCGAGCTGGTGCATCGACTGAAGGGTCAGGTCACGTTGGTCGTGATCGAACACGACATGGAATTCCTGTTCTCGCTGGCCGATGTCATCTCGGTAATCCACTGGGGCCAGGTGATCGCGCAAGGCAGCCCGGCAGAGCTGCGCACCAATCCATGGGTGAAAAACTCCAACCTCGGAAAGCTCGCCTGATGCTCGAGGTCCGCGCCATCGACACCTACTATGGCGAGACCCAGGCGCTGTTCGGCGTCTCCCTGTCGGTGGTGGCCGGCGAGGTGCTGGCGTTGCTGGGCGCCAACGGCGCGGGCAAGACGACGGTACTGCGGTCGATCCTGGGCCTGACGCGGCCGCGCAGCGGCGAGATCGCCTTCGAGGGCCGGCCGCTGGCTCGCCGCGCGACGCACGAGATCGCCCGCGCCGGCATCGGCTGGGTCCCCGACGACCGCCGGCTCTGTCCGACCCTCACCGTGGCAAAGAACCTGGCGCTTGGCGTCAAGAGCACTCGCTTCCGCGCCTGGTCGATGTCCGAGGTGACCGACATCTTCTCGGCGCTGAAATACCTTATGGCGCGCGAGGCCGAGACTCTCTCCGGCGGCGAGATGCAGATGGTGGCGATCGGCCGCGCCCTGCTGGGTTCTCCCGGTCTGGTGCTGTTCGACGAGCCAAGCCAGGGCCTTGCGCCGAAAATCGTCGATGACGTCATGGCGGTGGTCCGCCGCCTCAAGGGCGAGGGCATCGCCTCGATCGTGGTCGAGCAGAACGCCGACATCGCGCTTTCCGTTGCCGACAAGGTCGTGGTGCTGTCGCACGGCACGGTCGCCTGGACCGGCGAGGCGGCGACCCTCGTCGCCGATCCGGCGCTGAAGCGAAAGCTGCTGGGGGGCGCACGATGAGCAAAGCTCCGCTGCTGGCGCTGGAGGGCGTGAGCAAGACCTACCGTCGCGGCCTCCTCGACCGGACGCCGGCCTTCCGGCTCGATGTCGACTTCCGCATCGACATGCCTTCCATCGTCGGCGTGATGGGCCCCAACGGCGCGGGCAAGACGACGCTGTTCGAGATGATCGCCGGCTCCAACGCGCCGACCGAGGGTCGCGTCGTGGTGGCGGGCCAGAACATGCAACGCGTCCGCTACCGCGAGCGCGACCGGCTCGCCATCCACTACCACCAGAGCTATCAGGTCCGCCGCTTCTCGCGCACGCGGCCGAACTTCATGCTGGAGACGGCGGGCAGCGCCTACCCTGTGGTGCATCTCTTCGACGAGCCGCAGTTCAACACCCAGGACGGCTACATCGGCTTCATGCTCGATTTCTTCCGCCGCCTGCGTGATGAAAGGCGGCTGGTGTTCGTCTGCCTGCACCCAACGGCAAAGCTGCATCTCGAATTGCTGCAGGAAATCTGCGAGCGCTTCTTCTTCGTGGGGAAGGGTACAGTCCGGCCATTCGCCGATTTCGGCGGCATCGTCACCGACCCCGATGTGCGCGCCTACCTAGGCGCGCTGGCGCAGTAGAATGCGGCTTTGGTGGCCAAAGTTGGCGGAGTACGGTCGTGCCGAGCCTCGCGTCCGCTTCGAGACATGAGCCGAATTTAGACCCTATCGGTTGCATGTCCGGTCTGCCCTGACGAGTAGACATCCCCAGGGCCGGCTCCAGGTCTCAGTGGTGTCAATATCAGACATCGGGCAGCGCCGACGCACCATTCTGGCGGGCGCTATCGCGCCGGCTTGTCGTGCTCCCCACTCTACTCCAGCTCGGCGGCCTCGATCAGCCAGGGTTCGTGCTGGGCGGCTTCGATCCATTCCTTCATCGCCGGATGGGCCAGCACGGCGGCGGCGTAGGCCTCCGAATCGCTGTCGAGCGTCACGCCGTAGGTGCGGAAGCGGGTGACGACGGGGGCGAACATGACGTCGGCGGCGCCGAAGGTGCCGAACAGGAAGCCGTCGTCCTTGGGCGAGGCGCCGGCGAAGCGCTTGCGGCAGTCGCGCCAGATCGCGGTGATGCGCTCGACGTCGGCGCGCACACCCGAGGTCAGGCCCTTGCCGGGATAGGAGGCGCGGATGTTCATCGGCATATTGGTGCGCAACTCGGCGAAGCCGGCATGCATCTCGGTCGAGATCGCGCGGGCATGGGCGCGCGCCGAGACGGTCGGCGGCCACAGGATTGCCTCGGGCTTGAGGTCGTTCAGATATTCCCCGATCGCCAGCGACTCCCAGACCGCGAGGCCGCGGTGCAGCAGCACCGGCACCCGACCCGACGGCGAATGCTTGCGGATCGCCGCGGCCGTCTCCGGTCGATCGAGCGGAATCACGATCTCCTCGAATTCGACGCCGGCGGCCTTGACCATCAGCCAACCGCGTAGCGACCAGGAGGAATAGTTCTTGTTGCCGATGACGAGCGTGAAGTCCGCCATGCGTCCCCCTTGAAATGCCTCTTGTCTTGCCAGCCGCTCGCTTTGGCCGGCACTCTCACCCTGTTGCACTACAGATTGGTGACCATGTCCATGCCGATACCCTTCGTCGACCGCTCCTCTTCTTCGTTGCCCGTGCAGTTTGTTGCCCAGCCGAGATGGCGGTCGTGGCTGAAGGAGCTGAGCGCGGCCCGGCGCGGCTGGGTCGAGTCGCTGCACATCGCCGGCGAACCGGGCGATCTCGTCGTCCTGCCGGGGCGCGACGGCCGCGCGTCGGGGGCGGTGCTGGTGGTCTCGGCCAAGCCGACCCTGTGGGATTTCGGCGGGCTGGCCACCCGGCTGCCGGCCGGCACCTGGAAGCTGGCGTCGGACGCCGCGCCGGTGTCGATGACCGACGTCGCCATCGCCATCGGGCTCGGGGCCTGGCGGTTCGAGCGCTACAAGGCGAGGAAGACCCGGCAGGGGCCGCGCTTCACCTGGCCGGAGGGCGCCGACCGGGCACGCGCGACGGCGGCGATCGAGGCGATCTCGCTGGCCCGCGATCTCATCACCACGCCGTCGTCGGACATGGGGCCGGCCGAGCTCGCCGAGGCGGCGCGGGAACTGGCCAAGGCGCACGGGGCCAAATGCCGGGTGATCGTGGGCGAGGATCTCTTGAAGCAGAACTATCCGATGATCCATGCGGTCGGCCGCGCCAGCACGCGCGCGCCCCGGCTGATCGACTTGGTGTGGGGAAACGAGGGCGCTCCCAAGGTGACGCTGGTCGGCAAGGGCGTTTGTTTCGACACCGGCGGGCTCGACCTCAAGCCCGCCACCGGCATGCTGAACATGAAGAAGGACATGGGAGGTGCGGCGACCATGTTGGCGGTGGCCGCGATGGTGATGGCAGCTGGCTTGCCGGTGCGGCTGCGGCTGCTGGTGCCGGCGGTGGAGAATTCGGTGTCGGGCAATGCCTTCCGGCCGCTCGACGTGGTGCCGACGCGCAAGGGCATCTCGGTCGAGATCGGCAACACCGACGCCGAGGGAAGGCTGATCCTGTGCGATGCCCTGTACGAGGGCGCCTCGGAGAAGCCGGCGATGATGGTCGACTGTGCGACGCTGACGGGGGCGGCCCGGGTGGCGCTGGGCACCGACCTGCCGGCGCTGTTCTGCAACGACGACGGGCTGGCCGACGACCTGCTGGCGGCGGGCCGGGACGTTACCGACCCGATGTGGCGGATGCCGCTGTTCGCCGGCTACCGGCGCCTGCTCGACAGCAAGGTAGCCGACATCAACAACGTTTCGGCGGGCGGCTTCGGCGGCGCCATTACGGCTGCACTTTATCTGCAGGAATTCGTGCCCGACGACGTGCCGTGGGCGCATTTCGACATGATGGCGTGGAACAACACCAGCCGGCCGGGCCGGCCCGAGGGCGGCGAGGCCCAGGCGGCGCGGGCGATCTTCCGCACCATCGAGAAGCGATTAGTGGAAACCGATTAGTGGGCACCGGTTTGTGGACACAGGTGCTACACACAAGTGTCCACAAGTAAGGAACCCGTCTCAATAGCTGGGCTCAATAGCCCGTCTTGGCATCCACTGTGTGGATCAACGGCCGGCCGGCCCGTATCCGCTTGATGTTCTCGATCACCCCCGGCGACGCCGTGCGCGGATTGGTGGCGCCGGCGATATGCGGCGTCACCTGAACTCTCGGATGCGTCCAGTAGGGATGGTCCGGGGGCAACGGCTCGGTGTTGAACACATCCAGCGCCGCGCCCGAAATCTGACCCGAATCGAGTGCGGCCAGCAGCGCCTCGTCGTCGACATGGCCGCCGCGCGCCATGTTGATCAGGTAGGCGCCGCGCGGCAGCGCCGCGAAGGTCGCGGCATTCAGGATACCGCGCGTGTCGCGGGTAAGCGGCAGCACGTTGATCAGGATGTCGCTCCGCGCCAGCAGCTTCTTCAGCCCATCGGCGCCATGGAACGTCTCGATTCCGGGCAGGCTCTTCTGCGTGCGGCTCCAGCCGGCGGTGGGAAAGCCCAGGGCGGCGATCTTGCTTGCCGTATCCTGGCCGATCGTACCGAGGCCCAGCACGCCGATGCGGCGATGGATGGTGTCGACGAAATCCTCCGGCTTCCACTGCTTCGCCCGCTGGCTGGCGGCGTATTTGTCGATGTCGCGGTGATGGCGCAGCGCCCAGTAGATCGCGTACTCGCTCATCTGGCCCACGAGGCCGTCGTCCATGATGCGCACGATCGGCACGCCCGCCGGCAACCTGTCGTCGGCCAGCAGATGATCGACGCCCATGCCGAGCGATACGATCAGCCTCAGGTTGGGAAAGGAGGCGATCAACCCCGACGGCGGCTTCCAGGCCAGCACGACCTCGACGTCGGCCTTGTCGCCCAGCCCGTCGAGAGTGCGGAAATCGAGCGGGCCCAGTCCCGCCTCCAACGCCTTTTTCCAGAGTTGCCCGTCGGTGTCGCGGCTGATGTAGGCGATGGCTTCAGGCATGACGCACCCGGAAGACGTAGTGTTGCAGGACCCAGGCAAGGGCTGCCAGGCCGACGCCGATTGCGTCGGTTGCGGCGCCCGGAGTGATCAGCGAGATCGCGGCGGCGGCCAGCACCACGCGAGGGATCGGCGACATCGCCTCGGTGAGCCAGCCCTCGGTCGCACAGGCCAGCAGCCAGACGCCGATCGCTGCCGTGGTGAAGGTGTGGGCGATCTCCCAGAAGCTGCCCTGGCCCAGCAGCACCGGGCTGTAGAAGAACATGAACGGCACGAGGAAGGTGGCCAACCCCATCTTCACGGCGATCCACGAGGTCTTCCACGGATCTCCCCGTGCCATGCCGGCGGCAGCGAACGAGGCCACGGCGACCGGCGGCGTAATCGCCGACAGTACGGCGAAGTAGAAGATGAACATGTGCGCGACGAGCTTCGGCACGCCGATCTGCTGCAGCCCCGGCGCCACCACCGCAGCGGCGATGGCATAGGCGGCCGTTGTGGGCATGCCCATGCCGAGGATGGTGACGATAATCATGGTGAAGAACATGGCGAGAAGCTGATTTTCCCCGGCGATCGCCTGCATGATCTGGGCGAAGCGCCCACCAACGCCGGTGAGCGCGATCACGCCGACAATGACGCCGGCCGCGGCGCACACCGCCACCAGCTGGATGCAGTCCTTGGCGCCGATCTCGAGTGCCTCGATGATGGCGCGACCGCCCATGACATCGTCGCCGCGCCGCCATCGCAGGCTGCCGTCTTCGTTACGGAATCCGTTGAGCCAGCTCACGACGACGCACAGGCCCATGCCGAGCGCGGCGGCGAGGAAGGCGGAGTAGCCGGTGATGAAGGCCCAGATCAGCACCGCGATCGGCGCCAGCATGTAGAGCCGCATCAGTAGCGGGATCAGGCGTGGCAGCTCGGCCCGCGGCAGGCCGCGCAGACCGTGCTTGGCCGCGTGCAGGTCGCAGTGGGCGTAGCAGGCGATGTAGAACAGCAGGCAGGGGATGATCGCCGCGCCGGCGATCTCGGCGTACTTGATGCCCGTCGCCTCGGCCATGATGAAGGCGGCCGCGCCAAGCACCGGCGGCGTGAGCTGGCCGCCGGTCGAGGAGGTGGCCTCGATGGCGCCGGCGGTGTTCCGGTCATAGCCGACGCGGCGCATCATCGGAATTGTGATGGCACCGGATGCCACGACATTGGCGACCGAGGAGCCGCTGACCGAACCGAACATGACACCGGACAGGACGGCCACCTTGGCGGGCCCGCCGCGCGCCCAGCCGACCAGGGCCACCGAGAGGTTGTTGAAGTAATCGCCGGCCTTGGAGCGCCCGAGGAAGGCCGCGAACACCGTGAACATGATGATGAAAGTCGACGACACTTCGAGCGTCGGCCCGAAGATGCCGAGGTTGCTGTAGATGTAGGGAAAGACGAACCACAGATCGGTCAGCGACTTGTTGTGATAGAGCGGCGAACCTTCGGGGAAGACGTGCCCGAACATTGCGTAGAGCAGGAAGCAGCCGACGATGATCGTGAGCGCGTTGCCGGCCGTGCGACGGGTAAACTCGAACACGACGACGAGACCGACCAGGCTGTAGACGAGATCGGGCGTGGCATAGACCGCGCCCTGGTTCATCTGCAGGTCGTCGAGATTGCGCCACATGTAGACGGCGCAGCCCAGTGCGCCCAGCATCAGCAGCCAGTCGTGCCAGGGAATGCCCTTGGTGCCGCGACCCTTGGCCATGCTGTAGAAGCCGAAGCCCAGGGTGGCTCCCCACGCCAGATGGATGGCGCGGAACAGTTCCTGGTCGATGTTCGCGGCCACTGCCCGATAGAAGACCTGTCCCAGCCCGAACGCGGTATCGATCTCCTTGACCAGCACGGGCCCGACGAGAACCCAGAGATGGAACGCGGAGAAGCCGGCGCAAAGCCAGAAGAACAGCTTCTGTTCCCACGGCCGCTGATCGTGCCGGCCGCCGGAAACCTCGAGGTCCTCGACGTCGACCTGTCCGAGATCGTTCACGTCGGCTGTCGCCGCCTGGCTGTTGGCCGCTGCCATTGATCGTTCCCCATGTGCCGCGGCGACCGCTCAGATCGGGCCGTTTGCGCGCCTTCCCATCGTCTCAATAGCAAAACGCCCGCTCCGGGGGGAGCGGGCGCTTGCCGAGTTCAACCGCCTACTTCGGCAGGGTCGCCGGATTCAGGGGAATGCCCTTTTCCTTGTAGTAGCGCACCGCGCCGGGATGGAAGGGCAGGAAGGTGTTGCGGCTGGCATTGGCGGCAACCGTCTCCTTGGCCGCGGCATGACCCTGAACCATGGCCGCATTGTTCTCCAGAATGGTCTTGGTGACGAGATAGGCCACGTCATCCGACATCGACTTGTTGGCGATGCCGAAATTGTACAGGCCAAGGGTTTTCTGGTCGGCGGTCTGGGTCTTGTAGGTGCCCTTGGGAATCACGGCGTCCGAAAACTCGGGCATCTTCTTGCGGATCGCATCGCGCTCGGCATCGGTCCAGGCGAAGAACACGACTTCCTTCTCGGCGTCGAGCTGCGAGAAGATCGGAATCGGCAGGCCGGCGCCGAAGCAGAAGGCGTCGAGAATACCGTCGCCGAGCTGGCTGCCCATGTCGGCGCCCTGGCCGTTGCGGATGGTGGCCTTCATGCCGAGCGCATCGAAGAACAGGGGCAGGTAGGTGCCCGGCGTGCCGGCTTTCGGGCCGACACCGACAGTCTTGCCGTCGAGTTGCTTGAAGCTGGTGATGCCCGACTTCTTGAGCGCCACGCACTGCATGGGCGTATCGTACATCGGGAACAGGGCGCGAATTTCATCGTACTTCTTGCCCTTGGTCCACGGGCCGGTTCCGGTCCACGCCTGCAGGGCGACACCCATCGTCGTCATGCCGAGGTCGATTTTCTGGTCTTCGACCAGGATGACGTTCTGGTTCGGACCCTGGGTCTGCTGGGTCGAGACCTGGATGCCGGTCTTGTCGGTGAGGATCTTGGCAATCACGCCACCGTAGACGAAGTAGGTGCCGCCCACGGAAGCGGTTCCCAATGTCATGGTTTTCGGCTGTGCATGGGCGGTCGCCGCGGTCAGGGCGACGGTGGCGGCGATGATCAGGCTACGGCGCAGGTATTTCACGTTGTCACTTCTCCCGTACTGGATGGGCCCGCTGTGCCGCGGACGCCTTGGCGCCGACTCATATGGTCAATGCACAATGTCTGCAAGTGGGGTCTACTTCGCTCGCGTCGCCGGATCGAGTTTGATGCCCTTTTCCTTGTAGTACCGCACAGCGCCCGGATGAAAGGGCAGGAACGTATTCCGCGTGGCGTTGGCGGCAATGGTTTCTCTCGCCGCAGGGTGGCCCTTGGCCAGCCGCGCGGTATTTTCGAGCACCGTTCTGGTGAGCGCATAGGCCATGTCGTCGCCCATGTCCTTATTCGCGATGGCGAAATTATAGAGGCCGATGGACTTCTGGTCGGCGGTTTGATTGCGATAGAGCCCTTTGGGGATCACCGAAGGCGTGAATTCGGGTATTTTGCTGCGGATCGTGGCGAGGTCGTCCTCCGTCCAGGTGTAGAAGACGACGTCCTTCTCGGCATCGAGTTGGCGGAAGATCGGCACCGGCGGGCCGGCGCCGAAGCAGAAGGCATCGACAATGCCGTCGCTCAACTGATTGCCCAATTCGTCGCCCTGGCCGTTGCGGATCATCACCTGCATGCCGAGGGCATCGAAGATCAGGGGAAAGTAGGTTCCGGCCGTGCCGGCCTTGGGGCCGGTGCCGACGGTCTTGCCCTCGAGTTGCCGGAAGCTGGCGATGCCCGACGTCTTCAAGGACACGCACTGCATGGGCGTGTCGTACATCGGGAACAGGGCGCGAATTTCATCGTACTTCTTGCCCTTGGTCCATGGGCCGGTTCCGGTCCATGCCTGCATGGCTACGCCCATCGTGGTCATGCCGACGCCGAGCTTGCCCTCGTCCACCAGGATCACATTCTGGTTCGGGCCCTGGGTCTGCCGGGTCGTGACCTGGACGCCGGCTTTCTCGGTCAGCAGATCGGCGACAAGACCACCGTAGACGAAGTAGGTGCCGCCCATCGATGCCGTGCCAAGCGTCAGGGCGGCCGGTTGCGCGACGGCAGACGTTATTGTCGCGAGGACGGTGGCGGCGGCCAGCAGGCTGCAACGTAAGCTGATCATGCCAGGACTCCTCCCTTCATCTTTCCTCCGAGGGTCGCTGGAATCGACCTGCAAGTCCATTGCCAGCCGATGCACAACTGAACAGCCTCAGGTGGCGACGGTCTGGCCTTCCGCGCCGATCGCCTCGAGATTGAAGGCGGCGGCAATCAGCGCCTGTGTGTAGGGCGTCTGCGGCGCTTCGAAAATCTGCCGGGCCGGCCCGCGTTCGACGACCTTGCCGTGGCGCAACACGACGACTTCGTCGGCGAGCGCCCGCACGACCTTCAGGTCGTGGCTTATGAAAAGATAGGCCAGCCGGTGGCGGGCCTGGAGGTCGCGCAGCAGGTCGACGATCTGGGCCTGTACGCTCATGTCGAGTGCCGAAGTCGGCTCGTCGAGCACGATGAAGCGCGGTTTCAGCACCAGGGCGCGGGCGATCGCGATGCGCTGGCGTTGCCCGCCCGAGAATTCGTGCGGGTAACGTTCGCGCGCGGCAACCTCGAGGCCGACCTCGCGCAGCGCCTGGTCGATCGCCAGGCTGCGTTCGGCCGCGGTGCCGATGCGGTGAACCTCGAGCCCCTCGCCGATGATTTCGCCTACCGACATGCGCGGGCTGAGCGAGCTGAACGGATCCTGGAAGACGATCTGCATCTGCCGCCGCAACGACCGCAACCCGCGCGCGCCGATGCTCTGCAGGTCGTGCCCGTCGAACCGGATGCCGCCCTCGCTCTTCTCGAGCCGCAGCAGGGCAAGACCCAGCGTGGTCTTGCCCGATCCCGATTCGCCCACCAGGCCGATGGTGTGGCCTTCGCGCAACACGATGCTGACCCCGTCGACGGCCTTAACATGGCCCACCGTGCGACGCAGGACGCCGCGCCGGATCGGGAAGTGCACTTTCAAGTCGTCGAGGCGCAGGATCTCGGGGGCCGCGGGATCGGCGGCTGCGGGCCGGCCCTTCGGCTCCGCCGAGAGCAGGTGCTGCGTATAGCTGTGTTGCGGATTGCCGAAGACCTCGGCGACCGGGCCCTGCTCGACGATCCGGCCCTGGGTCATCACACAGACGCGGTCGGCCATCTTGGCGACGATGCCGAGGTCGTGGGTGATGAACAGCAGTGCCATGCCATAGCGCGCCTGCAGGGTCTTCAGGAGCTTCAGGATCTGCGCCTGGATGGTGACGTCGAGTGCCGTGGTCGGTTCGTCGGCGATCAGCAGGTCGGGTTCGTTGGCGAGCGCCATGGCGATCATCACGCGCTGGCGCTGGCCGCCGGAAAGCTGGTGCGGATAGGCGTCTAGCCGCTTGGCTGCCTCGGGAATGCCGACCTGCTCCAGCAGTTCGAGCGTGCGCTGGCGCGCGGCACCCCGAGACAGGCCCTTGTGCAGGATCAGAACCTCGTTCACCTGGCGCTCGATCGTGTGCAGCGGGTTGAGCGATGTCATCGGCTCCTGGAAGATCATCGACACCCGGTTGCCGCGCACCGCCAGCAGCTCGCGCGGCGGTGCGCCGACCAGTTCGTGGCCCTGGAAGCG
The DNA here is from genome assembly GCA_937919085.1 of uncultured Reyranella sp. Classification (GTDB taxonomy): domain Bacteria; phylum Pseudomonadota; class Alphaproteobacteria; order Reyranellales; family Reyranellaceae; genus Reyranella. Next base: position 15,477 of record CALFRN010000080.1, read on the forward strand.
GATGCTGCCGGTGGGATGGCTTGCCGTCGGGTAAGGCAGCAGCTGCAGGATCGACAGGGCGGTCACCGACTTGCCCGATCCCGATTCGCCGACCAGCGCCAGCGTCTCGCCGCGGCGGAGCGTGAAATCGATGCCGCGCACCGCCCGCACGGCGGCCTCGCCGGCGCCGAACGTCACCGAAAGCTTCTGGACCTCGAGCAGCATGGGTTCGCTCATGCCGGCACCTTGCGTGGATTGAAGGCGTCGCGAAAGGCCTCGCCGATGAACACCAGCAGCGACAGCATCAGTGCGATGATGAAGAAGCCGGTGAAGGCCAGCCACGGCGCATTGAGGTTGTTCTTGCCCTGCAGCAGCAGTTCGCCCAGCGACGGCGAACCCACGGGAAGACCGAAGCCCAGGAAGTCGAGCGACGTGAGCGTGGTGACCGAGCCTGCCAGGATGAACGGCAGGAAGGTGAGGCTCGCGGTCATGGCGTTGGGCAGGATGTGCCGGAACATGATGCGCACATCCAGCATGCCGAGCGCGCGGGCGGCACGGACATAGTCGAAATTGCGCCCGCGCAGGAACTCCGCCCGAACCAGACCGACCAGCGCCATCCAGCTGAACAGCAGCATGATGCCGAGCAGAACCCAGAAACTGGGCTGGATGAAGCTTGCCAGGATGATGAGAAGATAAAGCGTCGGCATGCTCGACCAGATTTCGAGGAAGCGCTGAAACACCAGATCGACCACGCCGCCAAAATAGCCCTGAAACGCGCCGGCGGCGATGCCGATGACCGAACTCAGAATGGTGAGCGCCAGGCCGAACAGCACGGAAATGCGGAAGCCGTAGATCAGGCGGGCGAGGACATCGCGGGCCTGATCGTCGGTTCCGAGCGGGTGCGCCCACGACGGCGGCAGAAGCGTCTGCCGCTTCTCGCCCTTGAGAACCGTATCGTAGCTGTAGGGAATCGGCGGCCAGAGGATCCAGCCCTTGTCCTGGATCAGCTTCTGTACCTCCTTGTCCGAATAGACCGTGTTGGTCGGGAAGTCGCCGCCGAAGGTCGTCTCCGGGTAGTCCCTGAGCATCGGCGAATAGAACGCACCGTCATATCGGATCAGGATCGGCTTGTTGTTGGCGAGAAGCTCGGCGAACAGCGAGACGAAGAAGAGCAGGCCGAAGACCACGAGCGAGATCATGCCGCGGCGGCTGGCGCGAAAAGCGGCGAAGCGCCGGCGATTGAGCGGACTCATCAGGCGCGCGCCTCGAAATCGATGCGCGGGTCGACCACGGTGTACATCAGGTCGCCCAGGATGCCCATGACGAGGCCGATCAGGCCGAAGAAATAAAGCGTGCCGAACATGATCGGGTAGTCTCGGTTCAGTGCTGCCTCGAAGCCGAGCAGGCCGATGCCGTCGAGCGAGAAGATCACTTCGATCAGCAGTGAGCCGGTGAAGAGCACGCCGACGAAGGCCGCGGGAAAGCCCGCGATCACGATCAGCATCGCATTACGGAATACATGGCCGTACAGCACCCGCCGTTCGACCAGCCCCTTGGCGCGGGCGGTCAGGACGTACTGCTTGTTGATCTCCTCGAGGAACGAATTCTTGGTGAGGAAGGTGAGCGTCGCGAACCCGCCGATCACCATGGCGCCGATCGGCAGCGCCATGTGCCAGAAGTAGTCGAGAACCTTGTCGATCAGGTCGAGCGAGCTCCAGTCGTCCGACACCAGGCCGCGCAACGGGAACCACTTGAAATAGCTGCCGCCCGCGAACACCACGACGAGCAGCAGCGCGAACAGGAAGCCGGGGATCGCGTTCAGCATGATCAGGGTGGTCGAGGTCGAGACGTCGAAGCGCGAGCCGTCGCGAACCGCCTTGGCAATGCCGAGCGGGATCGAGATGAAGTAGATCAGCAGCGTCGTCCACAGGCCGAGCGAGATCGACACCGGCATCTTGTCGATCACCAGGTCGACGACGCGCTTGTTGCGGAAGAAGCTCTCGCCGAAGTCGAACATCAGGTAGTTCTTCATCATCAGCAGGAAGCGTTCGCCGACCGGCTTGTCGAAGCCGTACATCTTCTCGATGCGCTGGATCAGTTCCTTGGGCAGGCCGCGGGCGCCGCGATAGGTGCCGCTGCTGCCGCCGGAACTGTCGGTGGCCGATTTGGCGAGCGTCTCGCCGCCGCTCGAGCTGCCGGAGAAGCGCTCCGTCGCGTCGACAGAGGTGCCCTGGATCTGGGCCAGCATCTGCTCGACCGGACCGCCGGGGGCTGCCTGGATGATGGCGAAGTTGACCACCATGATGCCGAACAGCGTCGGCACCACCAGCATCAGTCGGCGGAGGATATAGGCGAGCATGGTCGTACCTGCCGCCTACTTCCTTTCGCCGCGTTGCAGGGCGCGATCCTTGGCTTCGTCGATCCACCAGGTGTCGAAGGCGAAGGGAGCGTAACGGGCGCTCTTTTCCGGCCGTCCGAACCTGTTCCAGTAGGCGACGAAGACCTTGTTGTTGTGCCAGTTGGGCACGACGAAATGGCTCCACAGCAGCACACGATCCAGCGCACGGGTCACGGCGATCAGGCTCTCGCGGTCGGGGGCGGCGATCAGCGTGTCGATCAATGCGTCGATCGCCGTATTGCGAATGCCGATCGTGTTGCGGCTGCCCGGCGTGTCGGCCGACTTCGAACCCCAGAAGTCGCGCTGTTCGTTGCCCGGCGACAGCGACTGGCCGAAACCCTCGACCATCATGTCGTAGTCGAACTCGTCCTCGCGCCGCTTGAATTGCGCCGTATCGACCGTGCGCACGTTCATGTCGATGCCGATGCGCTCGAGGTTCTGCTTGTAGGGCAGGACGACGCGCTCGAAGCTGGCATCGCCCAGCAGCATCTCGAAGGCGAGCTTCCGGCCGGTCTTCGCGTCGGTCATCTTGCCGTCCTTGATCTCCCAGCCGGCCTCCTTCAGAAGCCCGAGCGCGCGGCGCGCCAGATCGCGGGCGTTGCCGGTGCCGTCGGACTCCGGAAGCTTGAATTCCTTGGTGAAGACCTCATCGGGAATCTTGCCGCGCAGCGGCTCGAGGTACTTCAGCTCGGCCGGCGTCGGCAGGCCGGACGAGGCGAGTTCGGAGTTACCGAAGAACGAAATGTTGCGCCTGTACATGCCGTAGAACAGGTTCTTGTTGGTCCAGGCGAAATCGAACATCGTGGCGATCGCCTCACGCACGCGCGGGTCCTTGAAGTAGTCGCGACGGGTGTTGAAGGCGAAGCACTGCATGCCGGTCGGCAGTTCGTGCGGGATCTCGACCCGCTGGATCTGGCCGTCGCGCACCGGCGGGATGTCGTAGGCGGTCGCCCAGTTGCGCGCGATGTTCTCCTGCCGGACGTCGAGTTCACCCGCCTTGAAGGCCTCGAACTGCACCGTGACGTCGCGATAGTATTCGTAGCGGATGACATCGAAGTTGCTGCGGCCTCGGTTCATCCAGAGATCCTTCGCCCACCAGTCCTCGACCCGGCGGTAGGCGATGGAACGGCCGACATCGAATCCCTCTACGCGGTAAGGCCCGCTGCCCAGCGGAATCTCGAGCGAGACCTTCTCGAAGTCGCGGCTTGCCCACCACTTCGAGGGCAGGACGGGGAGCTGGCCAAGGATCAGCGGCAGCTCCTTGTTGCTGTTGTCGCGAAACGTGAAATGGACTTTGCGCTCGCCGGTTTTCTCGGCCTTGAGCACGTCGTGATAGTAGAAGGCGTAATTGGGCGAGCCTTTGGCCTTCAGGATGTCGAAAGTGAAGATCACGTCCTCGACGGTGATCGGGCTGCCGTCGTGCCAGCGTGCCTGTGGCCGCAGGGTGAAAGCCACCCAGGATCGATCGTCGGGCCATTCGATGGTCTCGGCGATCAGGCCGTACTCGGTCGACGCTTCGTCGCGCGATGCCCAGCACAGCGTGTCCCAGTTCGCCCCGATTCCCGCCGCGGGCTGGCTCTTGACGATGAAGGGGTGCAGCGAATCGAATGTCCCGCGCGCGCCCAGCTTGACCGTTCCTCCCTTGGGAGCACTGGGATTGAGGTAATCGGGTGGCCCGGCGTCGGCGGCGTATTTCGGTGCGCCGTGCATGGCAAAGCCATGGCTTACGTTCACCTTGGGCGTGGTCTGCGCCCGCAGGATTGCCGGGCTGCTCGCCCAAAGGGCCGCACTGCCTGCCAATATGCCGCGCCGTCCGATCGCCATCCGATGCGCTCCCCAAACAAGCCCGTTCCAGCGCCCATATATAGCGCGCCCCAATTGGGCCGCACTATGGCCGCCGGCTCACATCGCTGTCAGCCTTGGGTCGCGATCCCTGCGTCCTTGACCAGTTTGCCGTAGCGGGCGTAGTCGGCCTTCCACATCGCCAAGATTTCGGCGGGTGATCGCGTAGCGGGGGCGCTGCAGCCGGCCTTGGCCAGGCGCTCCTGCGTTGCCGGGCTCTGAAGCGCCTTCATCGCCGCGCCATGGATGCGGTTCACGACATCGGCCGGCGCGCCGGCGCGGACAGCAATGACGTACCAGCTCGTCACCTGGGCGTCGCCGAAGCCCGCTTCGGCAAAAGTCGGCACGTCGGGAAGTTGCGGCAGTCGCTTGTCGGCCAGCACCGCCAGCGGCCGTAGCTTGCCCGCCGCGATATGCTGGTGTGCCAGAGGCCCGGGCAGCAGCCCGACTTGCAGGCGGCCTTCCAGCAGATCCGGCATTCCCGGCGGAATGCCCTTGTAGGGAACGGAGACCATGTCGAATTTGGAGTGGCTCTTCAGCAGTTCGGCCGAGAGGTGGATCGACGAGCCGTTGCCCGGATTCAGGTAATGCAGCTTGCCGGGGTTGGCTTTGCCGTAAGCCACCAGCTCCGCGAGCGTCTTCACCGGCACGGACGGATGGACCGTGGCTACGGAAGTGGCGACCGCGACGAAGGCCGCCGGCTGGAAGTCGCCGATCGGATCGTAGGAGACCTTCTGCAGATGTGGTGCCACGACATGGGAGATGGTCGACATCACCCAGGTATTGCCGTCGGCCGGGGCCTGCGCCACGAGTGCCGTAGCAATGGTCGAATTGCCGCCGGGCTTGGGCTCGACGACGATCGTCTGGCCGAGGTCGGCCTGCATGGGGTCGGCCAGCGTGCGCGCGACGATGTCGACGATGCCGCCGCCGGGATAGGGCACCAGAAAGTGCGGCGGCTTGTCGGGCCATGACTGCGCCGATGCCCGCGGCGCGATGGCAAAGGCTGCAACGGCACCGAGCGCGGTGCGCCGCTTCATCATGGTCATTGTCGTCCTCCCGGCAATTTTGCCGGGAAGGTACGCAGCGGCCGCAGACTTGTCATCATCCCGAGCCCCGGCCGAATGTGGGCCATGACCACGGCTTCAGCCCAGCCGTTCATTCTCGCTCCGCCGATGGTGGGTGGCCTTTCCCTGCCCGACGCGCTCGCGAGCGGCGGCGATGTCCTGGATATCCTGCACGCTTTGGCCCACCGGTTCGCACCGGGAAACTCGACCTGCGACTTCCGGCCTCCCGGTTTGACTTCGCCGCGGGGCCGTCTCAGGATTCGCCCATGACCGACACCATGGATTTTGCGCCCCAGTACGACGTTCCACTCGAGTACATGCGGCGCACGCGCGAGTATTATCTCGCGCTCGGCTACGACAATCCCTATCGCTGGGCACACTATGTCGATGCCCCGTTCCAGCCGCTCGCCAAGCCGCTCAAGGACAGTACGCTGGCGCTGATCACGACGGCGGCGCCCTATCAGCCCGACAAGGGCGATCAGGGTCCCGGCGCGCTCTACAACGCCGGGGCCAAGTACTACACGGTCTATTCCGGTGACACCGCCGCCGATCACGACACGCGCATCTCCCACATCGGCTACGATCGCAAGCACACGACGGCCAAGGACAGCAACACCTGGTTCCCATTGCCGCTGATGCGCGAGTTTGCGGCGCAGGGCCGCTTCAAGCTTGCCGCCCGCTTTCATGGGGCGCCGACCAATCGCAGCCAGCGCGTGACCCTGGAGACAGACGCGCCGGAAATCCTGGCGCGCTGCCGCCAGGACCAGGTCGACGCCGCGCTGCTGGTGCCTACTTGACCCGTCTGCCACCAGACCGTGAGTCTGGTCGCCCGATATCTCGAACGGAACGGTATCCCGACCGTGGTCATGGGAGCGGCAAAGGACATCGTCGAATACGCCGGCGTGCCGCGCTTCCTGTTCAGCGACTTCCCGCTCGGCAATTCCTGCGGCAAGCCGCACGAGCCCGACACGCAGCGCTTCACGCTCGATCTGGCATTGAAGGTGTTCGAAAGCGCCGTTGGTCCACGGACCACGGTGCAGTCGCCGCTGCGCTGGACCGAGGATGGCGACTGGAAGAACGACTACAACAACATCGCCCGCATGCCGCCGGAAGAGGTCGCCAAGCG
>CALFRN010000081.1 GCA_937919085.1 uncultured Reyranella sp.
TCTGCCTCCAACATCGGACGTTTATGGAGCCGGCCAGCAAGTCCGCAATGTGCCAGAAGCTGTCATCGGCATTCGCCTTTCTCTGGAACGCGCTGCGTGAGAGCCCTGTGCTCAGCGTCCCAGAACCTGACCGTCGACGCGCAGCGCCTGGATGCTGACATAGCCGTCGGCGCGCACCGCCAGGTCAACGGTGAGCGCGCCGGGCCGCTCGCGGGTCAGTTGTTCAAGCTCTCCGGCGCGCGTTTCCGGTACGAACAGCCGAATGCTGCCGTTGGTGGTGTCGATCGTGCCCGGCACGAACGCGTCTCTTCCCCACATCCCGCCGGGAATGACCAGCAGGCAGTCGCCCTCCGGGCTTCCTGTCGAGCCGGGAAGGAAGCGCACACGGGCCTGCCGCCGGGCATCGAGCGCGATGACGCACAGCGCACCCGCGGGCATCCGACCATCGGCCTCGGGCTGCGGCAGGCGCTCCCAGTTCCACTCGAAGCCCGCGGTCAGGTAGTGGCCGCGCAAGAGGTCGCGGGGATCGACGCCACGCACCACCACGTTCACGACCGTGACACGGCTGAGGAGCCATTCCTGCTGGCCGATCATCGCCGCCAGGGCCACCACCGGCAGCGCGAGCGCGACGATTACCAGCGCCACAACTCCGCGCCTCACGGCATCGCCTCGTGTGCCAGGCGGCGCGTCAGCCGCCAGCCGACCCAGGTCAACGCGAGGCAGAGCACGCCACCGCCGATCAGGCCGAGGCCGGTCGCGGTCAGTCCGCCGCTCGCTTCGAAATAAAGGATCAGTAGCCGCAGGCCGATTACTGTGAAGGCAAGGCCGAATAGCACCCGGTGGCCGCCGCGCGCCGTCAGCCAGCCGATCGCTGTCCAATACACGATGAAGAGCAGCCCGAAGATCGCCTCGAATGTGGCCTTGCCCTCTGCGTGCCACCCGCGTGCGAGCAGCAGGGCTGCGGCCCACACCACGAAGCTTACGCCCAACAGGGCGATCGCGGGGCGCCGCTCCGCCGCTCCCCTGCCGAACCACAGGGCCGCCGCGGCCAGCAGCGTGGCGCCGGCGCCGATCCAGACCTCGACCGGCGAGACCACGCCAGCGAGCTGCGAGTTGATGGTGGCCACCGTCGTGCTGACGGCGCCGGCGAGCCCGGCTAGCGCAAGTTTGAGCAACAGCTCGCCTTGGTCCTCGGCCGGCGGCCAGCGCCGGCGCACGACCGCTACGACGATCATCAGGCAGGCCGGCAGGTAGATCAACAGATGGAAGAAGTGGTCGGCGGCGGAATAGGGGGCCAGCGGCATGATCAGCTGTAGCGGCTCGTACGCCGCGAACCAGGTGAGGACCGCCGCCGCCAACCACAGCACCCCGACCAGGCGCGTGAAGGTGACGAGCGCGAGGAACGGCGTGCCGAGCACCAGCCAAGTCACTAGCGCTTGCCACGGCTCGCTCTGCAGCTGGTAGACCTGCCCGATCAGCGCGATGCCGCCGATCACCAGGCCGAACAGCACCAGCGCGCCGATCTCGCGCGGCCATGCCTGGTCACGCTGCCAGGCGACGAACACGAAGACCGCACACAGACCAGTCAGCAGCAGATCGACTGCGAGCTTCACCCCGACGGGAATTTCTTCCCAGTTGGCGGCGACCATGGCCACCACGCCAAGCCCGATGGCCAGCGCACCCATCCCTGACAGCGCCCACAGCCAGACCGGCCGCCGATGCGTGGCCTCCCAGGCGCTGATGCGCGCGGCCGCGCCGTCGTCGATCAGGCCAGCGCCACGCCACCGCTTCAGGTAGTGCTCGGCGATCATTGCGGCATTCTCACGGAATGGGTGGCGGGCCACAAGCCGTTCGCTCCCTCGACCCGCAGTCAGCGGAGCAGATCCGCCATGTCTCTTCAGGGTCAGGCGCTACCGGCTCGGGCCTTTTGGGCAACGTCCGGTTTTCCCCCGGTAGCGACTGAACTGCGGACATCCCGGATCGGCAGCTTCGTGCCAAGCCGGTAAGGGAGAAATTCCATCTTGGCCCGTGAGCAAAGCCACCTCGCCGCGATCGTGTCGGCCGCCCATGGCTTTCTCGGAGCCCCACAGAGTGATACCATTTTCAATATTCTAAGGGGTCACCCGGGGAATGTCGGCTCAAACCATGAGTGACGCGGAAGCGTTATTTGCCGCCCTGCGCCAATCTGCCGACGCCCCGAGCGTCGCGGCGATCGAGCGTCTGGTACGCGAGGCGCCCGACAGGGAACTGTGCCGGATCAACGCGCTGGCCTTCGCCCAGCACAACAATCTCGATCCCGAGCAGGTCATCGCCGCCTTCCTGCACGCGGCCCGCGTCGGGCTGTTCGAATTGTCATGGAACGTGCTCTGCCCGGGCTGCGGCGGCGTGCTGGGTGCCAACACCTCGCTCAAGACGGTACACGCCGAGGCATACAGCTGCGCCGTCTGCGCCGCCGACTACGAACCGAACCTCGACGAAATGGTCGAGGTGACCTTCACCGTCAGCCCGCGCATTCGCCGCATCCCGGCGCACCACCCCGAGCTGCTCTCGTTCTTCGACTATTGCGCACAGCTGTTCTTCGGCTCAGGCCTCGAGCCGATCGAAGATCAATCGGTGATGGAGAAGATCACGGTCGAAGCCATCGAGCTGCCGCCGGGCGAGAAGGCGCTGGTGTCGGTGCAGATGCCTGCACAGTTCCTTATCGTCTTCGAGCCAGTCACGCACGCCGCGCATTTCATCGACGTGAAGGGCGAGCCGACAACGGAGCGGCGCAATCTGACGATTGTCTACAACGATGTCAGCACTCCAACGGGGACGACCGAGATGCGTCCCGGCCCGTTGCGCCTCTCCGTCGAGAATCGAACTGGCAAGCGCGTCCTGCCGGGCATCTGGATCGCAGGCGACGAGTTGCACGATTTTATGGCCAAGCGCCGCCCCTTCGTCACCGCCAAGCGCCTGCTGACCAACCAGACTTTCCGCGACATCTATCGCACCGACACGCTCGACATCGATCAGCGCCTGAAGATCATCAGTCTCACGTTCCTGTTCACCGACCTGAAGGGCTCCACCACGCTCTACGAGCGCGTCGGCGACCTGGCGGCCTTCGACCTAGTACGCAGTCACTTCCGCCTGCTCAACGAGATCGTCGCGTCAGAGGCAGGCGCCGTGATCAAGACCATCGGTGATGCCGTCATGGCCACGTTCCCGACGCCTGACCGCGCCATGGCGGCGGCGCTGCGCATGCGAGAGGCGATGCACGATCTCAATCGGCAGCACGCCAGCGAGGACCTGCTGCTGAAGATCGGCATCCACGAAGGCCCCTGCCTCGCGGTTATGCTCAACGAGCGGCAGGACTATTTCGGCCAGACCGTGAACATCGCAGCGCGCGTCCAGGGCCTAGCCGATTCGCGCGCGATCTTCACCACCTCGCCGGTGGTCGATCATCCCGAAACCGCCGCCCTGCTCGCCGCCGGCGGCCGTACCCCAGTGTCGCAGCAGCGCGTCATCCGCGGTATCGCCGCCGACATGGCGATCTATGAGATTCCGTAAGGTCCAGCGGACAGCAATTGGTCAGCACGTGTAATCAATGATGTCACGTGGTGTCGGGGTAGACCACGCATGGCATGGCTGTTTCGGGGGATCTTCGTTGAGACGCATGCAGCAGTGCCGACTCGCCGCGATCTTGGCAGTTGACGCCATCGGTTGGGCGGCTCTACCAAGTCCGTTTAGGGTCATTCGCGTCGTTCTGGGGGTGTGCCGGCGGCTTCCGGTCTAGCCCGATAAGCAGACATCCCTTGTGGTCGCCACCGCCGCCAGCCGCGGCCATCAGCCGGATGGAGGCGACGCTCGGCTGGATGCCCTGGCTTGAGCCCGTCGACGCAAAGATCGCGTGGTTACGGGCCAGCGGGACGCGGTGGAAGGAAATCTGCTGGGAGGTGGGCCTCGCACGTGCCGCGGCGCACGAGCACTGGCTCTTTGCGCTCTGCGTCATCGCGTGGCGGCTGAACGGCAAGGGCCGGATGGAGCACCTCGGCAGGCGGCGTTTGATCGCCCGGGTCCGATTTGGGGCCGTCAGCGGCCGTCCTGCGTAGTGGGCCAGACTGACGCGATGTGCCAAACACAGACTTCGACAGGCGGTCGTTTGAGGTATGCGATCGGGGATAGCCAAGATGCATCGATCCCATAGGGACTCGATATTTCAGGCGTCAACGATCTCCCGGCAGTGTGCGGACACCCGAAAGGGACACCCACACGCATTGAGGAGACCTGTCATGAAAACCACTCTCACTATCGCCGCCGCCCTCAGCGCCGCTCTGCTGCTCGCTGGCCAGGTCCTGGCCCAGGACCCATCCGAAAAGTGCTTTGGCATTGCCAAGGCGGGCAAGAACGACTGCCAGACCGCGACGTCATCTTGCGCGGGTACGTCCAAAAAGGACGCTCAGGCCGATGCCTGGCTCAGCGTCCCCAAGGGCGTCTGCGGCAAGATCACCGGCGGCTCGCTCAGCAAGGGCTGATCGCACCCCATCCTCAACGACATCGGCCGCCGCGTCCGGCAGTTCCAGCCGGCATCCCCCAGCTCAAGGCCTGCTTTCTCGGGGCGGCGGCCGACCCACCCAGGAGGACTACGCCATGTCATCCGCCGCTTTCGACTATGAGCCTTCCACGCCCGGTCTCGTCTCCCGCCTTGATGCGCTGCGCGCCGCGGGGCGCCGCTTTCCGCTGTCGCTGCTCGAGTTCGGTATGCGGCTCGCGGTCGGCGCCACCTTCTTCCGTTCGGGCATGAACAAGTTTCAGAGCTTCGATACCGCCATCACGCTGTTCCGCGACGAGTATCGCCTGCCGCTGCTACCGCCGGAGATCGCAGCCTATATGGGCACAACGGTCGAGCTGTGCGCACCGGTGCTGCTGGTCCTCGGCGTCTTCGCCCGCTTCGGCGCCGCAGCGCTCTTGTTCATGACACTCACC
>CALFRN010000082.1 GCA_937919085.1 uncultured Reyranella sp.
CCCATCGGCGAAAATCCGATGCTGCAGTTCCGGCGCGACATCGCCTTCGTGAAGCATCTGGATGAGCTGGGCTACGACGAGTTCTGGTGCGGCGAGCATCATTCGTCGGGTTGGGAGATGATCGCCTCGCCCGAGATGTTCCTGGCGGCGGCCGGCGAGCACACCAAGCGCATCAAGCTTGCGACAGGCGTGATCTCGCTGCCCTATCACCATCCCTACAACGTGGCGCAGCGCATGGTGCAGCTCGACCACATGACCGGCGGCCGTGCGATCTTCGGCTCGGGTCCCGGGGCGCTGCCGTCCGACGCCCATACGCTCGGCATCGACCCGATGACCCAGCGCGACCGCCAGGACGAGGCGATCGGCATCATCCGCCGCCTGTTCGCCGGCGAGCGCGTCACCCACAAGTCCGAATGGTTCACGATGCAGGATGCCGCGCTGCAGCTCCTGCCGCTGCAGGAAGACATGCCGTTCGCCGTGGCCTCGCAGATCAGCCCGTCGGGCATGACGCTGGCCGGCAAATACGGCATCGGCATCATCTCGCTGGGCTCGATGTCGACCGAGGGCCTGACGGCGCTGCCGACGCAGTGGGGCTTCGCCGAGTCGGCCGCCAAGAAGGCCGGAACGACCGTCGACCGCAAGAACTGGCGCGTGCTGCTCAACTGGCACATCGCCGAGACAGCTGAGAAGGCGCGCGAGGAGGCGCGCCACGGCCTGATGCGCTGGCACAACGAATACATCCACGGCACCCTGCAGCGGCCGGGCGCGGTGCCCTACACGTCGCCGGACCAGGCCGTCGACGAGATGTCGGGCGAAGGCTCGGCCGCCGTCATCGGCACGCCGGACGATCTGGTGAAGATGATCAAGAGCGTGGTCGACCAGAGCGGCGGCTTCGGCACCTGCGTCGGCTTCGTGCACGACTGGGCCAACCCGGAGAACACCTTCCGCAGCTGGGACATGGTGGCGCGCTACGTCATCCCCGAGATCAACGGCTACGTCACCAAGCTGCGCGAATCGCAGAAGTACCTCCAGGAAAACCGCGCCGTCTTCGATCGCGCCGGCCAGGCCATCATGGCCAAGATCATGGAGAACAAGGACGCCGCCGAGGCTCTCAAGGTCACCTCCAACCCGCGCGTCAGCGCCGCGGCCGCGCAGGTGCCGAAGGGACTGGGCAAGCAGGCGGCGGAATAGAAGTCTGCTCGTCGCCTCCCCATTCAGATGGGGAGGTGGCGCCGTCTTACGGCGACGGAGGGGTCATGGGCACCACGCCCGCGAGCTCACCTTTGCCTCAACCTTTGACCCCTCCGCCTCGCAAGCGAGGCACCTCCCCATTTGAATGGGGAGGGGGATGACATCAGGCCTCATCCACCCCGAACGCCTGGCGCATCGCCTTCACGCCTTCCTGGTGCGGCGTCCACATGCGGCCGCCGATCATGCCGCCATCGACAACGAGGTCGTGGCCGTTGATGAAACCCGATTCGTCGGAGGCGAGGAATACCGCGGCGTGGGCGATGTCGTCGGTGAGGCCGGCGCGCGGGATCGGCTGGCTTTTCGCCATGCCGGCCTTCATCGCCTCGGCATAGCCGTCGGCCTTGTCGGGCGGCAGGCCGAGCGCCTTGGCGAAAATGCCGGTGGCGATGCCGCCGGGCGAGATCGAGTTGCAGCGCACGTTCTTCTCGCCGAGCTGCATGGCGGCGCAGACCGTCAGGTGGTTCACCGCGGCCTTGGCGGCACCGTAGATCATCGACGTCGAATAGCCGGCGCGCGAGGCCGCCACGCTGCCGTTGTTGATGATGCTGCCGGAGCCCTGCTTCATCATGACGGGTGCGGCGTGCTTCATGCCCAGCATGACCGACCGGACCAGGGTGGCCATGGCCGCATCGAAGCCCTCGACCGGCACCGTCTCGATGCCGCCGACCGGCGCCGGGCCGCCGGCATTGTTGAACAGGCAGTCGATCCGGCCCCACCTGGCAAGGCAGGCATCGATCATCGCCTTGACGTCGGCCTCGCTGGTGGCGTCGGCGCGCTGGAACAGGCACTTGTCCTTGCCCAGCGCGGCTTCGAGCATACGTCCGAGTTCTTCGCGCCGGCCGGTCGCCAGGACCCTGGCGCCTTCCCGGACGAAAATCTCGACGGTGCGGCGGCCGATGCCGCTGGTCGCGCCGGTCACGATGGTGATCTTGCCGTCGAGTCTGCCCATGGTGTTTCCTTCACTTC
>CALFRN010000083.1 GCA_937919085.1 uncultured Reyranella sp.
GAGCCGCACGGGCAGGCGGCATTGCGCGAGACCTTGCCCCAGGTCGAAGGGTCGTTAGCGTCGAGCGCGGGCTTGGCGGTGCGCGGGCGGTGGAGCGTGGCAACGCCGCCGCCCTCGGGGTCGGCGGGGTCGAAGGCGGGATCGTCGCGCATCGCCGAGGCGAGCATCGGGTCTTCGTGGACTTCGTGCATCTGCCGCGGCATCTCCGGCGTCGGCGGCGCGTCCATGCGCAGCTGCAGCGTGGCGAGCAGCGTGACCACCTGTTCGCGCAGGCCAGTCAGCAGTTCGTTGAAAAGGTTGAACGCCTCGCGCTTGTATTCGTTCAGTGGGTCCTTCTGGCCATAGGCCCTGAGGCCGATGCCCTGGCGGAGATGGTCAAGATGGAGCAGGTGTTCCTTCCAGCTCTGGTCGAACAGCTGCATCAGCACGCTCTTCTCGACCTGGCGCCAGACCTCCGGTCCGTACTGCGCCGCCTTCTGGGCAAACAGGCGTTCAACGCTTTCGTTGAGCCGCGTCTTGATCTCCTCGTCGGCGATGCCTTCTTCCTTCGCCCAGGCGTCGACCGGCAGATCGAGCCCGAACAGACGCTGCACGTCATCCTTGAGTTCGCCGACCTTCCACTGCTCGGCGTAGACATCCTCGGGGATGGTGCGCGTGACCAGCGTGTCGACGACGTCGCGGCGCATGCCGGCCACGGTCTCCGACACGTCCTCGGTCGACATCAGCTCGACGCGCTCCTTGTAGATCTCCTTGCGCTGGCTGTTCATGACGTCGTCGAAGCGCAGCAGGTTCTTGCGGATCTCGAAGTTGCGCGCCTCGACCTTGCCCTGTGCGGTTTCCAATGCCTTGTTGAGCCAGCGATGGGTCAGCGCCTCGTCGTCGGCCATGCCCTTCTTCTGGACCCAGTCGAGCACCTTGTTGTTGCCGAAGATCCGCATCAGGTCGTCTTCGAGCGACAGGAAGAACTTCGAGGCGCCGGGGTCGCCCTGGCGGCCGGCGCGGCCGCGGAGCTGATTGTCGATGCGCCGGCTCTCGTGGCGCTCGGTGCCCACGACATAGAGGCCGCCGGCGGCGCGGACGATTTCGCGATCGCGTTCGACGCCGGCCCGGATCTCGGTGGCGATGCGCTCGATCTCGGCCTTCTGCGCCTCCGGATCGGGAAATTTGGCGACGATCTCCGGCTCGCTCTGCTGCAGCAGCATGTCGACATTGCCGCCGAGCTGGATGTCCGTACCGCGGCCGGCCATGTTGGTGGCGATGGTAACGGAGCCCGGCCGGCCGGCCTGGGCCACGATCACGGCCTCCTGGTCGTGGAAGCGGGCATTGAGGACATTGTGCGCGACGCCGGCCTTCTTCAGCGCCTCCGACAGCGCCTCGGACTTCTCGATCGACACCGTGCCGACCAGCATCGGCTGGTTACGGGCGCGGCACTCCTCGATCAGCTTGACGATCGCCCGTGTCTTGTCGGCCAGCGTGCGGTAGATCTCGTCGTCGGCATCCTTGCGCACCACCGGCACGTTGGTCGGTATCTCGACCACTTCGAGCCGGTAAATCTCGGCGAACTCGGTGGCCTCGGTCAGCGCCGTGCCGGTCATGCCGGACAGCTTGGGATACATGCGGAAGAGGTTCTGGAAGGTGATCGAGGCCAGCGTCTGGTTCTCGCGCTGGATCTCGACCTTTTCCTTGGCCTCGAGCGCCTGGTGCAGGCCCTCGGAATAGCGCCGGCCGGCCATCATGCGGCCGGTGAACTCGTCGATGATGACGACCTGGCCGTCCTTGACGATGTAGTCGACGTCGAGAGCGAACAGCTTGTGGGCGCGCAGCGCCTGCGTCACATGGTGAAGCACCGAGACCATGTTCGGCGCGTAGAGCGTGATGCCCTCGGCCAGCAGACCGTCGCCGCGCAGGATCTCCTCGACGGCCTCGACGCCGGCGTCGGTCAGCACGACCGTGCGGTTCTTCTCGTCCTTCTCGTAGTGCTCGGGCTTGAGGCGCGGGATCACCGTGTCGGCGCGGCGGTAGAGCTCGGAGGAATCCTCCGCCGGTCCCGAGATGATCAGCGGCGTGCGCGCCTCGTCGATCAGGATCGAGTCGACCTCGTCGACGATGGCGTAGTTGAAGGGCCGCTGCGCCATCGCGTCGAGGCGGTACTTCATGTTGTCGCGCAGGTAGTCGAAGCCGATCTCGTTGTTGGTGCCGTAGGTGACGTCGCAGGCGTAGGCGGCCTTGCGCTGTTCGTCGTCCATCTCGTGGACGATCACACCGACGGTGAGGCCGAGGAAGGTGTAGACGCGGCCCATCCACTCCGAGTCGCGGCGGGCGAGGTAGTCGTTCACCGTGACGACGTGGACGCCCTTGCTCTCGAGCGCATTGAGGTAGACCGCCAGCGTGGCGACCAGCGTCTTGCCTTCGCCGGTCTTCATCTCGGCGATCTTGCCCTGGTGCAGCACCATGCCGCCCTTGAGCTGCACGTCGAAATGGCGCTGCCCAAGCACGCGCTTGGCCGCTTCGCGCACCGTGGCGAAGGCTTCGACCAGCAAATCGTCCAGCGCCTCGCCCTTGGCGAGGCGCTCGCGGAACTCGACCGTTCTGACGCGCAGCTCGTCGTCCGAGAGCTTGGCTATCTCCGGCTCGAGTGCGTTGATCTTCGCCACCGGCTTGTCGAAGCCCTTGACGATACGGTCGTTGGCCGTCCCGAACAGGCTTCGGGCGAGCGCCCCGAACATGAAAACCTCGATATTGTAATGACTTAGGCGGGCACTGCGGCCCGCCGTCCTGATCAGAGATAGAGAGCGTGTCCGCCAGTGTCAACGCAAGCGCTTTCGGCACCCGCCGCTACGCGAAGACCTCTCGTGCAGGCGGGGCCGCGCCTCCGTCGCGCGCCGCGCCTCTGCCGCCGTGTTCACGGAAAAGTGCCGTAATCGATCGCCATCAACGCGGCCGATTCAGAGGCAGTGCTTGCTTGGCCCGACCGGGCCTGTGTAAACGGTTGCGCTGCCTTCCCGACCTTTGAGACAAGTTTCCGGAGCCTGCCATGAGCCTTCGTCTGCGCCCCTTGCGCCTCGCCGTCCTGTGTTGCGCAGTCGCCATGCTCGGCGGTCCCGCCCTCGCCCAGCAGCCGCAGGAGAAGCCAGCGGCCAAGCCCGCGACCCAGAAGCCGGCCGCCAAGACGGCAGCCCAGCCGCTCAAGGATCCTGTCGTCGCCAAGGTCAACGGTAAGTCCGTCCACTTGTCTGAGCTGGAAATCGCCCAGCAGTCGCTGCCCCAGCAATACCGCAACATGCCGCTGCAGGCTGTCTTTCCGGCGTTGCTCGACCGGGTTGTCGACAGCAAGCTTGTGGTTCAGGAGGGCAAGAAGAAGAAACTCACCGACGACCCCGACTTCAAGAAGCGCATGGCATTCGTCGAGGAGCAGGTACTTCAGGACTTCTGGATCCAGCGCGAGATCGCTCTCCAGGTAACCCTCGAGGCCCTGCGCAAGCGCTACGACGAACGGCTGAAGTCGATGCCGGCCGAAGAAGAAGTCCGCGCGCGGCATATTCTGGTGGCGACCGAGGACGAGGCCAAGGCATTGATTGCCGAGATCAAGAAGGGCGCCGCGTTCGACAAGCTCGCAAAGGAAAAGTCGACCGACAAGGCCTCGGGCGCGGAAGGTGGAGATCTCGGCTGGTTCAAGAAGAGCGACATGGTGAAGGAATTCGCCGATGCCGCCTTCGCGCTCAAGAAGGGCGATATGACCGACGAGCCGGTCAAGACGCAGTTCGGCTACCATGTCATCAAGATCGAGGACCGTCGCAAGGCACCGCCGCCGGCGTTCGAGGAGATGGTCGAGCAGCTTCGCGAGGAAATGGCCCGAGAGATCGTGACCGCCAAGCTCGATCTGCTGCGCGCCGGCGCCAAGATCGAGAAATTCAACATGGACGGAAGCAAGCCCGAACCGGCGGCGGTCGCGCCGGCTGCTCCGGCAACCCCCGCCAGCCCGCCGGCCAAGGCTCCGGCGGCTACGAAGTAGAACTCACGTTTTCAGGCGTTTCTGGTGTAGGCTCCCCCGTTCGGATGGGTCGGGATAGTCCCGACCTCCGCAAGGGGAGTCCTATGGCCGTCACGCACGCCCAGTCGCCGTTAGCGCCCAAGACCACGCCCGCGCTGCCGCGCATTGCCGGCGTCAAGCTCGGGGTCGCGCAGTCCGGCGTGCGCTACAAGGATCGCGACGACGTCCTGCTGGCGCTCGTGCCGGCCGGCGCCACCGTCGCCGGCGTGCTGACCCGCTCCAAGACCTGCTCAGCGCCGGTCGACTGGTGCCGCAAGAACCTGGCCCGGGGCAAGGTGCGGGCCATCGTGGTCAATTCCGGCAACGCCAATGCCTTCACCGGCAAGGCCGGCGACAAGGCGGTCGAGGAGAGCACCCGCGCGATCGCCCAGGCGCTCGGCTGTCCGCGCAACGAGGTTTTCATGGCCTCGACCGGCGTGATCGGCCAGCCGCTCGAGTGGGAAAAGATCGTTGCCGTCGTGCCGTCTCTCATCAAGTCGGCGCGGGAAGATGCCTGGTCAGCCGCGGCCGCGGCCATCATGACGACCGATACCTTCCCCAAGCTCGCCACCCGTCAGGCGAAGATCGGCGAGAAGACCGTTACCATCAACGGCTTCCTGAAAGGGTCGGGCATGATCGCGCCCGACATGGCGACCATGCTGGGCTTTGTCTTCACCGACGCCAAAGTGCCTCTCGGCGTTCTGCAGAAGCTGCTGTCCGACGCCGCCGACAAATCGCTGAACTGCGTCACCGTGGACGGCGATACCTCGACCAGCGACACCCTGCTGCTGGTCGCCACCGGGGCGGCCCGCCACGCGCCGATCGAGGAGGCCGACGATCCCGTCCTGGTCGATTTCAAGCGGGCACTGGATGAAGTGCTGATCGAACTCGCGCAGCTCCTTGCCCGCGACGGCGAGGGCGCCACCAAATTCGTGACCATCAATGTCGGCGGTGCCTCGTCCAACGGCGCGGCCCGCAAGATCGGGCTCGCGGTCGCCAATTCGCCGCTGGTCAAGACCGCCATCGCCGGCGAAGACGCCAACTGGGGCCGCATCGTCATGGCGGTCGGCAAGTCGGGCGAGCGTGCCGATCGCGACAAGCTGCGGATCTCGATCGGCGGCGTGCGCATCACCGACGGCGGCCAGGTCGTGCCGAACTACGATGAGGCGCCGGTGACCCGCCACATGAAGGGCAGCGACGTCGTGATCGACGTCGATCTCGGCATCGGCCGCGGCCGTGCCACCGTGTGGACCTGCGACCTGACGCACGGCTACATCGACATCAACGGCAGCTACCGCTCCTGAGCGGTCCGCTTGAGCGTTGACGCCTTCGACGAGGATTGTCCGGGCGGCCCGCCACCGCTGGGAGACCGGCCGCTCGTCCTGGTCGCCGCCGTGGCACTGGTCGACCGCGATGGCCGGGTCCTGATCGCGCAACGCCCGCCGGGCAAATCAATGGCAGGCCTGTGGGAGTTTCCCGGCGGCAAGGTCGATGCCGGCGAAACACCGGAGCAGGCGCTGGTGCGCGAACTGCACGAGGAACTCGGGATTGAGACGGCGACGAGCTGCCTGGCGCCGATTGCCTTCGCCAGCCATGGCTACGATACGTTCCACCTCCTGATGCCGGTGTTCGCCTGCCGCAAGTGGACGGGCACGGCCCAGCCGCGCGAAGGTCAGACGCTGAAATGGGTCGCCCCGATCGACCTGTCGCGCTATCCGATGCCGCCCGCCGACCTGCCGCTGGTCGGGTTGCTGCGCGACCTTCTCTAGCCGGGCGCGCGCGGCGGGTTATGTGAGCGCCGGCAACGGTGCGCCTTCGCGCCAGTCGAGCAGTTTGCGGAATATGACGGCCTGCAGTGTGGCCGCAACGGCGGCGCCGGCATAGGACACCAGGATCGCCACGGTCCAGGTGACCACCGAGGCGGCCTCGTTGGCGCCCAGCATGCCGCGCATGATGCTGAGCGTGAAGAGCGTTGCCATGGTGGTGACGATGGCGCTGGCGACGAAGGTCACGAACAGCACGCCGATGATGGTCCAGCCGTTGCCCCGGCCGTAGGCCCACGACAGCCGCGGCGAAAACGGGACGTCGACCGCCGTCGCCGCCAGTCCGTAACTCACGCGCAGCGCCAGCAGCACGGAGATCATGAAGCCGGCGCCCAGCGGCGCCGCCACTCCCTGCCGTTGGGCAAGTTCGGGGTCGATCGGCGCTCCCGGCGCCAGCATCGCGGAATCCATCGTGCCGATCGTCAGGACGAAGGCGGCGATCAGCACGAATGTGATGCCGCCCACCTTGATCAAATGGAGGAGATAGGCAGTCTCGCGCGGCGACCAGCCGAGGCCCGGCAGGCGATCGCCACGATTCGGCCCCAGCAGCACGACGCGCTGCCAGGCGACCATGAACATTACCGTCGGCAGGATATCGAGCAGCTTCTCGACGAGCACGGCGGCGACCGACTCGAGGCTGAGTGCCGATCCGACGAGGCGGATGGCGAGCGACGCGATCCACGGGATCGTGACGAGATGGAAGAAGAGCCGGAGATTGGCGAAGAAGAAGCCGAAGCTCTCTGATATCAGGGCGAAGAACGACAATTTCACTACAGGCACGATCTAGCTCCGCTCGACTTTCTCGCCGGCACTTAGTTCAGCAGTTTCCAGCGCGTCGGCCAGCCGCCGCGCCGCGCTGCCGGGTTTCAGCGGCTTGGGTTGCGAGGCATGCGGTGCCCAGCCGTGCAGGAACAATACCTCGAAACTGGCGGCGACCCGGCCGGAGGGCAGCGCGAAGCGCTCGCCATAGATTTCCGCCGCCCGCAAAAGCGTGGTGCGGCGTGCCAGTCCGCGGCGGCGCTCGAGGACGAGGTTGCTCTCGCCCATGGCGCCGAGATCGCGCATCAGGGCGAGCGCGCTGTCGTACTCGACATCGATCGTCTCGCCGTCGGCGACCGGCAAGGCGAAGCCGGCCCGTTGCAGCAGGCCGGCGGCATCGCGCAGATCGGCAAACGGTGAGACCCGCGGGCTGAGGCCATCCTCGATCTCGCTCTCCGCCGCCGCCAGGGCCTGGCGCAGTTGCCACAAGGTACCGCCGCCCAGCATCGCGCCCAGGAAGAGGCCGTCGGGTTTCAGGATGCGGCCGATCTGGATCAGCGTGCCCGGCAGGTCGTTGACCCAGTGCAGGTTCATGGCGCTCATCACCAGGTCGAAACGGCCGACGGCGAAGGGCAGGGCCTCCTCGTCGGCAACCACGGAAAGGCCATCGGCCAGCCGGGCGAATCCGTGCCCGAGGTCGCTGCGCACGAGTTGCCCGACAGCGTCGTGTCCGCCCGCGGCGGACTGTCGGAGAGCCGTTGCGATTTCGTCGCCATGACAGCCGAGATCGAGGGCCAGCGCGAAACTCCGCCGCACATCGGCCAGCCGCTCGACGAGACGTTCGGCGATCTCGCGCTTGAGGAAAGCCTGCCGATCCCACGCGCGCGCCGTGCGCTCCCGCCGCTGGCGCAACACGGTACGGTCGAAGACCAGAAGCGGATCGGGCGCGTTCATGATGCGTATGTAAGGCCAAAGCGCGCCAGCCGGTAGGGGCACCGCCATTCTGTGGGCGCATTTGGCACGCTCAATCCTTCCATGTTGCCGGCCGGTTTGAGCCATGTCTGTGCCACCGCGGGGCAGGTGCTGCTCAATGCGGTGCTGCCGCCGCTGTGTCTCGGTTGCGGCGAAATCGTCGAAGCGCCGGGTGCCCTCTGTGCCGGCTGCTGGCAGGGCTTCTCCTTCATAGCGCCCCCGCACTGCACGTGCTGCGGCGATCCGTTCGCCGAGGATCTCGGCGAAGGCGCGCATTGCGCCGGCTGCCTCGCCCGGCCGCCGAAGTTTCGCCGCGCCCGCGCGGCCCTGGCCTACGACGCCAGCGGCCGCCGTCTGGTGTTGCCGTTCAAGCACGGCGACCGCACCGACATCGCCCGGGCCGGCGGTGACTGGATGGCGCGGGCCGGCGCCGATCTCCTGGGCGATGCCGACCTCGTCGTGCCCGTACCGCTGCATTGGCGCCGGCTGCTGGCGCGCCGCTACAATCAGGCGCTCCTGCTGGCCCGCGCCGTCCTGCGCGCAGTGCCACAGGACGCCCAGCGCCGCACGGCCATCCGTCTCGCCCCCGACCTGCTGCGGCGTCGCAAATGGACCGGCTCGCAGGCGGGGCTGCGGGCCGCGGAGCGGCACCGCAATGTCCGGCAGGCCTTCGATATCCATCCCCGCTGGGTCGACGAAGTGGTCGGCAAGACCATCCTGCTGGTCGATGATGTCTTTACCACTGGCGCGACCGTCGAGGCCTGTGCCCGGGTTTTGCAACGCGGCGGCGCGCACCACGTCGATGTGCTGACGCTGGCGCGGGTCGTTCGGCCGGCGTTATAGTCGGCCCGAGGAGTACCAGATGGCCAAGATCGAGATCTACACCACCCCGTTTTGCGGTTACTGCGCCCGCGCCAAGGGCCTGCTCGACGACAAGGGCGCCGCCTACGAAGAAGTGGACGTCATGATGGACGAAAAGAAGCGCGCCGAAATGCGCGAACGGGCCAAGCGCACGACCGTGCCGCAGATCTTCATCAACGGCCAGCACATCGGCGGCTCCGACGAACTGGCGGCACTCGAGCGGGCGGGCAAGCTCGACCCGCTGCTCGCCCAGCCGGGCTGACGGAGGTCTTTCGATGACGACCGCGGGCACCTTCAAGGCCGGTCTGATCCAGACCAATGTCAGCAACGAGATGGCCGAGAACGTGGCCTTCGTGCGCGACCAGGTACGGCTTGCCCGCGCCGCCGGCGCCGACTTCGTCATGACGCCCGAGAATACCGGCCTGATCGGCGCCAGCCGTACCGAGACGCTGGAAAAGGCCGAGACCGAAGAGACCCATGCCATGCTGGCCGCCGCCCGCGCCGCGGCGCGCGAGACCGGCGCCTGGTTCCTGCTGGGGTCGATCCATGTCCGCGTGCCCGGCGAGGAGCAGATCCGCAACCGCTCCTACCTGATCGATGCCGCGGGCGGCATCGTGGCAAGCTACGACAAGATCCACATGTTCGACGTTCAACTCGCGGGCGGCGAAAGCTATCGCGAGTCCTCGACCTTCAAGCCGGGTGAACGCGCGGTCCTGGCGGAGACCCCGTGGGGCGTGCTCGGCATGACCATCTGCTACGACCTGCGCTTCCCCTACCTCTATCGCGAGCTGGCCCATGCCGGCGCGACCATGCTGTCGATCCCGTCGTCGTTCACGGTGCCGACGGGGCAGGCACACTGGCACACCATCCTGAGGTCGCGCGCCATCGAGACCGGCTGCTTCGTCTTCGCGCCGGCCCAGGTCGGCACCCACAAGGGATCGAAGCGCAAGACCTACGG
>CALFRN010000084.1 GCA_937919085.1 uncultured Reyranella sp.
CGCGCCCATGTGTATAACGGGTCGCCAACCCGGCGGCCCCATGATCGCGTGATTTGGAGGCCGCCGTTCTCTTACCCCCGGTTTGGAGGTTGGCATGCAGATTCAGGAAGCGCTTACGTTCGATGACGTGCTCCTGAAGCCTGCCGCTTCTTCCATACTGCCGAGCCAGGCCAGCGTCAGATCGCGGCTCACGCGCACCATCGAACTCGGCATACCGCTGATGTCGTCGGCCATGGACACCGTCACCGAGGCCGCCATGGCGATCGCCATGGCACAGGCCGGCGGGATCGGCGTCATCCACAAGAATTTCGAACCCGAAGCGCAGGCCAACGAGGTCCGCAAGGTCAAGAAATTCGAGAGCGGCATGGTGGTCAATCCCGTCACCGTCCATCCCGATCAGACGCTGGGCGAGGCGCTCGCCCTCATGGCCTCGCATCAGATTTCCGGCATCCCGGTGGTCGAACGCGGCAGCGGCAAGCTCGCCGGCATCCTGACCAACCGCGATGTCCGCTTCGCCACCGACAACGCCACGCCGGTCAGCACGCTGATGACCAGGGACCGTCTGGTCACGGTGCACGAGGGCGTGAGTTCCGAGGAGGCCAAGCGGCTCCTGCACCAGCGCCGCATCGAGAAGCTGATCGTGGTCGACGAGGCCTACCGCTGCGTCGGCCTGATTACGGTCAAGGACATCGAGAAGGCCAACAAGTTCCCCGGCGCCAGCAAGGACGAGAAGGGCCGGCTGCGCGCCGCCGCGGCGACCGGTGTCGGCGAGGACGGCCTGCACCGCGCCCAGCTGCTGATCGATGCCGACGTCGACGTCATCGTGGTCGATACCGCGCACGGCCATTCGCGCGGCGTGCTCGACGCGGTGACGCGCGTGAAGAAGCTCAGCAACTACACCCAGGTGATGGCCGGCAACGTCGCCACGCGCGAAGGCGCCCAGGCACTGATCGACGCCGGCGCCGACGCGGTGAAGATCGGCATCGGCCCGGGCTCGATCTGCACCACCCGCATGGTGGCGGGCGTCGGCGTGCCGCAGCTCACCGCGATCCTCGAAGCCGTCGAGGCCTGCCGGGCCGCCGGCGTGCCGGCGATCGGCGACGGCGGCATCAAGTATTCCGGCGATCTCGCCAAGGCGATCGCCGCCGGCGCCGATTGCGCCATGATCGGCTCGCTGCTGGCCGGCACCGACGAGGCGCCGGGCGAGGTCCTGCTCTACCAGGGCCGCTCGTACAAATCGTACCGCGGCATGGGCTCGATCGGCGCCATGGCGCGCGGCTCGGCCGACCGCTACTTCCAGCAGGAAGTGCAGAGCAGCCTGAAGCTGGTGCCCGAGGGCATTGAAGGCCGCGTGCCCTACAAGGGGCCGGTCGGCAACATCATCCACCAGCTGGTCGGCGGCCTGCGGGCGGCAATGGGCTACACCGGCAATGCCACGATCGCCGAGATGCAGACGAACTGCCAGTTCCTGCGCATCACCGGCGCCGGCCTGCGCGAAAGCCACGTCCACGACGTCGAGATCATGCGCGAGGCGCCGAACTACCGCGGCGGGATGTGACGCCGGGCGAGGTCGGCGGCGATCGTCTCGGCGACCATCCGGTTTCCCCGGTCGTTCATGTGCCACTGGACATAAAGGCCGCGCGGCCCGCCCGGGCCCCGGTAGGCCGCCAGGGTCTCGAAGCTGTCGACGGTATCGAGACCGTGTTGCCGCGCACAGGCCAGCAGCCCTTCCGTCAGGCGCCGTTGCCCGGCGGCGAAGGCGGCATCGTTCCAGACCACGGGATCGTATTCCGCCACCACGAGGACGCGGGCGCCGCTCGAGCGCTGCAGGTCGGCCAGACGCCCGGTCAGCAGGCAGGCGATGCGCTCGCCGGTGCCGCGCGGATGGACGCGCAGGTGATCGCCGTACCAGTCGTACAGCAGGTCGAGCCGGCGCATGAGGAAGTCGGCCAGATAGGAGTAGCCCAGCGTGCGCTGCCAGAAGTTCAGCGTGGTCCGCGGGTCGGCGCGCGGCGGCACCGGCACGTTGCGCGGCACCAGCGTTTCGCCTTCGATATCGAAGTAGGGCTTGTCGGCGCCCCACAGGCGCTGCATCTCGGTGCGGCGGATGTCGTCGGCGATGAAGGCGACCACGATGGCCGAAGGCGCATATGTCGCCGCCAGCGCCTCGGCGCGCAGCACGATCTGGTCGAAGCCGTAACCGCTCACGCCGGCATTGAGCACGCGGCGTCCGGTGATCTGCTGCAGCTGGGCCGGCCAGGCCTCGCCATCGGCCACCTCCTCGCCGAAGGTGAAGGAATCGCCCACGGCCAGGATCGGCCCGCCGCGTTCGACCGCCGCGGCCGGTGGAGTGCCGGCCCCAATCTCGCCGGTAGGCCGCAGGCCGTCGGCATCGATCGTGAGGCCCGGCGCGGCATAGGCCGGACGCGGCACATAGCCCAGCCGGGCGTCGTGGACATGGCGGCCGCTGTCGCGCTCGGTATGGACCGTGCGCGCGTCGAGCACGAAGTTGGGCCAGATGAACAGATAGACCCAGGTCGAGGCTCGGAGGCCCAGTTCGAGCAGGATCAGCCCGGCTGCGACGGCGCCGAGAACCATGGCGACCCGGGCGGGCAGTTCGGAACGCAGGGACCGTCCTCTGGGACGTTGCGCGTCGGGCTTATTCATCGTAGCGGCATGCTTTGAAACGGAGATCGACGTGACACCGGGCGCGCGAGTAGCTGCCACCATAGAACTCCTCGACGAGATCGTCAGCCGTGGCCTCATGACTGAAAGAGGCCGGCCGGCCGACCTCGTCGCCAACGCCTATTTCCGCTCCAGGCGCTTCATCGGCGGCGGCGACCGCCGCGCCGTGTCGGAACGCGTCTGGAGCCTGCTGCGCCGCTACGGCCAGCTCGACTGGTGGCTGGAGCGCACGCGCCATCCCGATCGCTCGGCGCGCGCCATCGTGGCCGCCGACCTGATCCTGGTCGACAGCAACACGCTGCCGCAGGTCGCAGCCATGTTCGACGGCGGCCGCTATCGCCCGGCGCCGCTCGACGACGCCGAGGTCCGCGCGTTGCGCCAGATGGAGGGCCATTCGCTGCCCCACCCGGAACAGCCGGACTGGGTGCGCCTCAACGTCCAGGAATGGGTGGC
>CALFRN010000085.1 GCA_937919085.1 uncultured Reyranella sp.
GAATCGCCGTGTCGGGTCCCACAGCCATCGTGGGTGCACGGACGAGGAATCGCGGTGTACGGATGTTGGCCTCGTGCCGCCCGACGGATAGAACCCTCCGAGCGCTTTCGATCAACTCACGATCGCGCGCGACGGCCAAGGCATTGACCGCCCGCCTCAGTTTCCAGCCAGGGACGAATTTTGCTGCTTGGCTTTTTCGCATTCAGCGCAATGAGTTCATTTCCGGTCTGAGACGTCTACGGCCGACCGTCCAGGTCGATACGGCGGTTGCGGAGTCACTTACGCATCCGCCGCAGCAGGACAGCGGCTTGATCATGCGAGAATTTCTCACCGCCTTTTCGAAGCTGGCGGTTACGCAGCGAGAGGCCTTGCTTTTGGCTGTGCTTGAGGGTCTGCCCTATGACGTCATCGCCGATCGCACCGGCGTGTCCGCAGGTACCGTCAAGAGCCGCATCTCGCGCGCCCGCGCCAAACTCGAGTACCTGTTGACCGAGGGTGAGCCGACGATCGGGCAGAATGGTACGGCGGAAGCAAATCCAGCGGTCTTTGCCGAGCTCCGGCCTGATCGTGGTTGAGAGCAGGCCGCGTAATCCTGGCCGCGACACGAAACAAGTTGCCTGTCCATGAATGGTTCTTGGGTGGTACTGTACTACGCTGGAGCAACGGCCACCGTCCGGCCTTTGCTCCGGCGGAGGGGCACGCGTCATGGACAATGATAAAGGGCGGCGCGATGCCCCGACAGCCAAGGCGGACAACGCTCATGGAAGAGCATCGGCCGAAGCGCCGTTTGATGCTTGGCTGCGCAAGCAACTCCACGAGATGTATGACGAAATCGCAAGCGAACCGTTGCCAGCCAGCCTTCTAAGCCTCATCGAGAATGATGTCCTACGAACCAGCAAGTCGACGGACACCCCCAAGACGCCGGGGGACAAGAAAAAGTAGCCCCACGGAACCCCACCGGCCGCCCACCTTCAGCCAACAGTAAGATGGGAGAGCGGAATCAGTATGCTTACCAAGGAAGACAAGCAACAGGCGCTGACGAACCCCAGCAGCGTGTTCGACCAGCCGGGCGACGTCATTGCTTGTCGTGAACTCGACCTCGTGGAGAAGGCGACTATTCTCCGGCAATGGGAGATAGATGCCCGTCTTCTTCATGTCGCCGCCGAAGAGGGCATGGCCGACGGAGAGGAGAGCCAGCTTGCCCGCGTCAAGAAGGCACAAAGTGCGCTTCACACCACGCCGCTGACGGAGGGCGGCGCACCGACCAAGGCCGGCCCGTAGGCTCACCCACTCCCTATCTGTTCCCCGCTTGGTGCGTCCGCTATACAGACGCATTATCGAAGGGGTAGTCGACAATGAAGATTTTTGATCTTTCCGGCCGCGTGGCCATCGTCACTGGCGGAAACGGCGGCATTGGGCTCGGAATGGCAAAGGGCCTGGCCCAGGCCGGCGCCACCGTCGTCGTCGCAGGGCGCGATGCGGCAAAGAACGCCGCCTCGATCGCCGGGATCCAGGCGCTGGGCTGCAAGGCAAGCGCCATCGCGGTCGACGTCCTGCAGGAAGAGTCGTGTCGCGCCCTGATTTCCAGTACGGTGAAGCTCCACGGCCGGCTCGATATTATGGTCAACAATGCCGGCATGAGCATCCGCAAGCAGCCACAGGACTTTGCCGCCGCTGAGTGGCATCGTGTGCTCGACAGCAACCTGACCAGCGCCTTTCTCTGCAGCCAGGCGGCCTACCCCGAGATGAAGAAAGCCGGCGCCGGCAAGATGATCAACATCGGCTCGATGATGTCGATCTTTGGCGCTTCGTTTGCCACCGCCTATGCCGCGAGCAAGGGTGGCATGGTGCAGATGACCAAGGCCATGGCAACGGCGTGGGCCAAGGACAACATCCAGGTGAATGCGATCCTGCCGGGCTGGATCGATACGGCGCTGACGCAGCGTGCGAGACAGGAAGTCCCGACGCTGCACGACTCGGTTCTGAAGCGCACGCCAGCCGGCCGCTGGGGCACACCCGACGACTTCGCCGGCATCGCAGTGTTTCTGGCCGCCGCCGCGTCCGACTATGTGACAGGCGCCGCCATCACCGTCGACGGCGGCTATTCCGTTCAGGGCTAGCTGCCCGCGCCTGTTATGGCGATTCGACCTTGCATGCCGCGCGATCGACGAAGAGCGCCGTCTTGGGCCCATAGATCGTCAGACCCACGCGCATGCCGCTTCCCACCGCGGGGACGAGCACGCGCGTCTCCTCGACCAGCTTGCCGTTGTTGGTGAAGCTGCAGCGAAGCAACGGAACGACGGTCTTGGCGCTGTTGTTGTTCAGATAGAGAACGACCTGCCAGCGCTGCGCCGGCACGGCGCGCAGCGTGGCATCGTCGATGTTGACGATCGGCACGGTCGGTCCGGCGGTGATCGGCACGCTGCCAAGTGGCGTGATCTTCGGCCGCTGCACGACCACGCCGTCGACATGGACTGCCTGTGCCAATGGATCGAAGGCACGGTCGCTCGGCGTGTTCGGCCCCGGAACCAGGCCGACGTTCTCCGGCGTCCATATCTGGCCGGTCTTGGGATCACGAAATTCCGGCACGCCCGCCGAGGCCGACGCGTCGACGCTGCTGCGAGGAACCTGCGCAAGGGCATTCGACGAGATCGCGAGCCCAACAAGACACACTAGGGCCTTCAGGCCCGATCCATACGATTTGTACATCGTTTGCGTCCTCCTCGTTTTGACTGTCAGGCGCCGTCTCCGGATTGGGGAAAGAAATTGTGATTGCGCCGCGATCCGGCGCTGCGGGTCTCCGGTGGCAGACTCCTGAGCTGCATGAAGTACGAAAGTTGCCTCTGTGCGCTCTTCTCGTCCAGATCTTTGCGACTGACCTGCAGCGCATCTTCCATGCCGCCCGCCATGGCGCAGGCGAACGCGAGATTCTGCCGGACGCGCCCGTCGGCTGTTGGCAATCGGCGCCAGCTTGGCGATGGCTTCCTGCTCAAGCGTTCCCTGCGGCCACGGCTGCCAGCGCAGGTCC
>CALFRN010000086.1 GCA_937919085.1 uncultured Reyranella sp.
TAACCAAATTTAGGACGCGCGCTTCTTGCGCTCTGCAATCGTCAACGTGACAATGCCATGCCAACCGCGACCAATCAGCTGCCCCTCCTCGCGGGCAGAAACGGAGGAGTGATGGAAAAAGGGCTGTTGCATGTGGCCGCGGGCGTTCTCGCGGCCGCGACCCTGGGGATGGCGCCGGTCGTCCAGGCCCAGTCCGGATTGCCGGACTATCTCCAGTCGCTGAGCGGCACCACACCGCCGACGCCCGTCGACCTCGCGACCAAGAATGTGTTGCAGCTCAATATCAGCATGTTCGGGCTCTACGAGAGCGCCGGCCGGACGTTCCGCAGGAACATCATGAACAAGCACCCGATCATCCTGGCGCTGTTCTCCGGCGCCGGCGGCCGCATGATCCTGTACCGGCCCGGCCAGCCGCCGCTCGAGGCACCGTCGGTGCCGCGGGTCTACCAGGTCCAGAAGTCCCTGGGTCACAGCACCATGGCCATCTCCGAGGTCGTGCTGCCCTATATCGGCAATGCCGCCGACAAGGCCTGGGTGGCGCCGATGCGCGCCTACCTGACGGAGCACAGGAGCGCGCTGGAAGGCATCGACATGGCTGACGAGCCGGCCGACTGGCACGCCAACTCCCGCGCCGTTCTCGAGAACAACATCGCCTTCATGGAGGACTGCCTGACCAAGGGCGTGATCACCATGGAAGCGACCCAGGCCTTCGCCAAGAAGCAGGGCCCGTTCCTCAGGGTGGCGATCAACTGGGCGGCCTCGACCCAGGTCAAGCACTGGATGGGCGTCCTCGACGAGTGGAAGAAGCTGCTCGGGCCCGACTTCGACAAGGCCTATGGCGCTTCGAATACGATCTACGTCGCCCGCCAGAACAACGTGCTGTTCAGCATTCTCGCCCAGTATTTCGGGCCCGAGGCGATCAACGAACGGCTGTTACTGATCGAGACGGTGTCCTTCGTCACGACGCCGGAGGACATGTTGACCTCAATGGTGCGCATCATTTCCGACCGCGCGGTGGGCAGCCTGTTCTTCAATTCACCCCGCCTGATGGACTACGAGCTGATGGGAGGCGATGCGCGCAAAACCATCATTTCGGAGATGAAAGCCCGCGGCAAGGAAGCCTTCCTGCCGCCGCTGGTGCCGTTCGGCTCCAAGCAGTGGCCGGCCCTCATCTCCGGCGGTTCCGGGCCCGCGTCGCTCGACGATTTGAAGTAACGGAGCGCTGCGATGAACCTCAACACGATCGTCGAGGTCAAGCGCCCAAGGTCGTTTGAGGAAATCGAGTGGCGCGACGGCCACGCATTTCTCGGCGGCGGCACGTGGCTGTTCTCCGAACCGCAGGTGACGACCGACACATTGGTCGACCTCGAACAATTCGGCTGGCCGGCGCTCACCGTGACGCCGGCCGGCCTTGAGATCGCGGCCACCTGCAAGATCGTCGAATTGCACGACTTCAAGGGCCCGCCAGAGTGGCGGGCCATGCCGTTGTTCGACAAGTGCATCGACGCGTTCCTGATGTCGTTCAAGATCTGGAACGCCGCGACCGTGGGCGGCAATGTCTGCATGTCCTTGCCGGCCGGCGCCATGGTCTCGCTGACAGCAGCGCTTGAGGGCATCTGCACCCTGTGGCCGCAGGACGGCACGCCCCGCCAGGTGCCGGTCGTCGACTTCGTCACTGGCATGCACCAGAACGTCCTGCAGAAGGGCGAGTTGCTGCGCTCGATCCTGCTGCCCACCTCGGCACTCAAGAAGCGCTTCGCCATGCGCCAGGTATCATTGACACACTTGGGCCGCTCGGCAGCGCTGATCGTCGCCACGGTTGGCGACAACGGCGAGGACTTCCTGCTGACCGTGAGTGCGGCGACGCCGCGGCCAGTGCATCTGCGATTCAAGAAAACGCCGACAGCCAGCGAACTGCACCGGGCGATCGACGAACGGCTGCCGCCCGACGCCTGGTTCCACGACGTCCACGGCTCGGCGCCCTACAAGCGCCACGTCACCTTCTACCTCGCCGAACAGATTCGTATGGAGCTGGCATGAGCACGCTGGAGGTCAACGGCCGTCTCTATTCGGCGACACCCAAGCCCGGCCAATGTCTGCGCACCTTCCTGCGCGATCTCGAGGTCTTCGGCGTGAAGAAGGGCTGCGACGCCGGCGATTGCGGCGCCTGTACGGTGCATATCGACGGCAAACCGTTCCATTCCTGCCTGGTCCCCGCCTTTCGCGCCGAGGGGCGCAAGGTCACGACCGTCGAAGGTCTGGCCAAGGACGGCAAACTGCACCCGATGCAGCAAGCCTTTCACGACGCGCAAGCCTTCCAGTGCGGTTACTGCGCCGCCGGCATGCTGATGACCACGGCGTCCGCCGCGTTCGACGAGGCGCACAAGGCCGACCTGCCGCACGCGCTCAAGGGCAACATCTGCCGCTGTACCGGCTATCGCTCGATCGCCGACGCCCTTCAGGGCAAGAGCAACATCGAGGAGGACGTGGCGGGCA
>CALFRN010000087.1 GCA_937919085.1 uncultured Reyranella sp.
GGCCAGTAAGGGCGTCGACGGCCTCGGTCACGCTGGCGTAGGTGATGCCGTCGGCATCGGGCGGGAAATCGAGGCCGCGTTCGATGTCGCGCTTGACGCGGCGGCGCAGGTTGCCGAAGCCCAGGCGAATGCCGCGCTCCCTGAGATCGCGCTCGACCTCGACCAGCATCTCGCAGCCCATCAGGTCGACGTCGTGGATGGCGCCGCCGTCGATCACCACCGCCGTCACCGGCTCGGGTGCCGCCGCGACCAGCGCCTCGATGCGGTCGCGGAACAGGCTGCAGTTGGCGAAGAACAGCGGCGCGGCGAAGCGATAGACCAGCAGGCCGGGCACCGGCCGGGCATCGGGCGTATGGGCGGGATCGTGCCAGATGCCGTCGGGCGAGCGGCCGAGTGCCGCGTCGGGCGGAAAGGCCAGCGCGCGCAGCAGCAGGACCAGCGAGAACACGACGCCCACCAGGATGCCTTCCATGACGCCCAGCGCCACCACGCCGACCAGCGTCAGCAGCGCACCGGCCAGGCTGATGCCGCGGAACCGCCACAGCCGGGCGAAGTCGCCGAAATCGCACAGGCCCCAGGCGGAGGCGACCAGGATGCCGCCCAGCGCCGCCTGCGGCAGGTAGAAAAGAAGATCGGCCATCCACAGCGCGGTGGCGGCGACGATGGCGGCGGCGATCACCGACGTCACCTGGGTGCGGCTGCCGGCGGCTTCGGCGACGGCGGTGCGGGTGTCGCTGGCGCTGATCGGCAGGCCCTGGTTGAGGCCGGACACGAGGTTGGCGACGCCGATGCTCAGGAGTTCCTGGTTGGCGTCGATGCGATAGCCGTTGCGGGCGGCGAAGGCGCGGGCGGTGATGACGGTGTCGGAGAAGGACAGCAGCGCCGCGACCAGCGCCACCGGCAGCAGGGCCTCGAAGTCGGCGAGCGTCAGTACCGGCAGCGTCAGGCCGGGCAGGCCGGCCGGGATGCGGCCGACCACGGCGACGCCCTGCTTGTCGAGATCGAGCAGGACCACGGCCAGGATCGAGCCGACCAGCGCCAGCACCGCGCCGGGCAGGCGCGGCACGAAGCGGCGACAGAGCAGGATGATGACGAAGCTCGAGGCGCCGATCGCCAGCGCGGCGGGGCTGGTGTCGCCCAGCCGCGCCGCCAGGCTGGCGAACTGTTCGAGCGTCGTCTCGCCTTCGGACTTGAAGCCGAACACCTTGGGCAATTGCGCGCCGATGATGACCAGCGCCAGACCGTGCATGAAGCCCACGATCACCGGCTTGGAGAGAAAGTTGGCGACGAAGCCCAGCCGCAGCAGGCCGGCGGCGAGGCAGAGCACGCCCACCATCACGCCGAGGCCGGCGGCCAGCAGCGCCAGCCGGCCGGGATCGCCCACCGCCAGCGGCGCCACGGCGACGGCCACGATGGCGGCCATGGCGGTGTCGGGCCCGACCACGAGCTGGCGCGAACTGCCGAAGATCGCGTAGGCCAGCAGCGGCAGCATGCTGCCGTAGAGGCCGGCCAGCGGCAGGCCGGCCAGTTCGCCATAGGCCAGGCCCACCGGCACCATCACCGCGCCGAGCGTGATGCCGGCCGCCAGATCGCGCGGCAGGAATGCCGCCTTGTAGGTGGCAAGCGTGTGCAGTCCCGGCGCCCAGCGCGCGATGGTCATTGCGATCGTCTCCCGATTCAGCTTACGGCCGGCGGCGCACCGTCGAGGTAGGTGCTCCTGCCCGGTGCAAAGGGGTCCAGCACCGGCCAGATGAACAGCACCCGGGCGGCATCCGCGCCTTCGGTGCCCCAGGCATGCGGCGTGTGCGGCGGGATGATCACGGACTGGCCGGGGCCGGCGGTCAGCCTGAGCCTGTCGAGCTCGACCCAGACCCGTCCCGCCTCGACCAGGACGACTTCTTCATGTTCATGAAAATGGCGCGGCACGGCAACGCCGGGCTCGGCGGTATTGGAGAGCACGCTCAGGGTCGTGGCGCCGTGCTCGCCGCCGGAGATCCATTTGCCGGTGATCCCGGCCCGCATGGGAAATTCCGGCAGCGCCGCATAGTCAACGACCGGCATTCTCCGCCCCCCAATCGACAGTCCCGATCCTGGCACGCTGCCATTTGCCGCCGGCTTGCGCTACAGGAGAACTTTGCAGATCCATTCAGGGCTCAGCCATGGTTCTTCCCGCCGGCATCTCCTTTACGTCCAGGAACAAGGTCCGCCTGCCCGCCGCGTTCAACGTCGCGGTGCCCTTCATCGACCGGCACGTGGGCGAGGGCCGCGGCACCAGGGCAGCGATCCGCACCGCGCACGAGACCGTCACCTACGGCGAGCTGGCCGAACGCGTGAACCGCAGCGGCAATGCATTGCGGGCGCTGGGGCTCCAGCCCGGCCAGCGGCTGCTGATGGTGGTGAAGGATTGCCCGGCGTTCTTCTATCTGTTCTGGGGCGCCATCAAGGCCGGCATCGTGCCGGTGCCGCTCAACACGCTGCTGCGCGGCGACGACTACGCCTACATGATCGACGATTCGGGCTGCGGCCTCGTCGTCTCCTCGGTCGAGTTCGCGGGCGAGATCGGGCCGGCGCTGAAGCAGCTCGGCGCGAAAGCGCCGAAGGCGATGACCGTCGATGATTTCCTGGCCGAGATGGTCAAGGCCGCCACCGCGCTGGCGCCGGTGCTGGCGGCACCGGACGCCGACTGCTTCTGGCTCTATTCGTCGGGCTCGACCGGGCGTCCCAAGGGCGCGGTCCATGCCCAGCGCGACATGGTGGTGACCAGCGAGCTCTACGGCGTGCGCGTGCTGGGCGTGGCCGACCGTGATGTGAGCTATTCCGCGGCCAAGCTGTTCTTCGCCTATGGCCTGGGCAACGGCATGACCTTCCCGCTGTGGACCGGCAGCACCGCGATCCTCGACGATCGCCGGCCGACGCCGGACACGACGTTCGCCAACATCGAGACCTTCAAGCCGACGCTCTACTACGGCGTGCCGACGCTCTACGCCGCGCAGCTTGCGGCACTGGAGGCCGGACCACGCAACCTGAAATCCCTGCGCGCCTGCGTCTCGGCCGGCGAGGCGCTGCCGGCCGACATGTTCCGGCGCTGGCAGGACAAGACCGGCACGGCGATCCTCGACGGCATCGGCTCGACCGAGGCGCTGCACATCTTCATCGGCAACCGGCTCAACGATCACCGGCCGGGCACCAGCGGCCGGCCGGTGCCGGGCTACGAGGTCCGCATCCTCGACGACAAGGGCAAGAAGGTGAAAGCGGGCGAAAGCGGGCGGCTGTGGATCCGCGCCGAGTCGACGGCAAAGTACTACTGGAACAAACCCGAGAAGACCGCCGAGACCATGGTCAAGGGCTGGCTCGACACCGGCGACACCTACCGCGAGGATCGCGACGGCTATTTCATATACGAGGGCCGCAGCGACGACCTGTTGAAGGTCGGCGGCATCTGGTGTTCGCCGGTCGAGATCGAGAACTGCCTGGTCGGCCATCCCGCCGTGCTCGAGGCAGCCGTGGTGGGCCAGGCCGACGAGGCGGCGCTCATCAAACCCAAGGCGATCGTGGTGCTGAAGCAGGCGGGCGCCGGCGACGAGGCTCTCACCGACGAACTGATGGCGCTCTGCAAGAAGACCCTGGCGCCGTACAAGTATCCGCGCTGGGTCGAATACGTACCCGACCTGCCCAAGACCGCGACCGGCAAGATCCAGCGCTTCAAGCTGCGTTCGTAGGCACCGGCTCGCTCACCAGCGTTCCGTCGCGCTCGAGCACATCGAGATCGGCGGCCTTCACGCCGGCATGCCGCGCCAGCACCTGACGATTGTGTTCGCCGAGATACGGCGCTCGGCCAGGCACTATGGTGCCGCCACCGAGATCGCGGATCGGATTGCCGGTGACCTGGAACGGTCCCAGCGCCGGATCGCAGACGTCGCGCACGGTGCCGCGGCCGACCATGTGGGGATGCGCCATCGCCTCCTTCACGCTGAGGATGGGCGCAACCGGAATCCGCGCCGTCTGCAACAGCGCCAACGCCGCGTCGCGACCCTGCAGCGTCATCAGCCAATCCTGGACCAGCGCGTTCAACGCATCCCGGTTCGTCACGCGCTCGGGCGCGCCGGCAAAGCGTGCATCGTGTTCGAGGTCGGGCCGGCCCATCGCGGCACAGAACCTGGGCCACATCTGTTGCAGCACCACGATGTAGAGATATCCGTCGCGGGTCGCGAAGATGCCAAGCGGCGTCACCGTGCCATGGTGCTGGCCGGTACGATGCGGCTCCCATGCCCCGAGGCTCGCCATTTCGACGTTGATCTCGTGGGCATGGAAGTAGAAGTCGAGGATCGAGATATCGAGATGTCGGCCGCCCTGTCCGCGGCTCCTGGCGAACAGCGCGGCGTTGATGGCGGCGAGTGCCGTGATGCCGGTGCCGACGTCGCCGACCGCAAAGCCGGTAAGCGAAGGCGGCCCGTCGGGATCGCCGATCATGCTGGTGATGCCGGCATAGGCCTGGGCGATGAAGTCGAAGCCGGGCAGTGGCGCCAGCGGTCCGGTCTGTCCGAACGCCGAGATCGAGCACATGATGAGCTCGGGATTGAGGGCGTGGACCTGGTCCCAGCCGAAGCCCAGCCGGCCGATGACACCGGGCGAGAAATTCTCGACCATCACGTCGGCCTTCTTCACGAGCTCGCCAACCATCGCCCGAGCGCGCGGCCGACCAAGATCGAGGCAGAGGCTGAGCTTGCCCTGGTTGTGCTGGAAGAAGTAGGCGCTGCGGCCGTCGCGCGTCAGCGGCATGCCGCGGGCATAATCGCCAGACGGCGCGAGTTCGACCTTGATCACCTCGGCACCCATTTCGGCCATCAACCGCGTACAGGCAGGCCCCGCGATCACCTGGGTGAAATCGAGCACTCGCACCCCGTCCAGAAGTCCCGACATCCCCGTCCCTCTCGCCTTGCCAATCCGCCAATAAGCCGTTGTTGCAACCGGCATTTTCGGCTTCTATAGCGCCCAATGGAAATGGATAACGGGAAAGCAGGGAGTTTTCGGCTCATGAAAATCAAATTGTTTGGACCCGCAACAATCGCCGCCGCCACGGCGTTGGCAATCGCCGTCCCGCCGGCAATGGCGCAGAGCCCGATCAAGGTCGGCTTCGTCACCACCCTGTCGGGCTCGCAGGCCGCCATCGGCGAAGACATGCGCCGCTCGGCCGACCTCGCCAGGGAACATCTCGGCGGCAAGATGGGCGGCAGGCCGTTCGAGATCATCTACGAGGACGACAGCTTCAAGCCCGACGTCGGCAAGCAGAAGTCGGAAAAGCTGGTCCAGCAGGACAAGGTCGACTTCGTCACCGGTTATATCTGGTCACACGTGCTGCTGGCCTCGCTGAAGCCTGTCACCGACGAGGCCGACACCATCCTGGTCTCGGCCAATGCCGGCCCTTCCAAGATCGCGGGCGAACTGTGCAACAAGAATTTCTTCTCGACCTCGTGGCAGAACGACCAGACGCCAATGGCGATGGGCGAGTACCTGCAGAAGAAGGGCGTGAAGAGCCTTTATCTGATGGCCCCAAACTACGCCGCCGGCAAGGACATGATGGCTGGCGTCAAGCGGACCTTCAAAGGCCAGATCGCCGGCGAGGATTATACCAAGTGGCCTGACCAGCTCGACTTCTCGGCCGAGCTCGCCAAGATCCGCGCCGCCAAGCCGGACGGCGTCTTCATCTTCTATCCCGGCGCGCACGGCGTGCAGTTCCTCACGCAGTATTCGCAGTCGGGGCTGAAGGGCCAGATTCCGCTCTATCAGGTGTTCAGCGTCGATGCGATCACCCTGCCGCAGCAGAAGGACCTTGCACTGGGCATTCTCGGTGCCCAGGAATGGGTCAACGACCTGCCCAACGACCAGAACAAGCGCTTCGTCGCCGACTTCAAGAAAAAGCACGGCACCTATCCGTCGTTTTATGGCGCGCAGAGCTACGATGCGATCATGCTGATGGCCTCGGCCGCCGAGGCGCTGAAGGGCGACCTGTCGAACAAGGACAAGGTTCGCGCCGAAATGAAGAAGGCCAATTTCAAGTCGGTACGTGGCGACTTCAAGTTCGGCAACAACAACTTCCCGATCGAGAACTTCTACATCCAGGACACGGTCAAGGATGCCTCGGGCATGCTGACGCTCAAGACCGTCGCGACGGCGATGACGGCGGCGGTCGATCCCTTCGCTTCCCAGTGCCCGATGAAGTAGGGCCTGCGGGCTTGACGATGAACGGGAGCGCGGCGACGCGCTCCCGTTTCGCTTGAGAGAGCACAATGGAATATCTGCTGCTGCAAATCCTCAACGGCGTGCAGCTCGGTCTGCTGATGTTCCTGCTCGCCGCCGGCCTGACCCTGACCTTCGGCATCATGGACCTGGTCAACCTGGCGCACGGCTCGCTCTACATGATGGGCGCCTATATCGCCTGGACGCTGATCGCCTGGACCGACTCCTTCGTATTGGGCGCGCTGCTGACGCTGCCTGCCACGTTCGTGCTGGGTATCGTCGTCGAGCGGGTCGTGGCGCGCCGGCTTTATGCGCGCGATCATCTCGACCAGGTGCTGGCGACCTTCGGTCTGATCCTGTTCTTCAACGAACTGGTGCGCGTGATCTGGGGACCGGCCGGCAAGAGCATCGCCGTCCCCAGGTTTCTCGCCCACACCATCGAGATCATGCCGGGCGCGCCCTATCCCGCTTACCGGTTCGCCATCATCGTGGTCGGCGCGGCCGTGGCGCTGCTGCTGGCCTGGCTGGTGGCCCGTACCCGGGTCGGCATGCTGATCCGCGCCGGCGCCTCCAACCGGCGGATGATCGCAGCACTCGGCATTAACATAGAGCTGTTGTTCAGCCTGGTGTTCGGCCTCGGTGCCGTCTTCGCCGCGCTCGCCGGGCTGATGGCAGCTCCCGTCACTTCGGTGAAGATCGGCATGGGCGATGACATCCTGATTCTCGCCTTCGTGATCATCGTCATCGGCGGCATCGGCTCGATCAAGGGCGCGTTCGTGGCCGCCATGCTGGTCGGCCAGATCGACATCATCGGCCGTGCGTTTCTGCCGGACATGCTGAAGACCTTCCTCAGTCCGAGCGCCGCCGCGAGTGCCGCGCCTTCGATCTCGCAGGTCCTGGTCTATGTCCTGATGGCCGGCGTACTGATCTGGCGGCCGACCGGCCTGTTCGGCCAGAGAAACTGACGGGCATGGCGACACTTCTCGCCTCGCTTCGCAGCCCGCGCGGCCTGCTGACCGTACTGGTGCTCGTGCTTCTCGCCGTGCTGCCACTGCTCACCCAGGCGTTCGATCAGCGCTATCTGCTGTCGATCGGCACGCGCATCGTCATCTGGGCGATCGCCGCGGTCAGCCTCAACATGATCCTGGGCTACGGCGGGCTGGTGAGTTTCGGCCATGCCGTGTTCTTCGGTGTCGGTGGCTATGCCGTCGGCATCCTGTCGGCCAACGGGCTGCACAGCGGCTGGCTGCAGTGGCCGGTCGGCATCCTCGCGGCGGCGACGTGGGCGGCGCTGGTCGGGACGCTGTCGCTGCGCACCAGGGGCGTCTATTTCATCATGATCACGCTGGCCTTCGCCCAGCTCGTCTACTACATCGGCGCCGGCCTGGAAGCCTATGGTGCCGACGACGGCCTCAACATCAGCCGCAGCCGGTTTCCCGGCGTCATCGACCTGCGCGACAAGGCAAGCTTCTACTGGCTCTGCTTCGTCCTGCTCTGCGGTACCCTGTGGTTCTGCCAGCGGTTCGCCAATTCGCGCTTCGGCTTCGTGCTCCGCGGCGCCAAGTCGAACGACCTGCGCATGACGGCGCTTGGCTTCCCGGTGTTCCGCTACCGCCTGGCCGCCTTCACCATTTCCGGCGCGTTCGGCGGGCTGGCCGGCATCCTGCTCGCCAACGAGGGTGCCTACATCTCGCCGGCCATGATGTCGTGGATCAAGTCGGGC
Organism: uncultured Reyranella sp.; assembly: GCA_937919085.1. Classification (GTDB taxonomy): domain Bacteria; phylum Pseudomonadota; class Alphaproteobacteria; order Reyranellales; family Reyranellaceae; genus Reyranella. The sequence continues at coordinate 7,961 of CALFRN010000087.1, forward strand.
GACCTCATCATCATCGTCGTTCTGGGTGGTATGGGCACCCTGTTCGGCCCGCTCTATGGCGCCATCGCCTTCTTCGCGCTGGAAGAATTTCTGCCGCCGCTGCTCGATCTCGGCGGCAAGGACTGGGGCGAGTACTGGCAGATCGTGTTCGGGCCGATGCTGATCCTGATCGCGCTCTATGCCAGGGGCGGCATCGATTCGCTCCTCGGGCGGACGGAGGGGCGCCGCAATGGCTGAGCCCCTGCTTCGCACTGACCGGTTGATCAAGCGCTTCGGTGGCCTGGTCGCCACCGACACCGTCTCGATCGATGTCCATCCGGGCGAGATCCACGCCCTGATCGGCCCCAACGGCGCCGGCAAGACGACCCTGGTCGGCCAGATCACCGGCAATACGGTCCCCGATTCCGGCACCATCCACTTCGCCGGGCGCGACGTCACCCGCCTGCCGACGCATGCGCGCGTGCGGCTGGGACTCGCACGTTCCTTCCAGATCACGTCGGTACTGCGCGAGTTCACCGCTCTCGACAATGTAGCACTGGCGGTCCAGGCCCATGCCGGTCATTCGTTCCGCTTCCTGGCCGACGCCCGCCATGATGAACGCCTGCGCGCGCCGGCGCGCCGCGGCCTCGAGGCGGTCGGGCTGAAGGAACGCGCCGACACGCCGGCCGCAGCACTCAGCCACGGCGAACAACGCCAGCTCGAAATCGCGATGGCGTTGGCCGGCGATCCCAAGCTGCTGCTGCTCGACGAACCGATGGCCGGCATGGGCGCCGAGGAATCGCTGCACATGATCGAGTTCCTGCGCGCGCTCCGCGGCCGGCGTGCCATCCTGCTGATCGAGCATGACATGGACGCCGTGTTCCAGTTGGCAGATCGCATCACCGTGCTGGTCTATGGCCGCGCTATCGCCAGTGGAACACCCGACGAGATCCGCGCCAACGCCGAGGTTCGCCAGGCCTATCTCGGCGAGGAAGCGGCAGGGACGGCATGATGCTCCGGGTCCGCGAACTCGAAGCCTTCTACGGCCCCAGCCAGGCCCTGTTCGGCATGGAGCTGAGCATCGATGCCGGCGAGGTCGTGACCCTGATGGGCCGCAACGGCATGGGCAAGACCACGACAGTGCATGCGGTCATGGGCCTGCTCGAAGCCCGCCGCGGCGTTGTCGAATTCGAAGGCGTCAGGGTCGAGCGGCTGCCGTCCTTCCGCATTGCCCGGCTGGGGCTCGGCCTGGTGCCCGAGGGGCGGCAGATCTTTCCCAACCTCTCGGTGCGCGAGAATTTGGTGGCCACCGCCGCCAACCGCGACGGCCGGACCAATCCCTGGACGCTGGAGCGTGCGTTCGAATTCTTCCCGCGGCTCGCCGAACGCCAGCGCAACATGGGCAACCAGCTTTCAGGCGGCGAGCAGCAGATGCTGGCAGTCGGCCGCGCCTTGATGACCAACCCCAAGCTGCTGATCCTCGACGAAGCGACGGAGGGTTTGGCGCCGCTGATCCGCCAGGAAATCTGGTCCTGTCTCGGCCGGCTGAAGCGCGAAGGCCAGGCGATCCTGCTCATCGACAAGAACGTGGACGCCCTGATCGGCCTCGCCGATCGCCATCATATCGTCGAAAAGGGCCGCGTCGTCTGGGCCGGCACATCCGAGGCGCTGGCCCGGGACAAGGAACTGCAGCACAGGTATCTTGGCATCTGATCCTGCGGAGTTAGCGATGCGTTTGCCCATTTTTGCCCTGTCGATTGCCCTTGTTGCGGCGCCGATCTTCGGCCCTGTCATGGCCCAAGGAGGAACGGTCAACGTCTACAACTGGTCCGACTACATTGCCGAGGATCAGCTCAAGGTCTTCGCGATACAGACCGGGATCAAGGTCAACTACACGACCTACGATTCCAACGAGATCCTCGATGCCAAGCTCAGGACCGGCAGGTCGGGTTACGACGTCGTGGTCCCGACGGCCTCGCCGTTCTTCGTCCGCCAGCTCGCCGCGGGAATTTATCTGCCGCTCGACAGATCGAAGCTGAAGAACTGGGGCAACCTCGATCCCGAGATCATGGCGGCATTGGCCAAATACGATCCCGGCAATGCCCACAGCGTTCCCTGGATGTGGGGCACGACGGGCATCGGCTACAACGTCGCGGAGGTCGCAAAGCGCCTGCCCGATGCGCCTGTCGATTCGCTGCGCATGATCTTCGACCCCGCGGTGGTGTCGAAGTTCAAGGATTGCGGCGTCATGCTGCTCGACAGCGCCACCGACGTGCTGCCGGCGGCACTGAAGTATCTTGGCCTCGATCCCGACTCCAAAAGAAGTGACGATCTCGCCAAGGCGGCGGATGTCGTCAAGGCTGTACGGCCCTACATCCGCAAGTTCCACTCTTCGGAGTACATCAATGCGCTGGCCGGCGGGAACATCTGCCTCGCCTTCGGCTACTCCGGCGATATCCTCCAGGCGCGCGACCGCGCCGCCAAGGCCAGCGACAAGCAGGACATCGCCTATGCCATCCCCCGCGAAGGCTCACTGTTGTGGATCGACGTCGCGGCCATTCCAAAGGATGCGCCGAACGCCGCCAACGCCTACCGCTTCCTCGATTTCATGATGGCTCCGAAGGTCGCGGCAGCCTCCAGCGAACTCACCGGCTACGCCAACGCCAACAAGGCGGCCCTGCCGTTGATGCCAAAAGGCATCGTCGACAATCCATTGATCTACCCGCCGGCCGACGTGCGCTCGAAATTCTACACCATCACGGCAGGCACTCCCGAACAGACGCGCGAGCGCACGCGGCTCTGGACCGCCGTGAAGACGGGCCGGTGAGCGATCCCCTCGTCAGGATCGAGGGCCTGACCAAGCGCTTTGGCGCGGTCGCAGCCGTCGATGACGTCGATCTCGACGTTGTGGGTGGCGAGCTGTTCGCCCTGCTGGGCGGCTCGGGCTGCGGCAAGACCACGCTGCTGCGCCTGCTTGCAGGCTTCGAGACACCCGATGCCGGCCGGATCCTGATCGATGGAAAGGACATGACCGGCGTGCCGCCGCATCTGCGGCCGGTCAACATGATGTTCCAGTCCTACGCACTGTTCCCTCACATGAACGTGGCGGAGAACGTGGGTTACGGCCTGCGCCGCGAAGGTGTGGCGAAACCCGAGATCGCCACCCGCGTGGCCGATGCACTGGCGCAGGTGCAGCTCACCGATTTCGCCCAGCGCCGGCCAACGCAGCTCTCGGGCGGCCAGCGCCAGCGTGTGGCGCTGGCCCGCGCACTCGTCAAGCGGCCCAGGCTGCTGCTGCTTGACGAACCGCTGGCGGCACTCGACCGCAAGCTGCGCGAAGGCACGCGCTTCGAGTTGGTGCGCCTGCAGGAAGAACTCGGCCTCACCTTCATCATGGTAACTCACGATCAGGAAGAGGCGATGTCCATGGCGACCCGGCTCGCCGTCATGAAAGCCGGCCGCATCGTCCAGACTGGCGCCCCGCGCGAAGTCTACGAACGGCCTGCGTCGCGCTTTGTCGCCGACTTTATCGGCCTCGCCAATATCCTCGAGGTGCCGGAAGGCCGCTGGATGGCACTCCGGCCAGAGAAGGTCGCGCTTTTCGCGGCGCGGCCGGACACCGCCCACGCGTGTGCCGGCAGGATCACCGACATCGCCTACGAAGGCTCGCGATCGCTCTGCCGGGTTGCCCTCGACGACGGCCGCACGATGTTGGCCGCCATGACCGACGATGCGTTTCGCCGCGGCCAGAATGTCTGGCTCGGCTGGGCCGCCGACGCCGGGCACCCGCTGGAGGCGTAGCGCAATGCGTGCCGTCATTGCGTTGCCCTTCGTGTGGCTCGGAATCTTCTTTCTGCTGCCGTTCGCGCTGGTGCTGGCCATCGCGCTCGGCACCAATGCACCCGATTCAGTGCCCCCGGTCGCGCTGGGCCTGAGCTTCGCCAACTTCAGGCTGCTGTTCACCGACGACCTTTATCTCGCGGCCTGGCTCATCTCGTTGCGCATCGCCGCCACCTCGACGCTGGTGGCCCTCCTCCTTGGCTATCCCATGGCCTACGCAATCGCCCGAGCGGCACCCGTGCGCCGGCCGCTGCTGCTGATGCTGGTGGTGCTGCCGTTCTGGACTTCGTTTCTGATCCGGGTTTACGCTTGGATGGGCCTGCTGGCCGACAACGGCCTGCTCGACCAGTTCCTGCGCTGGACCGGACTTGCCGAGAATCCCGGCACGATCATCGGCACCGAATGGGCGATCCATCTCGGCATCGTCTATGCCTACCTGCCCTTCATGGTGCTGCCGCTCTACGCCACACTGGAGAAACTCGACGCCGGTCTCCTCGAGGCGGCAGCCGACCTTGGCGCCAGGCCCCTCACCGCCTTTTTCACCGTCACCCTGCCGCTGTCGCTGCCCGGCATCGTCGCCGGCTGCCTGCTGGTGTTCATCCCGTCGGTCGGCGAGTTCGTGATCCCCGACCTCCTGGGCGGCACCGAAACCCTGATGATCGGCAAGGTGCTGTGGGACGAGTTCTTCACCAACGGCGACTGGCCGCTCGCCTCGGCGGTCGCCATCTGCCTGTTGGTGCTACTGCTTGGTCCCATTGCGCTGTTCCAGCGCCAGCAGGCCAGGAGTCTGGAGCGGCGGCGATGAGGGGCCGCGTGCACTTTGCCGTCGCGGCGCTGGGTTTCGGCTATGCCTTCCTCTACCTGCCGCTGGCGCTGGTAATGATCTACTCCTTCAACGAATCGCGGCTGGTCACGGTGTGGGGCGGATTCTCGACCAAATGGTGGAGCGCGCTGCTGGCCAACGAGGCCATGCTCTCGGCGGCCTGGCTGTCGATCCGGATCGCCGTCGTGAGCGCCTCCACGGCAGCGATCCTCGGCCTCGCCGCCGGCTACGCGCTTGCCCGCGCGCCGGCCTTCCCGGGGCGTGGCCTCTTCGGCGGCATGGTCATCGCGCCGATGGTGATGCCCGAAGTGGTGATGGGCATCTCCATGCTGCTGCTGTTCGTCGGCGCCGACCGGCTGTTCGGCGG
>CALFRN010000088.1 GCA_937919085.1 uncultured Reyranella sp.
ACCGAGCGGGTCGGAGGCGGCTTCGGTGGCAAGCAGGAGATGATTTCGGAAGATCTCCCGCTGTTCGCCTCCATGAAGCTCGATGGCCGTCCTGTGAAGTGGGAATGGACCCGCGAGGAGGAGTTCATCGGCGCAACGACGCGGCATCAGATGACAACAAAGGTCAGGATCGGCGCCAGGAAGGATGGCACGCTGACGGCGCTCGACGTGAGCGTCGTGTCGAACACCGGCGCCTACGGCAATCACGCCAGCGAAACCCTCGCCAGTGCGATGGGGAGTCCGATCGCCGCCTATCGTTGCGAGAACAAGAAGGGCGTTGGCCATGTCGTATACACCAACATGGTGCCGGGCGGCGGCTTCCGGGGCTACGGCGCCTCGCAGACCACCTTCGCCATCGAATGCGCCCTGGACGAATTGGCCCGCCTTCTCGGCATCGACCCCTTCACCATCCGGCGCAAGAACGTCGTCCAGACCGGTGACAACGTCGAATCGATCTGGAAGGAGCCAAGCGACGCCAGCTTCGGCAGCCACGGAATCGCTGAATGTCTCGACATCGTCGAACGCGAACTCGCCAAGGGCAACGGTACTAAAGTGCCGGACGGCAAGGAGTGGGCCGAGGGAACGGGGGTAGCCCTTGCCATGCTCGAATGCGGTCCGCCCACCGAGCATCGGTCCGCCGCCGAGATGAAACTTCTGCCCACCGGCACCTATCATCTTGCCTGCGGCTCATCCGAGATGGGCAACGGCATCACCACGGCGCACAAGCAGATTGCCGCCTCCATCGTCGGCGTGCGCGCCCGGGACGTCGACATCATAAACGCCGACACCGACCGCACGCCCTACGACACCGGCACCTTCGCCAGTACCGGCACGGTAGTGGCGGGCAAGGCCGTCCATCTCGCCGCCGAGGCGATGCGCGACGACATTCTTGCCTTCGCCGCCCGCCATGCCGGCGTCGATCGCGACAAGTGCCGGCTCGACAGCGATGCGGTCGTCTGCGGCAACAGGCGGATCGCGTTGGCCGAACTCCATACGGCAGGCGCCAAGATCAACCATCGTTTTACGGTCAGTCGCAAGGCTTACCTGTCGCCGCGCACGATCGCCTTCAACGTCCAGGGCGTGCGGCTGGCGGTGCATCGCGTGACCGGCGAGGTCCGCGTCCTGCACAGCGTGCACGCTGCCGACATCGGACGCCCCATCAATCCGATGCAGTGCCGCGGTCAACTCGATGGCGCGATTGCCATGGGCTATGGCTGGGCGCTGATCGAGAACATGGTCCATGACGAAGGCCGCATGGTGAATCCGCAGCTGCGCAATTGCCGGGTCCCGGCCTTTGCCGATACGCCGCACACCGACATATTCTTCGCCAACACGGTCGACACCATCGGACCGCTGGGTGCCAAATCCCAGGGCGAGTGCGGCATAAATCCCGTGGCGCCCGCGGTCTCCAACGCCCTGGCCGACGCGACCGGCTTGCGCTTCGCCCATCTGCCATTCACGCCCGACCGGATGTACGCCAGGCTCGGGACCACGTCATGAGCGGGACGGGCAGCGATCCAGGCGGCACCGTCAGCATTGTGACGCAGACCTGCGTGCGGCCGGAACGAGCCGAGGACTTCGCCCGCTGGCAGGGCGAGACCAGCACCTCCATCGCCAAATTTCCCGGCTTCATCGAACAGCGATTGATGCCGCCCAAGCCGCCACTTCAGGTCGACTGGGTGATCCTGCAGCGGTTCACCGGCCTCGAGGCCGCCCGGGCCTGGCTGGTGTCCCCGGAACGCCAGGCACGCCTCGAGGGTGCGGCCCCGATGCTGGTCGGGCGGGACGACGTGCATGTCGTCAAGGATGAGGCGGAGGGCATCAGGCCCGCCTCCGTATCGGCCGTGATCAGCACACGGGTACGGCCGGGCAAGGAGGCCGAGTACCGACTTTGGGAGCACAAAGTCGCCGCCGCGCAGTCCAAGGCGCCCGGCCTGGAGGGCTATCGCTTCGAATCGCCGGTGCCCGGCGTGCAGGAGAATTTCGTCGCCATCCTGCGCTTCGATTGCGAGGCCAATCTGCAGGCCTGGCTCGACTCGCCGGTGCGCAAAAGGCTTGTCGAGGAAGCAGCCGCGCTCACCGAGGAGTTCCATACGCGGATGGCGCGCACCGGATTCGACCAATGGTTCAGGGGCCACGCCGCATCGAGTGCCGCGCCGCTGCCGGTGTGGAAGATGGACATGCTGGTCCTGCTGATGCTCTACCCGATCGTCTTCCTGTTCGGGTTCTTCGTGGGCACGCCGCTGTTTTCCAATGTGCTCCACTTGCCCTTCGCCATCGCGCTGTTCCTCGGCAACATCGTGAGCGTCGGACTGACAGGTTTCCTCGTGCCATGGGTGGCCGGGCGGTTCGGCTGGTGGCTGACCCCCGCGTCGCCCGCGACGGCAACGCGGACCCACCTCCTCGGCGCCGCGCTCATCGTGGCCATATATGCCATTATGGTTGTCGCCTTCTGGCGCCTGTTCTGAAGACTGCCCCGCTGACGCAACAGCGGACGCTGCCGGTGGCGTTCAGGCCTTCTTCTTGTAGAGCCGCCTGCCCATGACCCAGGTCTCGTCGACTGCACGGTCGTCCGCCACCATCATCATGCCGAACAGAAGGTTGGCCGCCTCCCCTACTTCTCGAGGCCCGGCCTTCCCGACGGTCAACGATTGATGCCAGGACTGCGCGGCCGGCCCGGCGTTCCAGTCGAGCGCCACGAAATCGGCCTCCTTTCCCGGATCGAAATTGCCGACCAGGTCGTCGATGTAGAGGCCTTCGGCGCCGCCCAGCGTGATCGACCAGAAGCCGCGGTAGGGCGATATCTTGTTGCGTTCAGCCTCGGCTGCATCCCTGCGCGCGGGGTCGATGCTGCCGTCGAGCATGGTGTTGTTGCACATGCCGACCTTGTAGGCGTCGTCCAGCACGTTCAGCATCGAAAAGCGGTTGCCCCCGCCCACGTCGGTGCCAAACGCCATCTTCACGCGGTTCCGGGGATCGGTCGCACGGCCGATGCGGAACAGGCCACTCCCCAGAAACAGGTTCGAACACGGGCAGAACACCACCGCCGCACCGCTTCCGGACATCCGGCGGAACTCGTCGTCGGAAAGCCAAACGCCGTGGCCGCCGGAAAATTTCGGACCGACCAGCTGATACTTCTCATAGACGCCGAGATAGTCGGAACAGTCGCCGTGCTCGGCCAGCACGCCATGGATTTCACTCGGATTCTCCGAGATGTGGGTATTGACCCAGCAATCGGGATGCTCGTGCTTCAGCTTCTGACAGGCCTTCAGGAGCTCGGGCGACGAACCGAAGGCAAAGCGCGGCGTGATGGCGTAGAGGTTGCGGCCCTTCCGGTGGTAGCGCTCGATCAACCGTTTGCTGTCCTCGTAGAATCCGCTCGCTGTATTGAGCGCCGCCGCCGGTGCATGGCGGTCGATGCCGGTGAGGCCGGCGATTGTGCGCATGTTGCGCCGGCTTGCCTCATCGAACAGCTCCTCGGTCGAGACCGCCGAGGAACTGGTGAAGGCCTGGCAGGTCGTCGTACCCGAGGCCAGAAGCGCATCGAAAAAGCGCCTGGCTCCGTCCCTGGCGTAGGCGCGGTCGCTGTATTTGAGCTCCTCGGGGAACACCGAGTCCTGCAGCCACGGCAGGAGTTGTTCCCCGAAGGCGCCGAGCACACGCGTCTGCGGGAAGTGAATGTGACCGTCGATAAAGCCCGGTACGATCAACCGGTCCTCGATATGCGTGACTTCGAGGCCGCGGTGGCGGACAGACACATCCTCGAAGGTGCCGAAGTCGACGATCCTGCCATCCTCGACCACCAGCAGGCCATCGCCGTGGAAGCGCGCAGCTTCCCGCTCCTTGCCGACATGCTTCCACGGATCG
>CALFRN010000089.1 GCA_937919085.1 uncultured Reyranella sp.
CCGGAGGGGCTGAATGTCGCGATGCGTTGGCTCGTGAACGGGCGTCTGTCGCACAAGGCGGCCGAAGGTGCGCTGCAATCGATTGTGCAGAAGCACGAGATACTGCGCACCTGCTTTCGGGAGGTCGAGAGCAGGCCCGTCCAGATCGTCTCTCCTGCAAGTCCACTCACATTGTCTGAGATAGACCTGTCGGCTCTTCCGGCCGACAAGGGCACCGAGCGTGCAGAGGAGATCGCCAAGGCTGAGGCGATCGCCCCCATCGATCCCCGCCAGGCACCTCTGTTACGAGCGACACTTCTGCGCCTTGGGCCGGATCGCGGCATGCTGCTGATCACTCTTCATTCGATGGTAGCGGACGGCTGGTCGACCGGTCTGCTCGTCAGCGAGTTCCGCGCCGCCGCAAATGCCATCGACACCGGTTGTGCTCCGGACGCATCCGAGCCCGAACTCCAGTTCCCCGACTATGCTCTCTGGGAGAGGGAACTGCTGGCGAGCGACGCGCTGGATGACGATCGCGCCTATTGGCAGCGGCAACTGAGAGACGTCACAGGCACACGGGTAACGCCCGATCACGCGCTCACTACCCGCACAGGCAATCAGGACCACGTCACTTCCATCCTGTTGCCGGGGTCACTCAGCGAGGCAGCCAATGCCTTCGCACGGCAGCAGAATGTCACGCTTTACAGCCTTGCTGCCGCCGCGCTCGCTCTGATGCTGCATCGCGTGACAGGCAACCCCCGGATCGTGATCGCATCGCAGGTTGCCAACCGCGAGGAGCCGGAAGCCGAAATGCTGTTCGGGCCGACCGTCAATTCGATAATGCTTTGCCTGCCGGTCAACGACGATGACGGGCTTCGCAAGTTCGTCAGGACCGTGGCGGACACGGTCCAGGAAGCACTCCAGCATGAACGCCTGCCGTTCGAGATTGCAGCGCGGTTCGCCGCCGGCCACGGCAGCGAGCCACTGGACGCCATCAATCTCGTCGTCCATCGCTCCTACTCCGGTATCGCTGAAACCGAGCAAGCCGACCCGGGTCATTTCAGCCTGATCTCCCTGCCATCGTATTCCTCGGGAACGAAGTGGGACCTCAACTTCTACCTGATCGGGCGCGATGAGGGCTGGCGCCTGTCGTGCGAGGCTGATGGAAACCTCTACGAATCTGGAACCGTGCAGGGCCTGCTTGACGGCTGGCGCCGATGCTTCGAAGTACTTGTGACATCTCCCGACTGTCGGCTTCGTGACAGCGGCGCATTGCGTGACGCTCCCGTGCGCGCCGATGCGCGGACCGATGAGAATTGCGAGTCGATTCCTGTTCACAACCCCGCTCACCAGGTCATTCGCTTTCACGAAGGAGGGGCGAATACACCGACAATCGTGTTCAACAACCGGTCGGTATATTACCAACTTGCGCGACAGCTAGGAGAGAGCCGGCCCTTCATCGACATCCTGCTCTACCATCAGGATGGCCCGCTTGACCTCAAATCCCGCACATTCGAGGACTTCGCCGCCTACGCCCTACGCCTTGTTCGGTGGGCACAACCGCACGGCCCGTACATCCTCGGCGGTCATTGCGTTTACGGCGTTCTGGCATTCGAGGCCGCCCGCCAGTTGCAGCGGATGGGCGAGAAGGTGGCTCTCGTCGCTCTCTTCGACAGCTGGGCGCCGGGTTATCGTGAATCGATGTCGCGATGGGACCAGATGCTGCGCCGGCAACAGCTGCGCCTGCATCGCTATGGCGAGCGGCTGAGACGATTCCGCAAAGGTGAAGTTGGGCTGGACGAAATCGTGCGCAAGCCCGTCCTGTTCCACCTCGGTCTGTTGCCGCCGGAGCCGGGGCCCGCGAGGCAAAGTCGTCCGGGGGAATGGTTCGACGATTATCTGTACGATTCGGTCACGTGCTACCGGCCAACACCCTATGAAGGTGATGTAGTCCTATTTCGCAGCAACGAGGCGTTGCGGGGTCGACTGTTCGACGAACAGATGGGTTGGGGGCCGCTGGTGGCGGGAAACCTGAAGAAGGTCGATGTGAACAGCGGGCACTTCGATATGTTCCGTGAGCAGCCTGCCGGCCAGATCGCGACCTCCCTCCAGACGACTCTGGACGAAGCGAAGGGCCGTTAGATCGTGCGCACCCTTGTCGTCGGGCTGGTCGTTGTCGGTTGTCTGGCCCTTGCCGGCTGGTTCGTTTTTGTGCCGCGGCCACCATCACCGACCGGGTCCAACGCGATCGGCCGGGCGGAGCTCGTATTTCAGGACTCGCTCGGGCGGCCCATTCCAGTCACGGTCTGGTATCCCACTGCGGGCGGGAATGGCGGCGAGCCGGCGATGAATGCGCCACTCGACGCACGATCGCCCGCACCCTTGGTCCTGTATTCACCCGGATGGGGAACCACGCGCACGCAGAGCAGAATCCAGATGGAGAACCTGGCCAGCCACGGTTTTGTCGTTGTCGGCTGCGATGATCTGGCGAGCGAGCCCACGGCCGATCCCGACCAGCGCGCCAATCTTGACGTCTCATCCGATGCTGCCACGGCCGCCACCATCGAGCGCGCCGGACGGCACGTTGTCCGCCAGGCCGGACGGCTGCTGGCGGTTCTCGATGCCCTGGAGGCTGGGCAATCCTCGCTCCTCGCCGGGCGACTCGATCTCGCACGGGTCGGCGTGCTCGGCTATTCTATTGGCGGCGGCTCGGGACTGGCCGCAGCATTGATGGATGCGCGTATCGTTGCCGTCTTCAATCTGGATGGCGGGATTTTCGGACCTCCGACGACCCGGATTGGATCCGAGGCGTATTTTCTGCTCTCAAGCCGGGAAGCTTTTCCATCCGAGTCCGAACTCACCTCACCAGACGCTTCCATCCGGAACTACGCACTGGTGAGCGCCTTGGACCTGCCCCGAAACAAACGCCGGATGGAGCGGCCGGACAATTACTGGGCACAGCTGCCTCAGGCAGAGCATGCCGACCTGTCGGACGACCTGTTCGTTTTCTCGGTCACGAATCTCCATCGCACCAATTTCGAACGCAGCAACATGACCACGGCAATCCAGACATTCGAGGTCGCGTTCTTCCGGAAGGTTCTCCTGGGTGAGCAGGATTCGTTGCTCGGGGTCGTCGGCCAAAGCGATCAGACCGTTCGCTGGATCAGTCCAACGTCGGAATCGGCCGGCGCTACCAGGGCCAGGCAATAATCTCCAGGCACCAGGTGCAGCCACCACGCGAGCGGCGCACCCTCGGGGCAAAGGACCAGGCTCGGCGGCGACGTCGCAATCGACACCTCGAACGATTCGAGCGGAATCGACAAGCCCTTGCCGAGTGCCTTGACGATGGCTTCCTTGAGCGTCCAAGTGCGAAAGAACGCCTGTCTTTGCTCATCGGGATGCCGCAGGCGTTCGATTGCTGCAGCCTCGTTTGGGTGAAAATATCGCTTCGCCAGGTCGAGATGGTCGAGCACGCGGACATGCTCGATATCGGCACCGACAATGAGAGTTTTGCTCACTGCAAGGATGGCCCGATCCTCGGTATGGCTGAGACTGAAATGCAGGGACGGATCGTCGATAAGACTCGGCTTGCCGAACTCATTCTGCACGAAGACAAGCGCACGGGGGTCGCGCTTCAAATACTCGCCAAGAAGCGATCGCAGACGCGCCCGTCCTGCCGCAAAGCGCCGCTGCAGGCGAGGCGAGGCAAACCGCCGGCCCCTTGCCTTTTCATCTTCCGACAGCAGCGCATAGTCGCTCTCGCCAGAAGGATCTTCCGCGTCGAGGTTCCACGACCAGACCTGAATTTGATCTCGAGGGCGTTGCGATTCGTTCATGACTTCCGGGGCAATCTTGTACAAGCCGCTCCCGGTTGGCTAGGTTATCGGCAGTGCGCAGTCACCTGAAATACGCCGCGATGCTCGCCTA
>CALFRN010000090.1 GCA_937919085.1 uncultured Reyranella sp.
TGATATACAATAATTTTTGTCGCTGTACCAGTGGCGTCACCGATCGGCTATACGGGACGGAATGCACGGCGTGCCCCTCCTCAAGGATCTTGTGCTGGTTGGCGGCGGCCACGCCCACGTCCATGTGTTGAAGAGCTTTGGCATGAAGCCGATGCCCGGCGTCCGCCTGACCCTGATCGGGCGGGACATCGAAACGCCCTACTCCGGCATGATCCCCGGCTTCATTGCCGGCCAGTACTCCTTCGACGAGTGTCATATCGACCTCGCACGACTGGCGACCTGGACCGGCACGCGCCTGATCCACGCCGAAGCAACCGGCCTCGATCGCATCAACCGCCAAGTCCTGCTCAAGGACCGCCCGCCCGTCTCCTACGATCTGCTGTCGCTCGACGTCGGTGCCGCCCCCAGCCTTGATGCCATTGCCGGCGCGGCGCAGCACGCAACTCCGGTCAAGCCGATCGCCGAACTGGGCCGCCGCTGGCTTGCCTTCGTCGAGCGCATGACGGACCGGCAAGACCCGCTCAGGGTCGCGGTGATCGGTGGCGGCGCGGGCGGCGTGGAACTCGCTCTTGCGATCGACCATCGCCTGCGGCAGATCGCGAGCAATGCCAGGATCGGCGTTACGCTTGTGACGCGCGGCGAGATTCTGTCGGGCAATGGTTCTGCGACCCGCAAGGCGATGCGCGCGATCCTGGCGCGGCGCGATATCCGGGTGATCGAGAACGCATCGACGACGGAGATCGAGCGCGGCGCGCTTGTTCTCGATGACGGCCGGCGGCTGGACGCCGACGAGGTGTTCGTCGTCACCGAGGCCAGTGCCCTGCCATGGTTCGCCGCGACGGGCCTTCCCCTTGATGATCGGGGATTTTTCGCCGTCGAGCCGACATTGCGCTCGACCGGCGACGATCATGTCTTCGCGGTCGGCGACTGCGCCACGGTTCTGGCCCATCCCCGGCCCAAGGCCGGAGTGTTCGCGGTCCGCCAGGGCCCGCCGCTGTCGGACAACCTGCGACGCGCCCTGCTCGGCCGGGAGCTGAAGCCCTTCACGCCGCAGCGCCGGTATCTCTCGATCATCGGCACCGGCGAAGAACATGCACTGGCGACGCGCGGGCCATGGTCGGTCGAAGGCGCCTGGGTCTGGCGCTGGAAGGACCATATCGATCGCAAGTGGATGCGGATGTATCGCGAGCCACCGGCCGGGGGCATGCAGATGAACGCCCTAGCGGCGCCGCCGGATCCGGCGCTGGCCGACGCCGACGCCAAGCGCCTGCTGGCCGACATCGGCATGCGCTGCGGCGGGTGCGGTGCCAAGGTCGGCGCCTCGGTACTGGTGCGGGTGCTGGCGCGTCTCGGCCCGTCGCCGGGTTCGGGCGTAACGCTCGGCCTCGATGCGCCCGATGACGCGGCAATGATCGAGGTCCCGGCCGGCAAGGCGCTGGTCCAGTCGGTCGATTTCTTCCGCACCTTCATCGACGACCCGTTCGCATTCGGTGAAGTGGCCGCCGTCCACGCGCTGGGCGACATCTGGGCGATGGGCGCCCGGCCGCACAGCGCCTTGGCGCTGGCCGTGGTGCCCGCCGCGGCCGAGCGGTTGATGGAGGAAGATCTCTTCCAGATGCTCTCGGGCGCACGGCGCATGCTCGACCAGGCGGGTTGCGCCCTGATCGGCGGTCATTCCGGCGAGGGCCCGGAAGCGGCGCTTGGCTTTTCCGTGAACGGCCTGGTCGATCCGGCCCGCGTGCTGCGCAAAGGCGGACTGAAGGCCGGCGACAGGCTGATGCTCACCAAGCCTCTCGGCACGGGCGTGATCTTCGCCGCCGCCATGCGCGGGGTGGCGCGCGGTACCTGGATCACCGCAGCTCTGGCCTCGATGCGCCAATCCTCGTCAGTGGCAGCGGAAGAGCTGATGGCGGCTGGCGCCCACGCCTGCACCGATGTGACGGGCTTCGGTCTGGCCGGACATCTCGCCGAGATGATCCGCGCCACCGGTCGCGGCGACGAGGTTTCGGTCGACCTCGACCTTGATGCACTGCCTGCGCTGCCGGGTGCCGCGGAACTGTTCGCCCAGGGTTTGGCAAGCTCGCTGCATCCGGAAAACCTGCGCGCGCGCCATCTGATCGACAGTATCGATGCCATGGCCGCTCACCCCAACCTGCCACTGCTGTTCGATCCCCAGACCGCCGGCGGCCTACTGGCCGCCGTGCCCGCTGACGCGGTGGATCGCGTCAACGGCGTCGTGATCGGCGAGGTGGTGGCTCGGACCGAAGGCCGGTCGTTCATCCATCTCATCACGTAGCCAACACCGGAGGACCATCATGGCGCATGCCAAAGCAAGCATCGGCCAGGTGAATTACGCGACATCGATCGTCGCCGGACGCCACAAGCTGGCGGCCGACGAAGGTGCCGAGCTGGGCGGCAAGGATACCGCCGCCAATCCCTACGATCTTCTTTGCTCATCGCTCGGGGCCTGCACCGTGATCACACTGCGCATGTATGCCGAGCGCAAGAACTGGCCGGTTACGTCGGTACACGCCGACGTCACCTTTCGCCGCGACGGCGACAAGCAGCACATCGATCGCGTGCTCACCATCGAGGGAGCCATCGACGACGAGCAGCGCAAGCGCATGGCCGACATCGCCGAGCGCACGCCGGTCACGCTCACCCTGAAGGGCGGCCTCGAGATCCGGACAACGCTGGGCTGAGCCTCAGCCTTTGCCGCCGCGGGCCTTCTTCCAAGCCTCGAAATCGCGCTTGGCGTCCTCGCCCGCGACCGGGAACAGACCCTTGAGCGGGCGGCCGCGCGCCACTTCGGCTTCGGCAAATTCCTCGTAGGTATACGTAGCCAGCGCCTCCTCGGCGACAGCCTCGACGATCTCCGGCGGGATCACGAGGATGGCGTCGCGATCGCCCACGACTACGTCGCCGGGATAGACCGCCACGCCGCCGCAGGCGATCGGCAGGTTGAGGTCGACGGGCCGGTGTACGATCGGGCTGGGCGGCGAGGACGGCCGGCGATGATAGGCCGGCAGGCCGGTCTTGAAGACGCCATCGGTGTCGCGAAAGCCGCCGTCGGTCACGATGCCGGCAGCACCGCGCGCCTTGAGGCGCCCGATATAGAGGTCGCCGGCCGACGCCGCGCGCGAGTCGCCGCGCGAATCGATCATCAGCACATGGCCGGGCGGACACTCCTCCATCGCCTGCGGCTGGACCATGCTGCGGTTGGTCGATGTTGGGCCATCCTTGTCTTCACGCGAGGGGATGAACCGCATGGTGAAAGCGATCCCGACGAGGCGCGGCTGTTCGGGCCGCAGCGGCCAGACATCGTAGAGCGTCATGCTGCGCAAGCCCCGGCGGTTCAGCACTCCGGTCAAGGTCGACGTGCCGACGCGGGCGAGCGCCTCGCGCAGATCGGTTGTGAGGACGGTCATTCGATTACTCCCTCAAGTTCACAGGCGACGTTAGCGGGTCATGTTCGCTTTCGCACGTCCGACGCGCCATAATTGCCCAATGAAAATCGAGATACTCTGCACCGGCGACGAAATCCTCACAGGCAAGACCATCAACACCAACTACGGCCACATCGCCCGGCGGCTGGTCGAGGTTGGGCTCGGCGTGCATTGGGGCACCACCGTCGGTGACGACCGTGCCAGCCTGCTTAGCGCTTTCCGACAGGCCAGCGAACGCGCCGACGCGGTCATCGTGAACGGCGGACTCGGGCCGACGGTTGACGATCTCTCCCAGGAGGTGGCCGCCGAAGCCGCCGGCGTCGAGCTGGTGCTGAGCGACCACTGGATGGAGCGCATGACCCAGTCCTACGCGCGGCGCGGCCGGGTGATGCCGGCCAACAACCGCAAGCAGGCCATGCTTCCCGCCAACGCCGAGTTCATCGACAATCCGATCGGCACGGCCTGTGGCTTCGCCGTCACCATAGGCAAGGCACGCTTTCTGTTCACCCCGGGGGTACCGCGCGAGATGCGCCGTATGATCGACGAACAGGTGATCCCGCGCCTGCTGACGCTCGGCGGCATCAAGGGCGTGACGCGACTGAAGCGTTTCCACACTTTCGGCATCGGCGAATCGCGCGCCGACGAAATGCTGGGCAGCATCGAGGCATTCCGGGAGGAAGGCGGCATAAAGCTCGGCTTCCAGGCGCACTATCCGCAGCTCGAGACCAAGCTCGCCGTGCATGGCGACGACGAGGCGGACCTGCAGCGCCGGCTGGCACCGGTCGAGGCGGAGGTGCGGCGACGCCTCGGCAATTTCATCGTCGCCGAAGATGACCAGACCCTGGAAGGCGTGATCCTGGGCAAGCTGATAGCAGGTGGCCATACGCTGGCGACCGCCGAGATGTTCACCTCGGGACAGGTCGCCGCCCGGCTCGCTCCGCTGCCCGGCGCCGAGACCATTTTCAGGCGCGGCATGGTGGCGCGCGACGCCATCGAGCTAGGACTGGCGGGCGAGGTCTCACCAGCGGCGGCGGCGGCGATTGCCCAGGACCAGCGCGCTGCGAGCGGCGCCAGCCACGGACTCACCGTCCTCATGCAGCTCGACGAGGGCGAGGACCGCCCCGATTTCGGCGCGACCATCTGCATCGGTATCGCCGATGCCCAGGGCGGCGCCTCGCGCCAGGCCCGCTTGATCGGCGGGCGCGACTGGGTGCGCGTGGGCGCAGCCGAACTCGGCCTGGACTGCCTGCGCCGTCACCTGCTCGGCCTGCCAGTCGACGAACGCATCGACTTCGAGCGGCGGTAGACGTTGCTCTACCGCGTGAAGGTGACCGCCTCGGCGTTGGTGCGCTGTTCCCAGTGATGGCGCTCCAGCTCCGGGTCGAGATGTTCTTCGGCCGGCACTCCGAGGCAGAGATAGGCGACGAGGCTCCAGCCAGCAGGCACATCGAGCACCCGCGTGACCGCGGCCGGATCTAGGATCGAGACCCAACCCATGCCGATCCCGTCGGCGCGGGCGGCAAGCCACAATGTCTGTATCGCGGCGACCACCGAGTAATGCAGCGTTTCGGGCATGGTCTGCTGACCGAGGCCGCTGCCGGTATGGGTCGTGTCGTCGGAGAACACCGCAAGGTGAAGCGGTGCTTCCTTCAGTCCTGCCAGCTTCAGCCCGGCGTATATCGCCTGCTTCTCGCCGGCGTAGCCCGCGAGCGCGCGCTCGTTTGCGTCGGTAAAGCTCGCCACGACGGCCGCACGCCGCTCCGGCGAGTCGACATGCACGAAGCGCCATGGCTGGCTGAGGCCGACCGACGGGGCGTGGCTCGCGACCTCGAGCAGCGCATCGATGCGCGTGCGGTCCACCGGATCGGCGCGAAAACGCCGCACGTCGCGCCGCCACAGGACGAGATCGCGGAAGCGCCCGCGGAACGCCGCATCGAATGTTGGGGTCATGCCGACCTCCCGTCGATTGCATGAAAGAACGTGCCACTCACCGAACCGCGCCGTGCGCCCCCCTCGGGCATGGCGCCACCCGCCGCGTCCTGGCATTCCACGAGCGGATCGTCGTCGGCCGCAAGAATGCCGGCGTAATGGAATTCGTGGCCCATGATCTCGCTACCTGCGGCACCGAGCGCACAATCGGAGCGCAGCCGCGCCCGGCGATAGCCGAGATGGAGGCTGCGACGCGCAAACGACGTCTCGAGGCGCAGCAGGCCGGCCATCGAGTGGCGTGCGCCCTGGGCATCCTCGATTCCGCGGCCCAGCACCATATAGCCACCACATTCGCCATGGATCGGCACCGACCGGGCCGCGAGCGTCCGCAGGCCGTGATAAAATCGCTGTGCCGACGCGAGCACCCCGGCATGCAGCTCGGGGTATCCGCCGGGCAGCCAGACGGCATCGGCACCCGGGTCGGGCGGCTGATCGGCGAGCGGTGAGAAGGGAAGAATTTCGGCGCCGGCCGACCGCCAACGATCGAGCAGGTGCGGGTACATGAAAGAAAAGGCCCGATCCTGCGCAATGGCGACGCGCTGGCCCGGTGGCGACAGACCAGGCGCCGCCTCGCTGGATGACGGCAACGATGCCGGCCGCGCTGCACGGCGGATCGCATCGAGATCGACGGACTTTTCCATCGCATCGGCAAAGCCGTCGAGGCGGCGATCAATATCGGCGGTTTCGCCGGCCTGCACCAACCCCAGGTGCCGTTCCGGCAAGGTAAGTTCGGCGTCGTTGAAGACGGCGCCGAGCAGCGGGAGTCCGAGGCGCTCGAAAGCGGGCGCGATCAGCCCAAGATGCCGCACGCTGGACACCCGATTGAGGATGACGCCCGCGACACCGACATCGCAGCGATAGCCCGCGCATCCCGCGGCCACCGCGGCAGCCGTCTCGGTTTGGCCGGAGACATCGAGGACCAGCAGCACCGGCCAGCCGGAGAGTGCCGCGAGATCGGCCGTCGATCCACGCGCCGTCTGCCCGGGCCGGGCAACGCCATCGAACAGTCCCATGACGCCCTCGGCGAGCGCGATGTCGGCACCGGCAGCATGGCACGCCACCAGATCCACAAGGGTGCCCGCAGCCATCGCCCATGTGTCGAGATTGTAGCTCGGCCGGTCGGTCGCCACTGCGTGAAACGCCGGGTCGATATAGTCCGGCCCGCATTTGAATGGCTGGACGGCAAGCCCGCGGCGACGGAACGCGCGCATGAGCCCGAGCGCAATTGTGGTCTTGCCGGCACCAGAGCGCGGGGCGGCCACGACCAAGCCGCCCGGAACGACGGGCCGCGTCATTGCCATCCGACCATCGAAGCCAGCAGCCCTTGCCTGAGGCTGGCGATCCTGCCGATCACCACGATCGCCGGCGCGCCGATGCCTTCGCGGGCGGCGTCGGCCGCAAGCGTCGTCAGCCTGCTGGCGACCACTCGTTCCGCGTCGGTGCTCGTGCCCTGGATGATCGCGGCCGGGGTATCGGGCGCCATGCCGCCGCGCGCCAGCGCCGCGGTGATGTCGGCGAGCTGCGCCATCGGCATGTAAAGGATGATCGGCTGACCGAGTTTGGCCAGCGCTTCCCAGTCGGCGGCCGAACGGCCGTCCTGGGCGCGATGGCCGGCGGCCAGGATCACGGCGTGGTTGGTGTCGCGTGACGTTGCCGGAATGCCGGCGAGTGCTGCCGCAGCCAATCCCGAGGTGATGCCCGGGATGATGCGAAAGCGAATGCCGGCCGCGGTAAGGGCCGCAGCTTCGTCCCAGCCGCGACCAAACACGAAGGGATCGCCACCCTTCAGCCGCAGGACTCGCTCCCCCGCACGGGCCCGTGCGACAAGCGTATCGTTGATCTCGCGCTGCTGTGGCGAAGGCCGCCCGCCGCGCTTGCCAGCGAAGATCCGCTCGGCGTCAGCGCGTGCGGCCTGCAGGGTGCGAGGATCGACCAGAGCGTCATGCACGATGGTGTCGGCTTTCGACAGGGCATGCAGGGCAAGTACGGTCAGCAGCCGGGGATCACCGGGGCCAGCGCCGGCCAGCCAGACCTCGCCGGGTGGGAAATCCGGCATCGCCGGAAAATTCTGGGGAAGCTTCATGTGCCCCGGCCCCTGAAGCGGCGCTGATAGCCCGCGTCATAGAGCGCACTTTCGCGGAAGGTCCGGGCACCCAGCACTTTGCCGACCAGGATCAGGGCCGTCCGTTCGATCGGAGCTTTCGCGATCTCGGATGCGATCGTCCCCAGCGTCGCCCGAATGACCCGCTCGTCAGGCCAACTCGCCCGGTAAACGATCGCGGCGGGACAGTCGGTGCCGTAGTGCGGCGAGAGCGTGGCGACAATCTTGTCGAGCACATGGATCGACAGATGGATCGCCAAGGTCGCGCCGGTGGCCGCGTAGGTCTCGAGGGCCTCGCCGGAGGGCATTGCCGAGGCGCGCCCCGATGTCCGGGTCAGCACCACCGTCTGTGCCACTTCGGGTAGGGTCAGTTCCTGGCCGAGGGCGGCGGCGGCGGCGGCAAAAGCCGGCACGCCGGGCGTGATCGTGTAGGCGATGCCGGCGGCGTCGAGGCGGCGGAGCTGTTCGCCCAAGGCACTCCAGATCGACAGGTCACCCGAATGAAGCCGGGCGATGTCGTGGCCAAGGTCGGTCACGCGCTGGCACTCGGCAACAATCTCGTCGAGCGACATGGGCGCGGTGTCGACGATGCGCGCACCCGGTGGGCAATGGTCGAGCAGCGCCCGGGGTACCAGCGACCCAGCATAGAGGCAGACCGGCGCACGAGCGATGAGGTCGCGGCCGCGGACCGTGATCAGGTCGGCGGCACCCGGCCCCGCTCCGATGAAGTGAACCGTCATCGACCATCTCCGATGGCAATGGCGCAGGTCGCGCGGGGTGTGGCGACGCGGGCGCCCAACAAGCGCGCATTGCGACCCGCGACGACGATCGCCGCCGCCTCGGCGATCGACGGCACGCCCGTGGTTTCAAGAACGAGGACCGAGGGCGTGAGCACGGCATCGGCCACCCGCGCAAGGTCCTGCTTCGCGCATCCCACGACAGCCACGGACAGGCGCCGCGCCGCTTCTGCAATGCCGGGTTCGGCAGTCTTCACGGCGTCCGTCGCGATCGCATCGAGAGTGCCACGCGCCACGCGAAAGGTATCCAGCGCCATCGTGACGACGCGCTCGACTTCCTCGGCCGACGTGCCGCGCCGGCATCCGACTCCGGCGACGATCATGGTTTCCTCGCGCGCCATTGGGTGACGGGCATTGCCGCCCTCCAGGCAAATGCCGTTCCGATCTGATCCGCCTTCGCGATCTGCAGCCGAACGAGCTCGCCACCATTGCGCTGGAAGCACTCGCCGAGTCTCGCCTCCGAGTCTAGGGTCACGGCATTGGCGACGAACCGGCCACCCGGCTTCAACGCCGACCATGCCGCATCCAGCACGCCCGGGTCCGACAGGCCTCCACCAACGAATACGACATTCGGCCGCGGCTGTTCGGCGAAGCATTCAGGCGCGCGTCCTTGGACGATCCTGAGTTCAGGTGCGCCGAGCGCCGCGGCGTTGCGTGCCGCCCGTTCGGCACGATCGCCGCGTTCCTCGAAGCCAACCGCCTTGAGCGACGGATGACGCAGCAACCATTCGATGGCGACCGACCCCGCGCCAAGGCCGATATCCCACAGCAACTCACCCTGTCGCGGCGCCAGGGCCGACAACGTGACCGCCCGGACCTCGCGCTTGGTGAGCTGGCCGTCGTTCTCGAACAGCTCGTCGTCGAGTCCCGGCGCGAGCGTGAGAACGGCGGCATCCGGCGCCGCCACGACGTCGATTGCAATGGTATTGAGCGCGGCGACATCGGCCAAATCGAAGCCTGAAGCGGTCGCGGCACGCACCCGCTCCTGCGGCCCCGCCATGTTCTCAAGCACAACGAGCTTCGATTGGCCCATGCCGCGCGCGACCAGCAGGCGTGCCAGCCTGGCCGCCGTCTCACCATCCCAGCCGAGTGCCAGAATGCGCGCGCCGGGATGCAGATACCGGACGATCGCTTCGAGCGCCCGCCCGTGCAGGCTCACGGTCGAGACGTCCTGCAGTGACCAGCCAAGCCGGGCGGCGGCGAGGCTGAAGGCCGAAGGTTGCGGCAGGCAGACCATTTCCGCCGCATCGACCGAACCGAGCAGCAGGGAGCCGATGCCGAAATGGAACGGATCGCCACTCGCCAGCACCACGACCGCGCGCCCCCGATATCGAACGATCTCGGGCAAGGCGGCGGCGATCGGACTCGGCCAGGCGAGCCGGCGGCCGCGGACCAAGGTGTCGGCGAGATCGAGGTGCCGCTTGCCGCCCACAACCAGTTCGGCGGCGGTGACCAGCCGCTGTGCCACCGGCGAGAGACCCGCGACACCATCCTCACCGATGCCGATGATGGACAGCCAGCGTGCCGCCGGGCAGTTTGCGCGCTCACTTGTCATGGGTTCAGCCGACAATGCGCGTGCTTGTTCTGGGTGGCACCACCGAAGCGTCGGCGCTGGCAGGATTGCTGGCCGGCGATGCGCGTTTCGACGCCACCCTCTCGCTTGCCGGCCGGACGTCGGCACCCAGAGCGCAGCCGCTGGCCACGCGCGTCGGCGGATTCGGCGGCATCGACGGTCTTGTGCGGTGGCTGCGCGCGGCGAATGTCGGCGCCGTGATAGACGCCACGCACCCCTATGCCGCGCGCATGTCCGCCAACGCCGTCGCGGCATGTGCGCAAACCGGCTTGCCGCTGGGCTCCGTCGTTCGTCAGCCGTGGCAACAACGGAAAGATGACAACTGGTGCGTTGTGCCGACCGCCGAGGCGGCGGCGGCGGCTCTCGGAAGGATGCCTCTCCGCGTCCTTCTCAGTCTCGGCCGCCAGGAGCTCCATGCCTTCGCGGCTGCGCCCCAACATCACTATGTCGCGCGCACCATCGAGCCGCCGCTGCAGGCGGCATTGCCGCCCGACCTGAAGCTGCTGCAGGCACGTGGACCGTTCGATCGCGATTCCGAGATGCGGCTTCTCAAGACGGACGAGATCGACATCATCGTCTCCAAGAACTCCGGCGGCAGCGCCACCTACGCCAAGATCGAAGCCGCCCGAGAGCTCGATCTTCCGGTCATCATGATCGCGCGCCCTGTCAAGCCAGCCGGCCACATCCTCGACGGTCCGCAGGAAGCGCTTGCTTGGCTTCACGGTCGCGCTCCTGCTTCGCGGCGAGGCGTATAGACCCAGCGGCCGACCCGCCGTGTGGTGCTGGCGCCGACGATCACCAGCGTGCGCATGTCGGCCAGCGCCCCATCGGCCGCCACAAGCGTCGTCGTCACGACTTTGGATTCCGCCGAACCGGCCGCACGCACGAACAGCACCGGCGTATCGGCAGCCCTGACCAACCTCAGGAGATCGAACGCCCGACCCAATTGATGGGGTCGCGCCTTCGACGCCGGATTGTAGAGCGCGATCACGAAGTCGGCCTCGGCCGCCGCTCTCAGGCGTCGCTCGACCGTCGTCCAGGCCTTCAGATTGTCGGAAAGCGAGATCGCGCAGAAGTCGCCGCCCAGAGGTGCTCCGACCTCGGCCGCCGCGGCGAGCATGGCCGTAACGCCGGGTTCGACGCGGATGTCGAGAGTGCGCCACGCGGCGTCTCCCGTCTCAACCGCCTCGAAGATGGCCGAAGCCATGGCGAACACGCCAGGATCGCCACCCGAGACCACGACGACCTGCCGGCCGGCTGCGGCCAGCGACAGAGCATGCCTGGCCCGATCCAGTTCGACGCGATTGTCGGAGGCGTGCCGGCATTGATCGGCGCGCGTCGCCACGACGCGATCGAGGTAGGGCCCGTATCCCACGAGGTCAGTCGCACGCGCGAGTGCCGCCGCTGTTGCCGGCGTCATGAGATCGGCCTTGCCCGGACCGGTCCCGACGATGACCAGTGAGCCTGTCACAGCCGCCGTCCCTGGCCGGGGATCAGCACCATCGCGAAGTAGGCGCCGGTGCCGGCATGGCAGTCGGCGAGCGGCACAATGCGTTCATCGTCCATTGTCCCGCGTTCGACGTACACGGCGCGCGACAGCAGGCCCGCGGTTTCGACGGCACGCCGGACTTTCCCGAGGTTGCGACCGACCTTCATGATCACCGCGGCATCGGTTTGCCGCAGACGATCGATGAGCTGCGCTTCATCGAGGGTGCCGGGTAGCACCGCCAGCGTGTCGTTGCCCCAGGTGATCGGTACATTGGCGCGCGTCCAGCAGCCCGACATGCCCGTCACACCGGGAACCACTTCGACGGGAAGGTCGCCTTCCAGCCGGCGCCACATATGCATGAATGAGCCGTAGAAGAACGGATCGCCCTCGGCCAGCAGACCGACGGATTTACCCTCGCGCACCAGTTCCCCGAGCGTGTCCGCGGCGCACCGATAGAAGTCGCCGATCTGACGTTCGTAATCGGGACTGTCCGCCGGAATCTCGTCCGTGACGGGATACTCGAAGCGGATCTCCACACGCCCCGATGCGATCAGCGGATCGACAATCCGGCGGGCATTGCCCTGACGCCCGCGCTTGGCGAAATAGGCGACCACGTCGACCGCCCCCACCAGCGCCGCCGCGCGAAGCGTGAGATAGCGCACGTCACCCGGCCCGACACCGATGCCGTAGAGCGTTCCGGCACGCGCCGTGCCGCCGAGGAGCCGGAGACCGGTCATTCCGCCGCGCTCGCCAGTGCATTGACCGCGGCGGCCGCCATGGCGCTACCACCCTTGCGGCCACGCACGATCAGGAAGGGCATACGGCCGTCGGCCGCAAGCGCTTCCTTCGATTCGCTTGCGCCGATAAACCCTACGGGAACGCCGATGATCGCCGCCGGCGGCGACGCGCCCTGGTCCAGCATCTCGAGAAGGCGGAACAGCGCAGTCGGCGCATTGCCGATAGCAACTACGGCACCGGCCAACCGGCCGCGCCACAATTCCAGCGCCGCGGCGCTCCGGGTATTGCCAAGCTTCACCGCGATACCCGGCACGGTCGGATCGTCGAGCGTGCAAACCACATCATTACCGGCTGGCAACCGCGCACGCGTGATGCCGTTGGCGACCATCTTCGAGTCGCAAAGTATCGGCGCACCCGCGACAAGCGCCCAGCGGGCGTTGTCGGCGAAGGTCGGTGACATGACGATGTCACGGGCAATCTCGGTCATGCCGCAGGCATGAATGATCCGTACCGCCACCCGCTCTTCGACCGGACTGAAGCGAGCGAGGTCGGCCTCGGCGCGAATGACGCCAAAAGACTGCCGATAGATCTCCGCACCGTCCCGAATGTAGGCGCGTTGCTCAGACATCGAGCAAGGTTCCGGCTTCTGCCGCGTCGATGGTGCGTTCCGCGGCATCGCGCGTGGTACCATTGCGGATCACGTCGTAGC
The DNA here is from genome assembly GCA_937919085.1 of uncultured Reyranella sp. Taxonomy (GTDB): domain Bacteria; phylum Pseudomonadota; class Alphaproteobacteria; order Reyranellales; family Reyranellaceae; genus Reyranella. Next base: position 12,843 of record CALFRN010000090.1, read on the forward strand.
GCCCCTGCCGGCCACCCTGCACGCCCACCAGCACAAGATCGGCCGGTGCGGAGCGCGCGCACCCCTTGGCGCACCCGGAGACATGAAGAGTCCCCTCGAAAGCCAACGCCGCAAACCGGTGTGCGTCGCGCCGCGTGTCGACACTGCTCGATCGGCAGGAAGGTGCGCCCGGACAGGCCTCGATCCTCAGGATCGGGTCATCGGGATCGACGACAAGACTGATGCCATGCGCGGCCTCGGCCAGGCGATGTGCGGCCGCGACGTCACGTGCCTCGACGTAGAGGACCCGCCAGGGCGACAGCCGGATATCGGTTACTCCGGCGTCGCCGGCCATCTCGACAAAGCGGCGAAGCTGATCGGCTTCGAGACGACCGAAGGGTGCCGCGACGCCAACGGCGATTCGCTTCGCGCCCAAATCGAGTACACCAAGCGACTTCCTCGACACGATCGGCAACTCACTGACGACCGGATCAAGCATCCGGCGCACGACATCGCGGAGCAGCGCAAGGCCTTCGGCGCCAAGGTTGCGCAAACGCCCACGCCCTCCGGAAATACCTATAAAGGCACTCGCCGCCGCCAGGGCCGCTTCCGCCGCCACATCACGCGACGTACTGCCCAGCCATTCGGTTCCGTTGCCAGTGTCGAGCCCCAGGGCCATCGCCGAACCGACGGCCCGGAGCGAAATATCGGCGCGCTCGCCGGCGATCGATACCGTGCCACCACCATCGACGAGAAAACCAAATTTCGATGGCAGCCCATGCAGGGTCGCGTCCACCGCCAGCCGGTTCTCCAGAGCACGGGCAACGGGCCGGACGTCGAACAGTTCGGCGGGATCGATGCCGGCCAGCGGCGCGATCATGATGTTGCGCGCTGCTTCCGCCTGCGGATCGCGATCGACAAGCCCGAGCCGTTCCAAGACGCCCTGCAATCCCGACAAGCCCGTATGGTCGAGGCCGCGGATCTGGAGGTTGGCCCGGCGCGTGAGGTCAATATGGCCGTTGCCGAAGCGTTCCGCCGCAGCGGCGAGGCCCTCCGCCTGCGTCAATCCGAACGCCCCGCACCACGGGCGCACACGCGCGATTAGCCCGTCGCCGCTCTGCATGGGTCGCAGAACGCCCGGGCACCAGCCCTTCACCTCAACCGCGGCCGATATGCTCATGATCCGGCCTTCATCGACTGCCTCCGGCAGGTCCGCAAGCCCCGATCGCCTGAGCCAGTTCCTCGTCGACCGAGTTGCGGCGCGTCGTCCAGAGGCCCCGCGCCAGGGCATCGCGGAGGCGCCCGGCAATGGCAGCGACCGCCGCCGGATTCTTTTCCAGCATGGCAGCCAGGACATTCACATCGGCCACGAGCGCATCGTGTGTGGCCTCGAACAAGTGGTCCGGCACGACCCGGGCAGTAGCTGCAAAGGCATACAAGGCGTCGACGGTCTGGGCGATCTCGGCGACCCCGCGATGGCCGTGATCGAGCATGCCTGCGATCCAGCGCGGATTGGTCAGCCGGCCGCGCACGATCCGCGCCACTTCTTCGGCGACCCGGCGTGCCTTGGGCGCCGAGGGCTGGCTCGTGTCGAGATGATAAAGTTCCGGATCGTTGCCGAGCAACGCCGCTGCCGCGGCAAAGCCGCCGGCGAAATCCGCGACACCGTCGCCGTCCAGAAGATCGCGCTCGCGATCGTCCTGAGGATGGACCAGAAGATCCGCGGCCGATACGCGGCTGCGAAAGCCCGTACCGGCGACACCGGCCGTCTCGGCACCGCCATAGGCGTGCGTGGCCGAAGACAGGTAGGCCTCGCCCAATTCGTCGCGCGATGTCCAGGCACCATCGAGTGCGAGATCGGCGGCGCGGGCACCGTAGCTTCCGGGAGCGCCGCCGAAGACCCGCGCGAGGTCGCCGCCACGCCTCGCCGCTTCCGCCAGCGGATTGTCCGCAGCTTCCTCCTCGAGCGCCGCGACACGTCGGACCGCGACATCAAAAAGTGCGATCTGGGTCTCGAAGATGTCGCGAAACAGACCGGAGACCCGAAGCGTTACATCGATGCGCGGCCGGGCGAGCGCCGCCAGCGGCAGGATCTCGACACCGGTGACCCGGCTGGATGCCTTGTCCCATGTTGGCCGCACGCCGAGATAGTTCAACGCCTGGGCAAGATCATCACCACCGGTGCGCAGCGAGGCCGACGCCCAGAGGTCGATGACCAATGCACACGGATACTCGCCGTGATCCTGCAGATAGCGGCGGACCACCTCATCCGCCGACCGGGTACCGATGATCGCGGCGGTTCGCGTCGGAATGGCACGTGGATCGATGGACGTCAGATTCCGGCCTGTCGGCAGAACGTCGGCGCGACCACGCGTCGGGGCGCCAGCCGGCCCCGGCGCCACGCGCCGCCCGTCGAGCGCTGCCAGCAGCGCGTCGCGCTCGTGACGGCCGCAGGCGGCAACAGACTTGCCGATCGCACGTCGCCTGTCGGGCGTGTCCTGCAAGCCCGAAGCCAGGGTCATCGCCTCGACGAGAGCGGCCTGCGCTTCGGCGCCTGGCGTCCGCCCATAGACATGCAATCCGTCCCGAATGCTCAATTCCTTGATGTCGCAAAGCTGGGCGTCGAGCTTGGCGATGGCCGACTGGTTCGGCTCGCCGCGCAATAGTCCGCATTCCGTCGCGAGGCCACTGATCCAGGCTTTCTCGACAATCTCGTTTTCGAGGAAGCGCAGCCGCCGCCGGTCGAGTCCGTCGGCCGACGCATACTCCTCGACGAGGCCTTCCATCTCGGCCATCGCGCCATGAAGGCCCGCGGCACTCAGCGGCGGCGTGAGATGGCCGATGGTGACCGCACCGAGGCGCCGCTTGGCCTGCACCGCCTCGCCGGGATTGTTGACGATGAAGGGGTAGATGACCGGCACTGGCCCCAGCACGGCCTCGGGCCAGCATTCGGCGGACAAGGCAAGCGCCTTGCCGGGGAGCCATTCGAGTGTGCCATGAGTGCCGAGATGGACGAGCGCATCTATTTTCTCGGTCTCGCGTAGCCAAGCGTACAACGCCACATAGGCGTGGCGTGGCGGGCAGGTCGTGTCGTGATAGCCGGCCTTGCGATCGTCGGAGAGACCACGGTCCGGCTGCAGCAGGACCAGCACATTGCCACAACGCAGGACAGGGAACTCGAAGGCATCGCCGGTGACAGCGGGATCGAAACCGGCGTCGCCCCAGGTTTCAACGATCGCAACTCGGAGGGCCTCGGGCAAGGACGCGAGGCAGGCGCGGTAAGTCGACAACGGGATCTTCACGCACTCGGTCTGATCCGCCAGAAACCGCTCGATATCGGCCGCGCCGATCTCTTGCGTGCCGACATCGTAGCCCGCGCCGCGCAACAGCCGCAGGATCTCCGCGACGCTCGCGGACGTATCCAGCCCGACGGCATAGCCCGTGCGACCACCCCGGGCGGGATAATCCGACATAACCAGCGCGAGGCGCCGCTCCGGCCGGTGCACGCTCGCGAGCCGCGCCCAGGCGGCAGCCAGGCGCGCGACATAGCCGATGCGGCCGGAGTCCGGCGCGTGGCGCACCGCGGCGAACTCGAGCCGCGGATCGGCCGGCGCCTCGGCCTTGAACGAAATTGCCCGCGTGAGCAGCCGACCATCGAGTTCCGGCAGAACCACGTTCATCGCGAGATCGGACGGCGACAAACCCCTGGGCGAAGTCTCCCAGCCGTCCCGTGTACTGCCCGACAACACGACCTGCAGCACGGGCACGTCGGCACCATCGAGCACGGTGGTATCGTCCGCGCGTAGCGCCGAAAAGGCCGTCGTATTGAGAATGATGACCGGCTTGCGAACCCGTAGGAGGCGCGCCAGATCGGGCTCGATAGCGGAATCCTTCAGGCTGTTCACGGCGACTGCCATCGGCGCCAGCCCTTCACGGTCCAGCGCCTCCATCAGCGCCGAGATGGGCGCGACATCGGCTGCCATCAGGTTCGCCCGGTAGAAGACGACCAGCGCCGACGGCCGACTATCACGCGCATACTGGAGTTCGGCTACCGGCACGGTGCGTCGGTCGAGCGTGAAGCCCGCGATCGGACCGACCGGTGCTGGCGGCATCCATGTATTGTCGAGGCCCAGCAGCGTAGCCACATAGTGCAGCGCCTGACGAAGGTTCTCAGTGCCACCTTCGCGGAAGAACTGCTCCAAGCGCCCCAGCGGCTCCGCCGCCAGGGTCGAGACCGAAGCCAGCCGGGGATCGGCGCGGTCGTCGCCCGGCAGGGCGGCAAACAACACGCCATTGTCGCGTGCGATATCGCCAATCCGCTCGAAGCCGTATCGCCAGTAGTCGAGGCCACCCAAGCCGCGGACGATGACGAAGCGCGCCTGCGCCACGACGCGTTCGACGTAGAGGTCGACCGACATCGGATGCCGGAGCTTCTTCAGGCTGGCGAGGCGAAGCGTGGGCAACAACGACGCGTCCTGCTGCCACGCCTCGGCGAGCGCGGAAAGATCGCTGTCGGAGAAGGAAAGCACGACCACCTCGGCCGGCGATTGGCCAAGGTCGATGGCGGCATCCGCCTCGTCCAGGGTCGCAAGCTGGGTCGCGAGGACGTGCATGCCGGTCTACCCTGCGATGAGCGCGCGGATGGCTTCCTTGTCGAAACCCTTTTCGCCGATCACCACCAGGCGGCCCTTTCGTTGCTCGCCCAGTCGCCACGGTCGGTCGAACTGATGCTGGATGCGCGCACCCACGCCCTGCACCAGCAGACGCATGGGCTTGCCGGCGATCTCCACGAAACCCTTTACCCTAAGAATGTCGTGTGCGGCCGTGGCGCCAGCGATCCGGTCGACGAGTTCCTGCGGCGAGGCAATTGCCGGAACGGCAACGACGAAGGTGTCGAAATCCTCGTGATCGTGCTCGCCCTCGAGATCGTGATGGGAGGGCCGGCTTTCGAGATCGGCTTCCGCCGCCGCGCCGAGACCCAGGAGCACCGAGACCGACACCTTTCCATTCTGGACCTCGACGACCTTCACGGCCTTGGGTAGCGTCTCGCCGATCTCACCCGCCACCCTTTCGCGTTCGGCCACCGACATCAGGTCGGCCTTGTTCAGAACGACGAGGTCGGCGCATAGCAGCTGATCCTCGTAGACTTCCTCCAGCGGATTGTCGTGATCGAGCGAATCGTCCCCGGCGCGCTGGCGCGCGATCGCCTCTGGATCGTCGGCGAAGCGGCCCGCCGCCACGGCGGCGCCGTCGACGACGGCAACCACGCCATCGACAGTGACGCGCGAGGCGATCTCGGGCCAGTTGAAGGCTTTTACCAACGGCTTGGGCAAGGCGAGGCCAGAGGTCTCGATGACGATGTGCTCGGGCGGGTTTGGCCTGTCGAGCAGGCTCTTCAACGCCGGCACGAAATCATCGGCGACCGTGCAGCAGATGCAGCCGTTCGACAACTCGACGATGCTGTCCTCCGTGCAGCTCTCGATGCCGCAGCTCCTGAGGATGTCGCCGTCGATGCCGACGTCGCCGAACTCGTTGACGATCACCGCCAGGCGCCGTCCCTCGGCATTCTCCAGGACATGCCGGACCAACGTGGTCTTGCCGGCACCGAGAAAGCCGGTGATGATCGTGCAGGGAACCTTGGCCAGGGAAGTCATGATTCGACGGCCTCCAGAGCCGAAGGCTGAGCAATGCCGCGAACGGCGATGGGAGGAACCCGGGCAATGACGCCCTTGCGGAAAGAGGCGGGGCGTTCCCGCCATGCAACGATGCCATTCTCGGAAGCGGCGAAACTCAACGCCGCCGAGACGATCTCTTCGGCATGCGTATCAGGATCGAGATCGCCGATCAGGTAGGTCCACTTGCCCGCGCCAGCCAGGGCGACCGTGCACGGACGCTTGCATACGGCCAGACAATCGACCGGCATCACGGTGACGCTCGCCTGCCCACGGCCCGCCAAGCCGGCACGTAGTGTGTCGACCAAGCCTTTGCCGGGCTGGTCGAACGACTCGTCGGCGTCGCCAAGGCTGCGACGGCACGAGACGCAGACAAAGATCGTCACGGTCGCTTCATCCATTCAGACGAACTCCAAGCCGTCGCGCCAACACGACGGCATATCGGCGGGAAGGATCAGCCCGCCGCCTTCGGTGCGAACTTCGGCCAGAGCAGGCCAATGCCGACCCCCACCAGGGCCCACAACAACGCCTGCACAGCCAGCGAAAGCGCAGCAAATTGCGCGGCAAGCTCGGCCGGCACCTTGCTCTCAAGTTCATGTGGATGCGGTGCGCCGATGAAATGCGGCGCCAGCAGCAGGACGACCGCGCCGAGGCGCACCACCGGATGATGGTCGGCGCGCAGGAACGCCCATAGCGCCACGGCCGTCGCGATAGCCGTTCCAACCCACCATACCTGCCGGGCAATCAGGTCGCCGGCTGCGCTTCCCGGCAGTTCGGGCGCGAGGCCGGCGGCAGGCGCCAGACCGCAGGCGATGAATCCGGCAACCGCCCAGGCCAAAGCGCGGCGCTCGTCGATCGGAACACCGGCAATGACCATGACGGCCATCAGCACGAAGGCGACGCCGACGGCTGTCGCGACCGTCGTGATGGCGGTGAAGAAGAAGCGCGGCATGCCATCGCCCGGCTTCCAACCCTCGCCATGCGAATGAGCCTCGGTGCCGTGATGGCTATGCGGTGCCTTGGGCGCGGCCGAGGCTTCGGCTGACTTTTCGTAGGTCTCGGCCGCGAGGATGAGCGGCGTCGTCGTGACCTGCTGCAGAGCTGCAATCAACAGCCCAGCCAGAAGCCCGGCCAGAAGGCCGACCGACAGGATCCGGGTAAGCATTGCCGCCGCGTCAGTGGCAGGGAAAGCTGAGGCTGTGACGCGTGTCGTGCGCGGCGTTGTGGATGACCTCCGGGTAGGCGAAGCCGGTCAGAAAAACCAGGCTCACTCCCAGGATCAACGCGATAGCTGCCGCGCGCAGGGCCTCGCTTCGTTCGGTCGTTCCGACGGTCGTTGTTGTCGTGCTGGCCATATCAATTCTCCCTGGCTGCCCCACCGGCAGCTTGAACGTACCATATGACGGCAGGTCTCCTGGCTCTCGGATCTTCGCCGCGGGCCCCCTTCCCGGTTTCCCAGTGGTATCTTGGCCGTTGGCTCGCCGACTACAGTTGCGGGGGCAGCCGCGGAGCTGAGACCCAAGCCTCTCGCCGCGTTCCCTTTTGAGCCCCGTGAAGGGCACCGTCAGATCATTGATACGGGCCGCGGCAAAGGCCCGTCAACGGGATTCGCCGACCTGCGGAGAGCCTTGCTGACGCGGGCGCGGCCGACCATTCTGCGCTTCCCCGATCGTACAGCAGGCGCAACATGGCCCCCGATATTGATGAAGACGCTCGCCACAAGGCCAAAATGGCCAACCGCAAGGCGGTCCAGGACGCCGAGGTCGCCGGCAAGACCGTCGAGAAGGGCCTGCTGATCGTCCACACCGGCAAGGGCAAGGGCAAGTCCACGGCGGCGTTTGGCCTGCTCTTGCGCGCCGTCGGCCGCGGTTTCCAGTGCGGCGTCGTGCAGTTCGGTAAAGGCGCCTGGCAATCGGGCGAGCGCACTGCGATCGAACGGTTCGGCGACCAGGTCCAGTGGCACACGCTGGGCGAAGGCTTCACCTGGGAGACGCAGGATCGCGCGCGTGATGTCGAGGCTGCCAGACGCGCCTGGGCCAAGACACTCGAGCTGATGGCCGATCCGTCGATCCGCCTGATCGTCCTCGACGAACTCAACATCGCGTTGCGCTACGATCACCTCGACATTGCCGACATTGTCGCCGCGCTCGCTGCCCGCCGCGCCGATCTGCACATCGTGGTCACCGGCCGCAACGCCAAACCGGAACTGATCGCGGTGGCCGATCTGGTGACCGAGATGGCCCTCGTGAAACATCATTTCGCCGCTGGTGTGAAGGCCCAGGAAGGCATCGAGTTCTGATGACCACCCGGAGGGCGGCCAGGGCAATCATGATCCAGGGCACGGGCTCGGACGTCGGGAAGTCGCTGCTGGTGGCGGCGCTGGCCCGCGCCTTTACGCGGCGCGGACTCCGCGTGCGCCCGTTCAAGCCGCAGAACATGTCGAACAACGCCGCCGTGACCGCCGACGGCGGCGAGATCGGCCGCGCCCAGGCGCTACAGGCACGGGCCGCCCGTGTGGCGCTGAGCGTCCACATGAATCCGGTGCTGCTGAAGCCCCAAAGCGAGATCGGCGCTCAGGTGGTGGTCCAGGGCCGTGTCGTCGGCACCGCAAAGGCGCGGGAGTACCAGGCGATGAAGCCCAGGCTGCTCGGCGCCGTACTCGAAAGCTTCGGGAAGCTCGCAGGCGAAGCCGACCTTGTGCTGGTCGAAGGCGCGGGCTCGGCGTCGGAAGTGAACCTCCGCGCCGCCGACATCGCCAACATGGGCTTTGCGTGCGCCGCCGATGTGCCCGTCGTTCTGGTCGGCGACATCGACCGCGGTGGCGTGATCGCCAGCCTCGTCGGCACCCAGGCCGTCATCGATCCCGCGGACAACGCGATGATCGTGGGGTTCATCGTCAATCGTTTCCGCGGCGATCCCTCGCTGTTCGCCGACGGCATGGCGCTGGTGGCCAGGCACACGGGCTGGCAATCGCTCGGGCTCGTGCCGTTCTTCGACGACGCCCACAGGCTGCCGGCGGAGGATGCGCTGGGCCTGCCGGGAAGAAGCGCAGCCGGCGGCGGCGGACTGCCCCGCATCGTGGTGCTGGCCTATCCACGGATTGCCAACTTCGACGAATTCGATCCGCTTCGCCTCGAGAAGAACGTCGACCTGGTATTCCTTCACCCCGGTGAGCCGCTTCCCGGCGATGCCGCCCTCGTCATCCTTCCCGGATCCAAGGCCACCATTGCGGACCTCGCCGCGCTGCGGGCGGCCGGCTGGGACATCGATCTCAAGGCGCATCTGCATAGGGGCGGTCATGTCCTGGGAATCTGTGGCGGTTACCAGATGCTGGGCGTGAGGATTTCGGATCCTGACGGTATCGAGGGGCCCGCCGGCAGTGTCGACGGCCTCGGCCTGCTCGAAGTCGATACCGTGCTCGGAGGCGACAAGGTCCTGATCGAAACCACCGGCCAGACCGTTCCAGGCTCCGTGCCCTTCAAAGGCTACGAAATGCATGTCGGCCGCACCACCGGCGGCCTGCGTCCTCTGCTGCGCCTTGCCAACGGCAAGCACGACGGCGCGATCAACGACAGTGGCACTGTCGCCGGCTGCTATATTCACGGTTTGCTGTCCGACGACCGTCAGCGGCAACACTGGCTGCAACGGATAGGCATCAGCGGCTCGGCACTGGATTACGAAGCCGATGTCGACGCGACGCTCGATCGCCTGGCCGATCATGTCGAAAGACATCTCGACTGCGACCGTCTGCTGGCGCTGGCGCGCATGCCAAAGCTCAAAACATCAGACTGACCGCTACCAAGGCGACAAGGGCTGCGATCTGCAGACCGCAGGCCGCGCGATAGAGATCGAGTGCGGCTCGGATATCTCGGGCGGTCAGCACATTTCGGCCGTCGCCGACCCAGCGCTCGGCAACCTCGACGCCATCGTAAATTCGTGGGCCGGAGAGCTGGATATCGAGCGCGCCGGCCATTGCGGCCTCCGGCCAGCCGGCGTTGGGCGAGCGGTGCTGGCCGGCGTCGCGAAACAGCACCGTGATCGCCCGAGGGGCCGACAGCCCGGGCGATAGCGCGGCGGCGAACACGAACCAGAAGGCCGACAGCCGTGACGCCGGCAGATTGACGAGATCGTCGAAGCGCGCCGATGCCCAGCCGAAAGCGAGATGACGCTCGGATCTGTGGCCGATCATGCTGTCGGCGGTGTTGATCGCCTTGTAGCAAATGGCGCCGGGCAGTCCGGCAACGGCCATCCAGAACAACGGCGCCACCACGCCGTCGGAGAAGTTCTCGGCCAGGCTTTCGATTGCGGCACGGCTGACGGCGGCTTCGTCGAGCTCACGCGTGTCGCGGCCGACGATCATCGACACGGCCCGCCGGCCGGCGTCGATACCGCTGGTCTCCAGGGCCGACGCAACTGCGGCGACATGCGCGTCAAGGCTGCGCTGCGCCAGCAGCGAACTGCCGACGACACCGGTCAGCAGCAAGGCAATGGCACCATGGAGGAAATACTGCAGGACGGCAGTGATCGCCCAACCCGAAAGCGCGCCGACGGCCAGCAGCAGCACAACGACATAGATGCCGCGCCAACGCCGCTCTTCGTGAGAGAGCGCTGCGGAATTCCACGCCCTGTCACACCATGCTATGAGGCCGCCGATCCACGATACGGGGTGGCCGATCCGGCGGTAGATGGTGTCCGGATACCCAAGGATCGCTTCGGTCGCGACGGCAATCAGGGCGAGGGCGAGGAACATGGGTGCTTTGCCTATCACGCGGGCCACCACCGAGAAACCGGTCGCCCACGGCGGCGAACTCGGCGCAATCCGGAAGCGATTTCCTCATGCACCGGAACCGTGGCTCGACCTCTCGACCGGGATCAACCCCGTACCCTACCCAGTCCGGAAGCTGCCACCGGAGATCTGGGCTCGCCTGCCGACCTGGCACCAGGAACGGGCTCTGCTCGAGGCTGCGGCCACGCGATATGGCGTGCGCGACCTCGCGACGATCGTGGTGGCTCCGGGCACGCAGGCTCTGATCCAGCTCCTGCCGCGACTGGTTTCGAAGTCCCGCGTCGCCATCGTGGGACCGACCTACGAAGAGCACCAAGCCTGCTGGGCCCGACAGGGGCACGACGTCAATGTCGTCTCCAGCCTCGATCGGGCGACAGGCGCCGACGTCGTCGTCGTCGTGAGTCCGAACAATCCCACCGGCCAGCTGCTGCCTCCGACCGCGCTCCACCGCCTGAACGGCCTTCTCATCGTCGACGAGGCCTTCGTCGATCTGTTGCCTCCGGAGGCAAGCCTTGCCGGCGACTTGCCCGCCAACACCATCGTCCTGCGCTCGTTCGGGAAGGCTTACGGTCTTGCCGGAGTCCGACTGGGTTTTGCCATTGCGGAAGAATCCTTCGCCGCTCGAATTCGCGACGAACTCGGTCCGTGGGCGGTTTCGAGCCCGGCTCTCGAGATTGGCCGGCAGGCGCTTGAGGACTCGGCCTGGCTGAGAGCGGCGACGGCCCGCCTTGGAGCTGATCGACAGAGGCTCGACGCCCTTCTTGTTCAGGCAGGCTTCGAAATCCTGGGCGGCACGGCGCTATTCTGTCTGACCTACCACCGCGACGCGGCGGATCTGGGCGACAGGCTGGCGCGGCAGGGCATTCATGTTCGCCGGTTCACCCGCGAACCGCACTGGCTGCGGTTTGGATTGCCCGCAACCGGGGATGAGTTCGACCGCGTCGCCGCAGCACTTGCCTAGCGAGCGGCTGCAGAGGCTTAATGATCGATGGAACACATAGCTCCCGGTGGCGAATATGGACCTTCGCCCGACAGGCCACGGAATGAAACACGCGCTTCTCGTTATCGACATGCAGCAAGGTTCGTTCACCGACCAGGCTACGAAATTCGACGCAGACGGGCTGGTTAGGCGGCTGAACACCCTGGCTGAAGCGGTGCGGCGGGCGAACGGCCTTGTCATCTTCATCCAGCATGATGGACCACAGGGCGACCCGCACCACCCCGACCTACCGGGGTGGAATTTGCTGACCGACCTGGAGGTCCGCGCCGGCGACGCCACCATCAGGAAGCGGTCGTGCGATGCCTTCCTCGACACCAGCCTCGATGAACTTCTGCATTCGCGCTCGATCGAACGACTGATCATCACCGGGTCCGCCACGGACTACTGCGTCGATACGACAGTGCGCAGCGCCCTGGCGCGCAGCTACCCGACGATCGTCCCGGTTGACGGCCACACCACATCGGACAGGCCCCATCTTACGGCAGAGAAGATCATCGAACACCACAATGCGATCTGGTCCGACTTCATCGCGCCAGCCGGACCCGCCACGATCTGCCGCTGTTCGGAGATACAACTTGGGCATGATCAGGCGGCAACACGAAGCTGATGCTGGAGGTCTGGAACGTCCCAACGACTGCGCATGCTTCCTGATGGACAGCCACCACTAAGTCTCCGATCTCGGCGCGGACCTGCTGAATCCGGGCCTCAGCGTCATCTACAAGCCGTTCTCGCTGCCGACCCTGTACGCCAGGATCGTCGAGGTGCTTGCAACGCTGCCGGATCGTCCCCGCACCGACGACGGCACGCATGGGGACGTCCTGAAATCCGCCTGAGGCGTCAGGCGACCTTTACCGCGAGGTGCGGAAACATCGAATGGCGGGCGGCATCGTCCATTTCCGTCTTGAAGCTGTGCTTGTCCTTCAAGGCCAATGCCCGCACGGCCGCGGGGCGCGCACCGATCTCGTCGAGATGACGCTTGAGGTTCGGCAGTTGCTTCATGGCATCCGGGCCCAGCACGAAGGGTATCAGACGTGACCAGCCCCAGACCGCCATGTCGACGATGCTGTAGGCGTCGCCCAGCATGAACCGGTTCTTGCCCAGTCGTGTTTCGAGAATGCCCCAGTGGCGCTGGGCCTCGAAAGTGTAGCGATTGACGGCGTAATCCTTGGGTTCGGGCGCGAAATTGCGAAAATGCACCGACTGGCCCGAATAGGGGCCGATGCCCGAAGCGACGAACATCAGCCACGACAGAAGCTGCCCGCGCTCGGCGGGCGACTTGCCCGGCAGGAACTGGCCGGTCTTTTCCGCCAGGTAGAGAAGGATCGCGTTGCTATCGAAGACAGTGGCATCACCATCGACGATGACGGGCACCTTGGCGTTGGGATTGATCGCCAGGAAGGCCGGTGCGTGCTGCTCGGCCTTGCGCGTGTCGATCGGAATCAGTTCGTAGGGCAGGCCCATCTCTTCCAGACACAGCGCCACCTTGGCCGGGTTGGGGGCCATGTTGTAGTAGAACTTGATCATTGAAATCCTCTTTGAATTTGCATGCCCCTATAGACGCAGCGATCGCGCCTCGGAGCCCTTGCTACTTTTCGATCTCGCCGCCGGAGTCGATCCATCCCTTGAAGCCGCCGAGGTTCTTCACGTTGGTGTACCCCATGTCCTTCAACGTCTTGCCGACGAGCGCCGAGCGGCCGCCAGAGGCACAATAGGCAACGATCGTCTTGGCCCGGTCGAACGCCGCGTCATGCATGGGCGACGCCGGATCGGCGCGGAACTCCACGAGGCCCCGCGGTACGGCGAGTGCTCCCGGAACCTTTCCAGTTGTGGCAACCTCCGGCGGCTCGCGAACATCGAGAAACAGCACGTCAGGCTGGCCGATCAGCTTCCTGGCGTCTTCCGGACTGATCCGCGGCACGGCAGCGTCGGCTTCGGCCAACATCGATTGAACAGATTTCATTCTTGCCTTCCCTCCAAAGACCCACACGGGCTCATATGCGAAGCACATCGCAACGATCGATTAATATCGGCGCCTTGGCCGCCCCCCGCAAGGAGCGCTTCGAGGGGCAAGCCGTGGTGCGGCATTCGATCATGAGCTAACGTTTCGGCCCGACCAGTTGGTGAAAGATTCGGAGGAAATCGTTCATGGCGCTCTACGAACTCAGAACCTACACGCTCTATGTCGGCAAGATGGCCGAAGCCACCAAGCTCTACCAGGAGCTGGGCTTTCCGGCTTTGAAGAAGGGCGGACACGACAAGAACCTCATCGGATACTTCCAGGGCGACACTGGAACCATCAACCAGATCGTGCATCTGTGGAAGTTCGACGACGATGCGGCCCGTCGCGCGCATTGGACGGCGGTGTTCGCGAACACCGACTTCACCGAAGGCTTCGCCGCAAAGTTCCGCCCGCTGGTCATGACGCAGGAGGTCAAGTTGCTTCACGCCGCGCCGTGGGGACCTCACCCTTAGCCGGCGCTTCGTGTTTCAAGGCGGATATTAGGGAGAACAGCATGCTGGCCAACACCACCAGGGTCCTGACCGACGAACAGCGCGAGCAGTGGGCGGTCGACGGCTACCTTCATCTTGACGGCGCACTGAGCCCGGCCGAAGTGGACTTCTTCTCCGATCAGCTCGACCGCGTGCGCCTGCAGCCCGGCTACGAGCCTGCGCCGGGCAAGCTGCCGCGCGGCCACTATGCCTGGGTCGACCATGCTGCCCCCGACCCGGCCGCTTTCATGGATCGGCGCGACCTGCTGACCTACCACCAGGCCTTCATCGACCTGATCGACCGGCCGCGCATATTCGATCTCATCCTCGATCTGATGGGCCCCTACATCCAGTTCTCGATGAGCCAGGCGATCGTGCGGGCCTCGACGGACACCTTTCCAGGCTACACCCACACCGACGGCGGCGAAGCCCAACGCGCCATCCGGGTCACCGAGACCAGCCGGCCGTTGGCGGTGAAGGTGATGTACCTGCTGAGCGACGTCACCGAACCGGACAGCGGCAACTTCACGATCTTCCCTGGCAGCCACCTGCGGCCGTTCCCGGAACGGCTCGAGCGTATTCCGAACCCAAAGCTGCCGGGCGCCGTACCGCTCCTCGGCAAGGCCGGAGATGCCTACGTTTTCCCGCATGCGATCTGGCATGGCCCCTCGCCAAACCACTCCGGCAAGGCGCGCAAGACTTTACTCTACAACTACTGTCAGATGTTCATGCGCGCCTACGATTTCGGCGCGCCCTACGCTTCTCTGTTCGGACGCTGCACACCGCGCCAGCGCCGCCTGCTCGGCGACCTGGGGCATGACTTCCGCCCCGGCGACTTCTTCTACGCGCCCGAGGATCAGGAAGCGCTCATGACTGGCCGGGCCTGAACCGCCTCAGGGCGGACAGTCTACCTGCCGCGTCGGCCTGGCGCTCGTCGTCATCGCGCGATCAAAGGGATGAGCGCGCGAGCGCGCCTTCATGAGTTGCGGCTTCGCCGGAAGATCAAGGCGACGATCACGCCGCCGAGCACCGAGGCCAGGACCATGATCGCAAAGAGGCCTACGGCAGCCCACAGCGCGTAGGTCGCAGCCTTGGCGCCGGCCTCCTCATACTTCTTGTTCACGGTCGCCCGCAGGTCGCCTACCTGCTCCGCGATCTCGTCCCGCAGCGCCTTCAGTTCAGGGGGCAGCGCTACTTTTGCACGGGCGCGCTCCGCGCCGGAATCCCTGCCCTTCTCGTACATATCCTTGCCCGGCGAAGGCGACTGCTGAACCTGCGCTTGCTGCCCGGCGGCAGGCCTCGGATCGACGCCTTCCTGATCCACGAGTCGGGCGCCAGCGCCCCCCGCTGCCATGACGGCAAGGACGAAGATCAACGACAGAACACGTCTGGACATGGAACAACCTCATCGATCCGGCCCGGGCATCGCATGTGCGAGCGCCGGGTCAACAATGCAACAATACTTGTTGCGGCGCGAGCCTGCGGCTCTGGTGCGATCTGTCGGGGAAAGGTCACGGCGCATGACTGTACAAAAGTGCCAGCGCCGCCGTCTTCCGAAGACCCTCGAGTTGCGGGAGTCCTTACGTCAGAAACTGCATTGATCTGCTTGGCAAGGATCGTCGCGTGGTCGAGATCAGTTTCCCGGTCGGAGAAATGAGTGTCAGCTCGGTAGCGTTGTGGGCCGTGTCTCCTCACGATGAGCGGCCCGAAGGCGCAGGTACCTGATGTGAGCGGCACCTTGAGAATCTGCGAGGAGTGGTGAACTCGCACGATGGTACCGCCGGTCGGACTCGAACCAACACTCCGTGAGGAACCTGATTTTGAGGCAGACTGAGAAATGCAGTTAACATGTTGAGTTACAACATTTGTTCTTGCAAACCAGTCCAATACTTAAGACCGCTTTCTAACCCGAATACGGCCATTAGTCGAACGCCTAGCCGATCGGGAAATCTCGCCCGACCGTCAATTCAAAGTC